>CAZEDO010000040.1:0-29455 GCA_964511085.1 uncultured Lentimicrobiaceae bacterium
TCAGGGCTTCTTCTATTATGGATTTTCTCTTGAACTGTATGTATCTGACAAGGGTCAGCTATCTTGGACACCATACGAAGATGGTATGTTTACTCCGGGAGCAGCTAATCAACTCATATTCACAATGCCTGATGCCTTCCGCCCTGATGATTCCTTCAGAATTTCATACAATCCGGAACTGGGCAATATATATCGCAACTCCGATGCTGTTCCGTTAGAAGCAGTTAGTAATATGAATGTGATAAATGGATTGTAATGGTAGCAATGGATACTGTAGAACTCATCCGGTTAACTATGCGCTCCATTCATGATGAATGTGCTAAACCTGCCACGGATAAAAAGAAAATACAGGATCAATGCAAAATGATACTGCGTCACTTGTCCCACGAATCACCCGCAAACATACTCAGGGAACTCTACGACAACTCATTAAAGGTAAATTAAACAAGGGATAAAAACTGTAAAAATGGTACTTCAGAAATTTACTCAGTTAGGGCTAACCTACGGCCAGATAATATCCCTTTTAGCACTCTTAAGCAGCGGGGTAGCAGCATGGGTTAATCTGACTAATCAAACTACTGCGAATAGTACCCGGATATCCGCTCTCGAATCCGACAAGGCCCGTATTGAGTTGAATGTTGGCGACCTGATCAAAGACAATAAATCAGACCACAAACTGCTCATGTCCAAAATTGACGACAATAACAAGCTGATTATCGATTATTTAAGAAAAATAAAACGATAAAACACATTCTTTTAAAACTGCTCTTGCATTTGTCAGTTCAATGTTGCAGCCTCATACATCCCGTAAATCTTTTGCATATCCTTTTGAATAAGATCATCAACCACACGAGCATATTTTTTGGTCATATTAATACTGGAATGCCCTAGCATCTTCGATACCACTTCCATCGAAATATGGTTTGCCAGGGTTACTGTCGTCGCAAAAGTATGCCTGGCAGTATGCGTGCTCAGGTTCTTATTGATTTCCAGAATATCTGCAATCTCCTTCAGATAGGCATTCATTTTCTGATTTGATAGTACTGGCAACAACTTGCCGGCTTTCAGGCATTCAGGACTATTTTTGTACTTGTCTAAAATTTTACTTGCAGTTTCTAATAAAGGGATATGGCACCAATTCTTGGTTTTCTGCCTTTGCTTTTTTATCCATTGTTGGCTGTCTTTCATTATGATGTCACCGGCTTTAAGGCTGAATACATCAACGAAAGCCAGCCCTGTAAAACAGCAAAACAAGTACACGTCTTTCACTTGTTCCATTCGTGCTATTTTGAATCTCTTATTTATGAGAGCCTTCAATTCAGCCTCGTCCAGGTAGGCCATGTCCACATCATCCAGATGAAACTTTATGTTTATAAACGGATCCTTCTTCATCCAGCCATTTGATAGGGCTATCCGCACGATCTTTTTAAAATTCTTCAGGTATTTTGTAGCTGAATTATGACAACATTTTCTTTCAGTCTTCAGGTAGTAATCGAATTTGCTGATAAACATCTGATTGATCTCCGGTAGATTCATATCGCTCCGGTTGTAATTCAGCTTAATAAAATCCTCCACATGTTTATAGCAGGTCTTGTAACGCTCTACTGTGCCTGGCGCGAAATCCTTGTTTATCAAACCTTCTACCATTACATTGTGCTCTTTGAATATTCCAAGTATTGTCTTACTTTCGATATCCAGGCCGTTATATGCACTTCGGAGTTGCATGGCTGTAACCTTTTCTCCGTTTTCTTCTAATTCACGCTTTTTCACGACAATGTTTATCCTCACTGTTCCCAGAAAGGAATTTAGTTCTTTGGCTGTTTTAGTCATCCCTTTGGCTTTGCCATGCTTATTATCCCAAAGGCTTTCTTCAATACTCGCCTGAAGGACAAATTCAGCTCTTTCTCCATTAATAGTGATCCTGGCATAAATTGGACTCTTGCCGTCTCTGTGCAGTTTTGCTCTTTTGATGTAAAAGAGGACACTGAATGATGCTCTTGTCATAATCTAAATTTTTTAGGTTTACAATATTAGATTTTTGGAGCAAAAGAGGGCAAGGCAAAGTACTGCAAATCAATATATAAGCACCTAATTCGGTGACTTTTTTCGGCCATTTTTTTAAGGTCACCGAATTAGTCCACTCTTTTAATGCTTTTTGATGCTTTTTGATGCTTTGCTAAAAAGCAAAAAACCACCAAAACATCAGTGTTTACGGTGGTTTTCAATTTTTTGCCTTTCAGCTTGGCGGAGAGACAGGGATTCGAACCCTGGGACCCCGCGAGGGGTCAACGGTTTTCGAGACCGCCCCGATCGACCACTCTGGCATCTCTCCTCTTAATTGTAAAGAACATTTTGCATAATACAGCAGGTGGTATATCAGGTAAGTGCGGAGAGAGAGGGATTCGAACCCCCGGAGGCTTGCACCTCAACGGTTTTCAAGACCGCCGCAATCGACCACTCTGCCATCTCTCCTCTGCAAAAGTACAAAAAAAACTGAACCGCCAAAAAATACTTGGATACCGCCTATGTTAAACTCATCATCCAATATCCTTGAACTGAGCTTAGTTTTTCTTTACCTTTGTGTTATAATTGTAAAGTTCATCAAAATGAAACGCACAATAATACTTAGCACTTTTCTGGGCATGTTCCTCTTTGGAAATACTATGGCAGGGAACCTCAGGGCCTACCTTTCCTATGCTACATTTGTTTCACCAACAGAAGGCCCTTATGTGGAAACTTACATTTCTGTTGTTGGAAATTCTGTAGTGTTCCATCGGAATGATGACGGAAAATTTCAGGGAGCAATCCAGGTAACAATGATTTTCAGGCAGGATAGCCTTATCAAGGATTTTAAAAAATATGAATTACTCAGCCCTGCAACGGAAGATACTGCAATGATCAATTTCAACTTCATTGATCAGCAGCGTTTCCTGTTGCCTGATGGAAAATACGATCTGGAAATTTTTATTGCTGATAAATTTAAAGATCGTCCTCCTTTTAAAGTTAACGAACCAATTGAGATTAATTACCCATCAGATAAGCTAAATCTATCGGGTATCCAACTCATAGAATCGTTCAGGAAAACTGACGAAACAAGTATTCTGACCAAAAGCGGATACGACTTCGTGCCATTTGTAGATAATTTCTACCCTTCATCAATAAACAAACTTACATTTTATGCTGAAATCTATAACGCAGAAAAGGTATTGGGAAAAGATGAGAAATTTGTAATCACCAATTCCATTGAATCAGCTGAAACTGGCAAGATTGTCACCATTTTCCATAAATTGAAGAGAGAGACAACTCACGATGTTAATGTTGTGTTTTCTGAGTTTGACATCAGCCAATTGCCTTCCGGTAATTATTACCTCACAATAGAAGCACACGACAAGGAGAACAACCTCCTGGCCAAAAACCAGGTGTTCTTCCAACGCAGCAATCCTTCAATCCAGTTTAACATAGTTGACATCACAGCACTTGATGTGACAAACTCTTTCGTTAATAATTTCAATAACATAGACACATTGAGGGAATATATCCGCTCTTTATACCCTATTTCTACAAATCTTGAAGGCACTTTTGCAGATAATCAGGTAAAAACTGCAGACCTTCAAACCTTACAACAATTTTTTCTGAATTTCTGGTTATCGCGCGATAACCTTGATCCAAAAAAAGCCTGGGAGCTATATAAAATTGAAGTGCTCAAAGCCGATGCATCCTTCCATACAAAAGTGAAAAAAGGCTATGAAACTGACCGCGGCAGGGTATTTCTTAAGTATGGTCCACCAAATACTATCGTGGATAGACCATACGAGAGGGATGTAGTTCCTTACCAGATATGGCATTACTACAAATGCGGGACACTTACTAACCGGCGATTTGTCTTCTACGAACCTGATTTTACGAATGATTTCAGGATGCTGCACTCTGATGTCCCAGGGGAAATTAGCAATACTGGCTGGCAAACTTACCTCTTAAGAAACGCAAGTATTGACTCATCTCCCAATTCGCGTTTCGGCGGCAAATCAGGCGAGGACTTCAATAACCCAAAATAAAACAAATCATTACAAGCTTATGTCATCCATATAGATAAAGACATATCCAATAATTGATGTTTATTTTTCAATATGCTTTTTTAGCATTCGCCTTGTCTATCGCACTTCTGACTTTTTGGTTATTGTACATCAAATCAGATTTCTTATCATTCATTCTGTATTTTATCGTAAAGTAAAGGAGGACGGTTGTTTCCGGAAATCTTTGCAATGCTTTTCCCGAAAAAACAAAGAAGGAAATTAATAAGATCGCCTGGAAATATTATCGTAATCTGGGTGATCTGTTTATCGAAGTGATAAAGTTGCAGCATATGTCCGGAGAACAGCTGATGAAACGCGTAAAAATTAATAATGTCGGACTATTGGATGAAATGTATGACAAAAGAAAGTGCGTTATAATTATTATGGGACATTGCGGAAATCGGGAATGGGCCTCCCCTATTATTGCATTCTATACTAAACATCGATGCTATGGCATGGCAAAACCGTTATCTGATCCATTCTTCGAAAAATATATGATGCGACTCCGCACGAAATTCATTCCTGATAGTATTGTCCATTTCAAACGATTTTTCCGTATGATGGTTCAGAACAAGGAGAATTTATCGGCTTACCTCATGGCTGGTGATCAAACACCTACCAGGAGTGAAATAAATTATTTGACAACTTTCCTTAATCAGGAAACAGCCGTTTTTTCTGGAGCTGAAAAAATTGCTAAAACACTTAACTTGCCTGTAGTATATTTGGATACGCGGCGTACAGGAAGAATGCGCTATGAAGTCACTCTAAGCCTTATATCAGATGCACCAAAGGAAACAGCCGAGTTTGAAATTACTGAAAAACATGTCCGCCTGCTCGAAAATTCCATACGTCTCCACCCCGAAAACTGGTTTTGGTCGCACAAAAGATGGAAACATAAACGATCGGACATTGAGACTATCGAAAATTGATTTCCCGCTTTGGCGAAATATTCCTAATTTTAACCGCATTTTTATCCAAATCCAACCCAAATAAACCACCATTCCATTGCCAAAAGTAGCTGTTGTCATATTGAATTGGAATGGTAGGGAGTTCTTGCGAGAATTCCTGCCAACGGTTTTAAAATATAGCGCTAACGTGGCCGAAGTTATTATTGCTGATAATGCTTCTACAGATAGCTCTTTGGAATTGCTTCAGCAAAATCATCCGGAAGTACGGATTATTCAAAATCTGACGAATGGCGGTTTTGCCAAAGGATATAACGATGCTTTATCCCATATTGAGGCAGATTATTATGTTTTGCTTAATTCCGATATTGAAGTCACGGAAAACTGGATAAGCCCTGTTATCAAACTCATGGAGAGTGATCCATTAATAGCTGCTTGTCAGCCTAAGATAATGGCATTTCACGACAGGGAAATGTTTGAATACGCCGGAGCTGCCGGAGGTTTTATTGACAAGTATGGATATCCATTCTGCCGTGGCCGGCTTTTCCAGACATTGGAAAAAGACCATGGACAATACGATGATGTAGCTGAAATTTTCTGGGCTACAGGAGCTTGTATGTTTGTGCGGGCTGATTTGTATAAAAAATACGGTGGCCTCGACCAGGACTTTTTTGCACACATGGAGGAAATTGATTTCTGTTGGAGACTCAAAAATGAAGGATACCGGATAATGTATTGCCCGACATCTACGGTCTTTCATGTTGGCGGCGGCACTCTTCCTAAAAAATCTTCGTTGAAGACTTACCTCAATATGCGCAATAACATTGTGCTACTCTATAAGAATCTACCAACCAACGAACTTTTACCTGTGTTTATAAAGAGGTTACTCCTCGATGCTATTGCTGCATTAAAATTTATGGTAGATGGAGGAATGAGCGATTTTTATGCGGTATTCAAAGCGCATACTTATTTCTACCGCACCTATCTGCGCCACCGGAAGAAAAGAAAAGCTATTCATCAAAAACCTGTTTCGCAAATATACCGGGGTAATCTGGTGGTAGATTATTTTCTACGCAAACGCCACCTGTTTTCTGACTTGCCAGGCGATCGCTTCAAAATTTAATTAACTCTTCAGTTTTAATTCCTCCCACCGCCAATGTAAGAATAGTTATTCTCCCAGGAAACTGAGTAAGGCCATGCGATAACTATCCATACCGAAACCAAATATCACTCCTCTTGCACCTGCCGATATATATGACCGGTGACGGAATTCCTCCCGCGACATCACATTGGTGATATGCACTTCAACCACAGGTACAATGATAGCTTTTACTGCATCACCGATAGCAATAGACGTATGCGTGTAAGCTCCTGCATTCAGGATTATTCCATCGCATGAAAATCCACTTTCATGCAGTTTATTTATCAATTCCCCTTCCACGTTACTTTGGAAATAGTCAATATTTACCTCCGGGAATTTGCTCTTCAGCTCTTCAAGATATTGCCCGAAGGATTTTTCACCATAGACGGTTGTTTCACGCTTCCCCAACAGGTTGAGATTTGGCCCGTTGATTATTACAATATTCATAGCATATAAGGATAATATTTAGCAAATTTAACCTAAAATCAATTGATCAGGTAATGGAGATGACACTACAAATAAAATTTCCTTCAAATGATGTTTCAGAAAAAAACAGATAAATGCCATCTTTCAATCCAATGCTTAATAATTCACGGGTATTATCATACAATATAGACCATATACATGACCAGATTCTATATTTTACTTATCTTTGCTGCTGTTTTAAAATAGGGGTGCCCTAAAATTACGGGCTGAGATCAAACTCTTTGAACCTGCTCCGGATAATGCCGGCGAAGGGAATTTGGAGTAAACTTAATAACAGGCGGCTATGCCCTTATTGTCCGTCTATAAGTTTAATCTAAAGGATTCTGATAATGTTTTTCAGGAAATCACTGGTATTCATTCCAGCTATGCTTTGGTGTACAACTCTGTTTGCTCAGTTTACACTTGACGGTAAAGTAACCGACAAAACTAACGGACAGCCCTTGCAGAGCGCTCATGTTGCGTTACAAAATTCCTACAGGCAAGTAGCTACATCGCCAGATGGCTTATATTCCATAGCCAGGATAAAGCCTGGAACATACGATGTAAGCGTCAGTTTTGTGGGATATCAAACATCCTTGCAAACAATAGTAATAAATAATTCGCGGCATTTTGATATTGCTCTCGACCGAAAAATTTTTATGGAGGATGAAGTCATCATAAGTTCCACACGAGCGGGTGATCGCACTCCAGTTACTTATGAAAATATTAACCGCGAAAAACTTACCCAGCGAAACCTGGTGCAGGATTTACCGGCGTTGGTATCGCTGTCTCCTTCTGTTGTCACAACTTCCGATGCCGGAAATGGTGTGGGATATTCTTCCATGCGGATCAGAGGAACTGATATGACGCGTATTAATGTTACTGTTAATGGAATTCCGCTAAATGACCCTGAATCGCATGAAGTTTACTGGGTGGACCTGCCTGATGTGACTGCATCAGCTGAGAACCTGCAGATACAGCGGGGAGTAGGTACTTCCACAAATGGCGCTTCTGCTTTTGGCGCCAGCTTAAATCTTCAGACATCAGGCCTGCGTGCTGATCCTTATGCCGGAATAAACAGTGCATATGGTTCATTCAATACACTTAAGAATTCAGCTTCATTTGGCACCGGATTACTCAATAAATGCTTTACGTTCGACGGACGGTTTTCTAAAATACATTCCGATGGTTACATCGACAGGGCTTCCACTGATTTATCTTCCTGGTTTATTTCTTCAGGATATTACAGCAAACGGACAATTGTTAAACTTAACCTAATATCGGGAACCGAAAAAACATACCAGGCATGGTATGGCGTATCAGGCGAAATGCTGGACTCGATCCGCACTTATAATGTTGCCGGAATGTACACAGGTATCAACGGTAACGTGAAATACTACGATAATCAAACAGATAATTATCGCCAGGATCATTATCAGTTACTTATGACCCATCAGTTCAGCGATCGTCTCTTCGCAAACCTTGCCTTTCATTATACAAAAGGCAAAGGCTATTATGAGGAATATACTGAAGATGCAGAACTTTCAGCCTATGGCATTAAACCTATACCCGACAGCATCACTAATTCGGATCTTATCCGGCGAAAATACCTGGATAATGACTTTTCAGGTGCAACGTATTCCCTGAATTATGCGGGACACAAATGGAATCTTACACTCGGAGGTTCGTGGAATTATTATACAGGCAGGCATTATGGCACAGTTATCTGGGCTCAATATGCCGGCAATAGTGAGATCAACCACACCTACTACCAGAGTACCGGAGCCAAGGAAGATTTTAATCTATTCGCAAAAGCAGGATATGATCTGACCCACCGTATTCACCTGTTTGGCGACATCCAGTACAGGCAAATTGTTCATAAGATTGATGGCATTGATGATGATCAGCGCGACATCACGCAAAAGCATAATTATTCTTTCTTTAATCCTAAAGCTGGCATATTTCTTCAACTCAATTCATCGTCAACTGTTTATGCATCGGTTGCAATCGCCAACCGCGAACCCAACCGGAGTAATTTTACCGATGCCAATCCAAAAGGTCCGGTTCCAGACGCAGAACTGTTATATGATTTTGAAGCAGGTTATAGTCTTCAAACAGATATCCTGAAGATTGGAGCAAACATTTTTGCCATGTTTTACAAAAATCAGTTGGTTCTAACAGGGGCAATAAATGATGTTGGCGCACCGGTGATGACCAATGTTCCTGAAAGCCACAGGCTTGGAATTGAATTCACTTCCAAAATTAAATTTACATCATACCTCATGTGGGAAGCCAATCTCACATTAAGTCGGAATAAGATCAATTACTTTACTGAATTAATTGACAACTGGGATGACGGCATCCAAATTGCAGTAGAGCATAGTAACAGCGATATTGCTTTTTCTCCTTCAATTATTGGCAGCAGCCAGTTGATACTTATGCCAATTCCTAAATTAACAATCAGTTTTAACACAAAATATGTGGGTAAACAGTTTATTGATAATACATCCAGCAACGATCGGAAACTCAATTCGTATGTGGTGAACGATCTATTGTTTGCCTACGAAGTAAACACATCTCATATAAATAAGACAATATTTACACTGATGGTCAACAACCTGCTGAATGAACGTTACGAATCAAATGCATGGGTTTATCGCTACAATACCGGTAATTCCGTTGGAAAGATGGATGGGTATTTTCCACAGGCAGGCACCACCCTGATGTTGGGGATTAACATCAGCCTGTAAAACCCCATAGCTATTTTGCGTATTTTTGCAGGCCACCGCCCAATACCAACAATGGCTACTACACCTAAAAACACAATCAGCATCCGCAATAAGAGGGCTTCCTTCGAGTATTTTCTGCTCGAGGAATTTGTCGCCGGCCTGATACTTACTGGTACTGAAATCAAATCTATACGTGAAGGGAAGGCTAATCTTACTGATGCATACTGCGCATTTAAGTCGGATGAACTGTGGGTTATTAATATGCATGTAGCCGAATATAAATTTGGATCGATATACAACCACGAACCAAAACGCGACCGCAAACTTCTTATGAACAAACGTGAACTTCGTAAGATTGCCACCAAGACCAAGGAAAAAGGTCTCACGCTTATTCCTCAGGAATTATTTGTAAACGAAAAAGGACTTGCCAAGCTGAAGTTCGCGATAGCTAAGGGAAAAAAATTATATGACAAACGCGAAACATTGAAAACAAAGGATACGAAACGGGAAATGGAAAGATCGGAACATTAATAGTTTTAACCACGGAGACACGGAGAGCACAGAAAATAAATAAAAGAAATTTTCAGAACTATCGCGTACTTAACCTCCGTGTAACTCCGTTTTCTCCGTGTCCCAGCCTTCGGCAGGCAGGTCCGTAGTAAATTTAAAAATAGTTCATTATGAAAAAGACAATAATCATCAGTTTAATCACTATTCTGTTTACTCTCCCAATTATAGGTAATGCGCAAACCAAGGCCCCAGATGACATAACCTGGTACACCGTGGAAAAAGCCACCAAAATGAATGCCAGGAAGCACAAAAAGATCATCATCGATGTATACACGTCATGGTGCACATGGTGCAAAAAGATGGATGCCGAAACATTTAAAGATCCCGAAGTTGTGGCTTATATGAATGAATATTTCTATGCCGTTAAACTTAACGCTGAGGAAAAGTCGCCCATTAAGTTTGAAGGAAAAGTCTATCTTAACCCCGATCCCGAAAGGACACGTTCGGTAAACGAATTTGCTGCAATGTTGCTCCAGGGTCAGATGAGTTATCCTTCTTACGCTTTTCTCGACGGGCATAACAAGCCGGTAACAAACCTCCCGGGCTATCACAAGGCGCCAGAATTCCTTCAGGTCCTTAAATTTATTGCCGATGAACAGTACAAGAAAATGAGCTGGCAGGAATATGTCAATCAATCAGCGAATTAGTCATTGTTCAATTAAATGCAATTCAAAAGATATGTTGCAAAAAACCTTTAAAGCCTTAAGAATACACGAAACCTCTACTTCCATATTTGAACGCAGGATAGAAACCTGCAACCTCGCTGTCCTTCCAGAAGCAGATGTCTTAATCAAGGTCTTTTATTCCTCTCTTAATTATAAGGATGCACTTTCAGCCTCAGGCAACAAAGGTGTAACCAGAAAATACCCTCACACTCCAGGTATAGATGCAGCAGGTATTGTGGAACACAGCCTCTCCCCTGCTTTTAATCCCGGCGACGAAGTTATTGTTACAGGTTATGATTTAGGGATGAATACTGCCGGTGGGTTTGGAGGCTACATCCGTGTGCCTTCTGAATGGGTGGTTCCAAAGCCTGCTAACCTTACCTTACTGGAAAGCATGATTTATGGCACTGCCGGGTTTACTGCAGCGATTGCACTGCGGAGGCTCCAGCGCAACGGGCAAAGTCCTGAATCAGGGACTATTCTTGTTACGGGTGCTACCGGTGGTGTTGGAAGTATAGCCGTTGCCCTGCTTTCTAAAGCCGGTTATAACGTTATTGCATCAACAGGCAAGGCCGAAGAAACTGATAATCTGAAACGGCTTGGAGCCTCGGAAGTTATCGGGCGCGAAGAAGTTGATGATCCGTCAGGGCGCGCATTGCTGCATGGCCGGTGGGCCGGAGCTATTGATACCGTTGGCGGAAATACTCTGGCAACGGTTCTTAAATCAACTGATGTACATGGTTCAGTAGCCTGCTGCGGAAATGTGAGTTCCCCTTTACTTTCAACAACTGTTTTTCCTTTTATTCTGAATGGAGTGAGTTTACTTGGTGTAAATTCAGCCACCTGCCCAATGACAGAGAGAGTAGAAATCTGGAATCTGCTTGCCTCAGAATGGAAAGTACAATTACCTGATCAATACATTCATATTTCTAGTTTGGAAGATATGCCGGAATGGATTGATATGATCCTCAAAGGAGGATTGACAGGTAGAGTTATTTTGGATCATTATTTATAGAATTTATTTTCCGATGAATAAATAAATTTGAATCCATTGTTTTAGTCGAATAAAATGTAATAACTTTGTAGTTACAAATTAAACCTGCATGGAAATCTCAGTTATACAAATTGGAAATTCAAAAGGAATCCGGTTGAGCAAGACGCTTATTGAAAAATACGATATCAGGGACACTATTGAAGTGACACTGGAAAAGGGCTACATAATTCTCCGGGCAAAGGCAACACCAAGGAAAGGTTGGGATAAGGCTTTCAATAAAATGCACGAAAACCACGATGACAAACCACTGATGACAGATGTTTTTGATGACGAAAACTTTGAAGAATGGAATTAGCACAATACTGTATTGTCCTGGTTAATCTGGATCCAACTGTTGGCAGTGAAATAAGGAAGACAAGGCCATGTGTCATCATTTCTCCGGATGAGATGAACCTGTATTTGCAGACTATTGTCATTGCTCCCATGACAAGTCAGTCCAGAAATTATCCAACCAGAATTGAGGTAAAACATGATCATAAAACCGGATGGATTGTTTTAGATCAAATCCGCACTATCGATAAACAGAGGGTAATAAAGGTGATTGATAAATTGAATGAGAAAGAGATTAATTTGGTTAAGTCCAGAATTAAAGAAACCTTTGTAGACTAAAACAAACCGTTCATTACTCTGGTCTGAGTATTTCTAAGCTTATTCCCTGAATTCCAACCACCCTCTGATTTACCTATTCAGTCTTATGTTCAACAGGTGTATCGCCATCCGGCTTTTTGCAGCATGGAGGTAATTTATCATAAGCCTTGGTATCTGCTGGAACGGCATCGGCATCGTACCCTGTTTTGCTTATTGCTGTCCTAATTTTCTCAGGAGTTGTTTTTGCAGGTTTATAAACTATTGTAAACACCTTATCTTCCAGGTTTAGAGTTGAACTGACTATTCCTTTTTCAAAAGCCATAGCCCGTTCAAGCCTATCCTTGCATTGACCGCATTGTGCAGAAGTTTTCACTTTTAATTCAGCCTGTTTGGCAGGTTTCGCCTCCTGAGCATTAAGGATACCGGAGGCAAGGAAGCTTATTACAAGAAATGAAACGATCAGCGTTTTTGTCATGATTTTGCTTTTTACAATTAAATTCAGAGTCACAAAAGTAGTTCATCCTTAAACAATCTGTAACAATCCATTGTCTGATTAACGCAATATTAACATATGTGGATCTTTGCCATGCGTAAAGTCATTCTAAATACTCATATACGTAGATATAAATAAATAGATTTTTATACTTTTGCCCGCATTCAAATCTTTGGCTTAAAATCAAGTAAGTATATGGAAAGTTCAGCATTAGTTTTGTTTTTTATAGTTGCGGTGGTGCTTGTAGGAGGAGCAATGCTTTTCTCAAGTTTCGTTCCGCCAACATCCTATAACCCCACTAAATTTGAACCTTACGAATGCGGTATAGAAACCATCGGTGGAACCTGGCTGCAATATACCGTTGGTTATTACATGTTTGCAATTATCTTCCTGATATTCGATGTGGAAACAGTTTTTGTTTTTCCATGGGCAGTTGTGATGAAACAAGCCGGAATGACAGGATACATTGAAATATTAATCTTTTTCTTCATTTTAGGTCTTGGCCTTCTGTATGCCTGGAAAAAACACGCGTTGAAATGGGAATAAAAAAGAATAAAGAATTCGAGACCAATGACTTCCCTATTATCGAGCAATACGAAGGGGGCAGTATATTACTCACACAACTTGATGCACTTCTTAACTGGTCGAGGGCAAATTCGGTATGGCCTTTAACTTTTGGTACACGATGCTGCGCCATTGAATTTATGGCCGTTGGTGCTTCACGTCACGATATGGCACGTTTTGGATACGAAGTAGCCAGGGCATCACCACGCCAGGCGGATATGATCATCATTTCGGGTTCCATTAATTATAAAATGGCTCCAATTCTGAAGCGTTTATATGATCAGATTGCTGATCCAAAGTACGTTATTGCCATGGGAGCTTGCGCCGTTTCAGGAGGGCCATTCTTTTATAATTCCTATTCTATTGTAAAAGGTGCTGATCATGTTATACCTGTTGATGTATATGTGCCTGGTTGTCCACCTCGTCCCGAAGCACTTTTATTCGCATTCCTGCAATTGCAGAAAAAGATAAAGAGAGAGAAAAACTTTAAGACTAAAATAAAAAAGTAAGGGTTCGCATCAGGGAAATTCCCGGTAACGCATAATCCGATAACATTTCAGGCAATGACAAACGAACAACTTATAGAACAACTTTCGAAAGCATACCCTGCCGCCGCTACCAAACAAGGCGGTCAGTATCCCGAAATTACTATGCCCAGGGAAATGCTTCACTCTTTTATGCAAAACCTGAAGTCGGAACCAAACCTCGCATTTGATTATCTGGTTTGCGAATCGGGTGTTGACTATCCGGAATACCTCCAGGTGGTTTATCATCTCGAATCAACCACGCACAGGCATTTCCTGGTCGTAAAATCCAATACCGAAAACAGGGAAACAGCCGTTCTGGATACAGTTTGTGATATTTGGCCAACAGCCGAGTTTCACGAAAGAGAAATCTATGACTTACTGGGAATAACTTTTAACCATCATCACGACATGCGCAGGTTCTTTCTCGACAATACATGGGGACACCCGCTGCGTAAAGATTTCAAGGATGATATTCATGTTGTAGAAAGATAGTTTATGGCCGATATAATTGAAAAATTTGTTACCACCGACGAGATAAAGACTGACGAGTATCTTGTTAATATGGGTCCGCAGCATCCAAGCACGCATGGTGTTTTGAGGTTGCTGCTAAAGCTGGAAGGAGAAATTGTTCATAATGTAGATCCGCATATCGGGTACATTCACAGCGGTATTGAAAAAATGACCGAAGCCCTCTCCTATCCTCAGGTAATCCATCTGACTGACCGTATGGACTACCTCTCGGCTCATATGAACAACGAGGCTGTTTGCCTTTGCATCGAAAATGCGCTTCAGGTAGAAGTTCCGGAGCGTGTAAAATACATACGTACCATTTTTGATGAATTACAGCGACTGGCTTCACATCAATTGTGGTGGTGTGCTTCGGGGATGGATCTTGGCGCCCTCACTGCTTTCTTTTATGGACTTCGCGACCGGGAGGATATCCTGGATATTTTTGAAGAGACCTGTGGTGCCCGTCTTACTTTAAGTTACAGTGTGCCTGGTGGTGTTATGTTTGATATTCATCCAAACTTTCAAACCAAGGTAAAAGCATTCATTAAAAAGTTCAGGAAAATTCTACCAGAGTACGATAAACTGCTTACTGATAACATAATCTTCCAGAACCGTACAAAAGGCGTTGGCATTTTATCAAAAGAAGATGCTATTGCTTTTGGCGTAACCGGTCCAACCGGAAGGGCATCAGGATTTAGTTGCGATGTGCGCAAGCATAATCCTTACAGCGCTTATCCTTATATTAAATTCGACGAAAAGATTGGCACCGATGGTGACTGTTTCATGCGTTGGAAACTAAGAATGGACGAGATGTGGGAATCCTTGAATATTATTGAACAACTTATTGATAATATTCCAGAAGGCGATCATGCGGTGAAAATGAAAGGCGTGATTAAACTCCCGGAAGGCGAGTTTTACCAACGCGTTGAAACTGCCCGTGGCGAATTTGGTGTGTATATTGTAAGTGATGGCAAGAAAAATCCATACCGTGTTAAATTCCGTTCACCAGGATTTTCGAATCTTTTCACTATAAATCACATAGCAAAAGGATGGAAAATTGCCGACCTTGTTGCTATCATGGCTACTTTCGATCTTGTAATTCCTGATATTGACAGATAACAGCATCAAGGTCAATAAATAAAAATTGTAACGTAACAGATAAACCCATTTGATAATGGCATTCGAAAAATACGATTTTACGCCTCTCTCTCAATCCATTCACCAGGGATTGATTGAAAACGTTTCACCTTTGCTTACTACAATTATTGAATGGACAATTATTGGAGTTTTATACCTGTTGTTCATCGCTTTATTCGGACTCTTACTGGTATATGCAGAGCGAAAAGTTTGTGCCGCATTTCAGCAACGCCTGGGACCCATGCGAGTCGGACCCTGGGGATTATTACAGACTATCGCCGACTTTGTGAAGCTGCTTATGAAAGAGTTGATCACGCCCAACCGTGTTGATAAATTTCTTTACAACCTGGCTCCTTTTATTGTAATCATTGTTCCTTTTCTTACGATATCAGTTATTCCTTTTGCGCCCGGATTGCAAGCCCTTGATTTCGACATTGGTATATTTTTCGTTACTGCAGTTTCTTCGGTAGGAGTTATTGGAGTATTGCTGGCAGGATGGGCGAGTAACAATAAGTATTCTCTTATTGGCGGAATGCGAAGTGGTGCACAGATCGTAAGTTACGAACTTTCGGTTGGGCTTTCACTTATTACAATGGTTGTGCTGGCCGGTACCATGCAGGTTTCCGAAATTGTGGAACTGCAACGAGGAGGATGGTTTCTTTTTAAAGGCCATATCCCTGCAATCATTGCTTTCGTAGTATTTGTAGTTGCAGGAACCGCCGAAACCAACCGCGGCCCTTTTGACCTTGCCGAGGCTGAATCAGAATTAACTGCAGGATTCCACACTGAATACTCAGGTATTAAATTCGCATTCTTTTTCCTGGCCGAATATATAAATCTATTTATTGTTTCGGCAATGGCTACCATAGTATTTCTCGGAGGTTGGATGCCATTCCATTTCGGAGGTTTTGAAGCCTTTAACACTATTATGGACTTTATACCCGGACTTATCTGGTTCTTTATGAAAGTTTTTGGTGTCATTTTCCTGATTATGTGGTTTAAATGGACTTTTCCACGTCTTCGTATTGACCAGATACTTACACTTGAATGGAAATACCTGCTGCCAATTAACCTGTTTAACATACTTTTAATGGCAACCATTGTTTTATTGGGCTGGCATTGGTAATTACTGAAACTGAAAATATTAATTATAAGAAATGAAATCATTCCTCAATTATATAGCCGAAGTTTTCAATGCTATCTGGACATTACTCACAGGTATGAAAGTTACTGCAAAGTACTTTTTTACACCCTGGAAAAATGTGACCCAGCAATATCCTGAAAAC
Organism: uncultured Lentimicrobiaceae bacterium; assembly: GCA_964511085.1. Classification (GTDB taxonomy): domain Bacteria; phylum Bacteroidota; class Bacteroidia; order Bacteroidales; family DASVHX01; genus DASVHX01. The sequence continues at coordinate 16,708 of CAZEDO010000040.1, forward strand.
CGCGATACACTAAAGATGTTTGAGCGCTTCCGCGGTGAAGTGGTGATGACTCATAACGAAAAGAATGAGCATAGCTGCACCGGTTGTGGTATCTGCGAAATTAACTGCCCGAATGGGTCTATCGAAATCATCTCGAAAACCATCGTTACTGAAGAAGGAAAAAAGAAAAAAGCTCTTGACCAGCACATATACAACCTTGGAATGTGTACGTTCTGTAATCTTTGTATCAAGAACTGCCCCACAGGAGCCATCGTTATGGCTCAGACTTTTGAACATGCTGTTTGGGACAGGACAAAACTTGTTAAAGTACTCAACAAACCTGGTTCCTTAGTAATGCAAGACGTAAAAGAATAAATGTATGAATAACGAAATCATGTTTTACCTGCTCTCGGGAATGATCATCATCTTTTCGGTGATGACCGTAACCACCCGCAATATCCTCAGGGCAGCTGTTTACCTTTTGTTTGTGCTTATTGCCACAGCAGGGCTGTATTTTATGCTCAACTATAACTTCCTTGCTGCTGTTCAGTTAACAGTGTATGCCGGAGGCATTGTGGTGCTGATCATTTTTTCGGTACTGCTCACCAGCCATATAAGCGAACGTGCAGCAATGGCACCTTTTAAACATGCAATTTTTGCAGCACTGGCTGCAATTGCCGGCATGATTCTTACAATAATGGCATTACTGAAGTTTGTATTTATTCCTTCTTCAGTTCCTGCTATTGCAAGCGATGTACGCACAATTGGCACACAACTCATAAACTACGGCAGCGATGGTTACGCACTTCCTTTTGAAGTGATCAGTATCCTCCTGCTTGCTGCCCTGATAGGCGCAATTGTAGTAGCTAAAAAAGAAAAAGAAGCTAAATAATATATAAGACAATGACTGGTACTATCCCTTTACAATATTTCCTGGTGATGAGCACATTGATGTTTTTTATCGGCATCTATGGCTTCCTCACACGCAAAAACCTGATCACAATGCTTATGTCGATCGAGCTGATCCTCAACTCGGTTAATATAAATTTTGTAGCATTCAATAAATATCTCTATCCAAATCAGTTGCAGGGGCATTTTTTCAGCCTGATCATTATTGCTGTTGCTGCTGCTGAAGCTGCCGTTGCTATAGCGATCATTATAAATATATACCGCAATTTCCGCTCGATTGATGTGGAGAATGTGGATGAGATGAAAAATTAGACTGTAAGGAAGAAAAAAGACTGTCAGACTGATAGGCTTTTTGGTAAAAAGGGAGTATAAAATAAAAGGCAATTAATTAAAAAGAATACAGAATTTTAAAATATAGTAAGAATCAAGCTAAAAGACTAATAGCCTAATAGTCTAATAGTCTAACTGCCTGATCAAAAAAAGCAAGTACTTTAAAAATATTCGTAAAGTCAAAGTTGAAACGAAAATAACAAACCGAAGAAATAATGAATTTTTCCTTCACGCTACTCATACCGCTGGTACCGTTCTTCTTTTTTATACTCCTGGGACTTACAGGGCATAAAATGAAGCCATTCCTTGCGGGGCTCATCGGAACATTGGGATTGACACTCTCAGCAGTGCTCTCATATTTCACTGCTTTCCAGTATTTTTTCAACTACGGAAAAAATGCTGAAGGTATATTCAGCAAGATAATCGCTTTTAATACTACATGGTTGAACCTGACCGAGAAGCTGCATATCGACATGGGTATATTGCTTGATCCGATCTCGGTGATGATGCTCGTTGTTATTACAACCGTTTCACTAATGGTTCATATTTACAGCCTTGGCTATATGAAAGGTGAAAAAGGGTTTGCACGGTTCTATTCATTCCTGTCCCTGTTCAGTTTTTCGATGCTTGGGCTTGTACTTGCAACCAATATTTTCCAGATGTACATCTTCTGGGAACTTGTGGGCGTTTCATCCTTCCTGCTCATCGGTTATTATTATGACAAACCTTCGGCAGTTTCGGCCTCCAAAAAAGCTTTTATCGTTACCCGCTTTGCTGATCTTGGTTTCCTGATCGGAATCTTATTACTATCATTCAACACCGGCACATTCGATTTTATTTCTCTTACTGATGTAAATGGCGCCGCAATGAAAACAGGTAGTGGAATTATGTTCATGGGATTATCAACTATGACATGGTCATTGATCTTTGTGTTTATGGGTGGTGCCGGTAAATCTGCCATGTTCCCGCTGCATATCTGGTTACCTGATGCAATGGAAGGACCTACACCGGTTTCAGCACTTATCCATGCTGCCACAATGGTTGTTGCCGGTGTTTACCTGGTTGCCCGTTTATTCCCTATCTATTCATTTGCAGCAACCCCAGGGCTTGAAGTTGTTGCTTACGTTGGCGCCTTCACTTCACTATTTGCCGCGGTTATTGCCTGTACTCAAACAGATATCAAACGAATTCTGGCATTTTCGACCATGTCGCAGATCGGATATATGATGCTTGCATTAGGTGTATCAGGATATGGCGGCCACGAAGGTCTTGGTTTTATGGCTTCCATGTTCCACCTGTTTACGCATGCCATGTTCAAGGCGTTGCTATTCCTTGGAGCCGGAGCTATTATTCATGCCGTTCACAGCAATGTTATGGAGGACATGGGCGGTTTGCGTAAATATCTCCCCATCACACACATCACATTTCTTATTGCCTGCCTCACTATTGCTGGGGTTCCACCGTTCTCCGGATTCTTCAGCAAGGACGAAATACTCACAGCCGCCTTCGAAAGCAACAAATTATTATTTGCCGTAGAATATATTGTAGCCGGCCTTACCGCTTTCTATATGTTCAGGCTTTACTTCAGCGTATTCTGGGGAAAAGAAACACACTACCATCACACACCGCACGAAGCACCTTTGGAAATGACGCTTCCACTGATCTTCCTGGCAATCGCCTCTATTTTTACAGGATTTATTCCTTTCAGTTCATTGGTAACATCTGATGGTGTTCCATTTGAAAGTCATATAGAAATGGGTATTGCGATACCATCGGTACTCATTGGCCTGCTGGGGATTGGTGTTGCCATGTTCATGTACATGAAACCAAATGGCCTGCCCGATAAAATGGCCGGCATATTTAAGTATTCCTATAAATGGTCGTTCAATAAATTTTATTTCGATGAAATTTATTTGTTTGTGACCAAACGAATCATCTTTGCATACATCTCAACACCGGTGGCATGGTTCGACCGCCATATTGTGGATGGTGCTATGAACGGTATTGCATGGGTAACAAATTTCTCGTCGGAGAAAATAAAGAATTTACAATCGGGACAGATACAACAATACGGGTTTGTATTTATTTCGGGTGCTATTGCGCTTGCTATTTTCTTCATATATATCTGGAAGTAAGAAGTACTTATAGTGCCTGGAGTTTGAAGTGCCTAAAGTTATGTAAAGACAACAAGAAGAAATAACAAATAAGCCTGCCTGCGGCAAGCATGGATTAACGATTTTATTTTAAAGACTAACAGCTACACGAATGGATATTTTAAGTTTTTTCGTAATAATACCGGTGCTGACAATCACCGCTATCCTGTTTACAAAGGATTATAAACAAACACGTCTGGTAAGCGCTATTGGAATGAGTTTTCAACTCATCCTTGCTGCCGTATTGATTTATCTATATCTCAAAGAGAGACAGGCCGGCAACATGGCCGAAATGTTGTTTATGAAAGATATTGTCTGGTTCCCCAGCCTCAACATTCATTATCTGGTTGGTGTGGATGGTATATCCGTTGCCATGATTGGCCTTACTTCTGTTGTTGTGTTTGCAGGTATTTTTGCTTCCTGGCAGGTTGATTACCTGGCACGCGAATTCTTCATCTCCCTCATATTGCTTGCTTCCGGGGTATTCGGATTCTTTATCTCGCTCGATTTATTCACCATGTTCCTCTTTTACGAAGTCGCGGTTATCCCCATGTACCTGCTTATCGGCTTATGGGGTTCCGGGCCAAAGGAATATGCAGCAATGAAACTTACACTCATGCTTATGGGAGGCTCAGCATTGCTTTTAGTGGGCATCCTTGGTATTTATTTCTTTTCGGCTCCCGGCGGCGGACCACTCACTTTTAACTTATTGGAAATCGCCCGCAACCATATTCCTATCGAAGCTCAACGCTTCTTCTTCCCGATGACATTTGTAGGGTTTGGAGTACTTGGTGCCCTATTCCCTTTCCATACCTGGTCGCCTGACGGCCATGCCTCTGCTCCTACTGCCGTTTCCATGCTTCATGCTGGCGTGCTTATGAAACTTGGAGGATATGGAGCTTTCCGTGTGGCAATTTACCTGATGCCCGAAGCTGCACATGAACTTGCCTGGATTTTCATCATCCTCACGTCCATTAGCGTGGTTTACGGAGCTTTTGGCGCTATTGTGCAGAAAGACCTTAAATACATCAATGCGTACTCCTCGGTGAGCCATTGCGGCCTTGTTCTCTTTGCTGTTCTGATGATGAACCAGACGGCTATGAACGGAGCCATCATCCAGATGATCTCACATGGTTTAATGACGGCCCTCTTCTTCGCCCTAATCGGCATGATATATGGAAGAACACATACTCGTATGGTAAACGAAATGGGCGGCCTGATGAAAGTTATGCCTTTCCTGGGCGTTGCCTATGTTATTGCCGGCCTTGCTTCGCTCGGACTTCCCGGATTCAGCGGTTTTGTTGCCGAAATGACAATCTTTGTTGGTGCTTTTCAGCATCCTGATACATTCCATCGGGTTGTTACCATTATGGCTGTAAGTTCTATTGTAATTACTGCCGTGTATATCCTGCGTGTTGTAGGTATGCTGCTGTTTGGGCCAATCAACAATGATCATTACCTGCATCTTACTGATGCCAAATGGTACGAACGTTTATCAACAGTCACGCTTATTACTGCAATTGCTGCCATAGGGATAGCACCACTATGGCTTTCGGATATGATTGGATTCAGTCTGGGGCCTATTGTTGAACGCCTGAATGGTTTTGCCGGGTTAGCAGGACTTTTTTAGTACAAATCTGTGAAGAAATATAGACAAGAAGTAATAACGAACACCGATTAACGATTTAAAATTTTAGAAGTAAAAGAAATTCAGAATTGAAAATTAAATAAATAGTACTTTGCGTCTTTTTTCCTGCGCTCATGAGAACGCTTCGCTAAGTTAACGATTTAAGATTTTAGAGTAGAAGAAATTCAGAATTGAAATTTAAATAAATAATACTTTGCGCCTTTGCGTCTTTATTACTCACTTTGTTCGTGAGAACGCTTCGCTAAGTTCGCTGCACTCATTAGAACGCTTCGCTAAGTTGCGAGAAAAAAAATAAACATAAAACTCATATTACAAAATAACAAACCGCTGTAACGCTATGAATTTATCAGATTTTTTGACCATGCGACACGAAATGCTGCTCACTATCCTGGCATTGGTCGTACTGATCGCTGACTTAAACCTTTCGGTGCAGCGAAAACCAGTGGTAATTAACCTTGCAATAGCTTTGTTCTTTATCCATCTGGTTATCGGATTCCTGCCCGCTCAGATTGGAATTCTGTTTGGTGGCATGTACCGCACCAACGATCTAACAATAATGATGAAAAACATCCTTAATATAGGAGCTTTCATCGTGTTGCTGCAATCAGCTACCTGGCTCAAAAAAGAAGAGAACCGCGAAAAGATCAGCGAGTTTTTTATCCTGCTTTTCTCTACGCTTATCGGGATGAACTTCATGATTTCCTCCGGCGATTTCCTGATGTTCTACCTTGGACTTGAACTTGCCACCATCCCTATGGCTGCCCTTGCTGCTTTTACGCATCATAAATCCCGCTCTGCCGAAGCCGGTATCAAACTTATTCTGTCATCTGCATTATCTTCAGGAATACTCCTTTTTGGTTTATCCATGATTTACGGTACAACCGGATCGGTATATTTCGACGTGGTAGCGGCCAACTATGGCAATCAACCCTTGCAGGTTCTTGCATTCATCTTTTTCTTTGCAGGAATGTCGTTTAAAATTTCACTGGTACCTTTCCACCTCTGGACAGCTGACGTTTACGAAGGATCACCGATTAATGTCACCTCTTACTTTTCGGTAATCTCCAAAGCCGCTGCAGTTTTTATCTTCATCATAATCCTTTATACCGTTTTCCATTCCATAGCTTTCCTGTGGAAGGACCTGGTGTATGTGATTGCCGTGGCCACCATGACCTTAGGTAACCTGTTTGCCATAAGGCAGAAGAACATGAAACGTTTCCTCGCCTTTTCGTCTATCGCGCAGGCTGGTTTTATACTGCTTGGTATTATTGCCGGGTCGCAACTTGGGATGACCACAGTGGTTTATTTCGCACTCGTTTATATCTTCTCTAACCTCGGAGCCTTCGGTGTTGTTTCGGCCATTTCAACGGTTAAGAACCTGGAATCGATGGACGACTACGATGGCTTGTACCACACCAACCCGAATCTAAGCCTTATAATGATGCTTTCCTTATTCTCATTAGCTGGTATTCCACCGGTGGCGGGCTTCTTCGGTAAGTTTTTCCTTTTCACATCGGCTGCTTCGGCAGGTTATTACTGGCTGGTGTTTATAGCTGTTCTCAATGCCACCATATCATTGTATTATTACCTGCTGGTCGTAAAAGCAATGTTCATCAACAAGAGTGATAATCCTATCCCCTATTTCAGGAATGATTTTTACACCCGTGCAGGGCTTGTGCTTTGTGTGCTTGGCGTTGCTGTTTTAGGACTTTACAGCGGCATTTACGAATTCATCCTCAGTTACAGTATCGGTATTCTTCAATAATCCTTAAAAGCAACAAGTATGGCACTCACAAGAGGCAAACATATTGTAGAAGAGATAAATGGCATCCGCTGCACGGTGGTGGAAAAAGGCGCAAGTGCAGAACGAATTGCCTTCCTGAAGGATCTCCTCACGTTTAATAAGTTTGAAGTGCAGGTAGAAGAAGAAAAGAAACTGGAAGAAACCGCTCCCACCACTTTTGTTATTGGTGTTACCGATATTGTTTTTAACCCGATGATTGGTGTTTACCAGCAAAGCCTCCGCACCCCGGCAGGTGAAAAAGTTTGCCCTGCCTACTGGAACCAATATACTACGGAAAACGATAGCAGGTATTGGGAGTTTGTGAAATAAAATAATCCTTGTTTTAATAATACAAAAAGCCCTGCCAACAAGCAGGGCTTTTTGTATTAAGCTGATTAGCTTATGAATTACAGCACTTCAAAATGACGTTTAACCTTAACGTATTTTTTAGCAGGTCTTTTATCCGAACGTTTTTCAGGCTTACTGTTTTCATCATCAAGAAAAGTGATAGATGAACCTTCCGGAATTTTATCCAACAGGGTTGGATTGTCAATTATCTGCTCTGCAAAATCAAAAGCAATAACGATATCCCGTTTAATTTGTTCCTTGTTTGTCATTTTTTAAGTTTCATTAAATAGTGTTCTTTATACCATTCCCATTTATCCTCAAGGTCCTGCTTCGCAGATGTGAAATCGTATTTCAGGTTGGGTGGATTGCCTGATGAAAAGGGTTGCTGCTTTCGACGGAAAGGTCATCAGGGCAAGATTATTTAGTCCAGTCCTCCAACACGATTCCCTTAATCTGTTTGAAATGGTCGGTGTTATTAGTCACCATTATCAGATTATGTGTCACCGAAGTCACTCCAATTAATAGATCAAAGTCGTCGATTGGAGTTCCGGCCTTTCTTAACCGAGATTTTTCTTTAGCGTACAAATCGAGCGAATGAAAAATCGGAACAATTTTAACTCCTGAAAGGAAATTGTCAAGCGCTTTCTGGTTCTTCTCTTTCTTCTCGCTGTTCGCTACCCCGAACATTAACTCTGCAAGGGAGATTTCGGAAATGAAACAATTATCGGGGTCGGCTTCCTCAAATTTCTTCATGAGGTCGAACTTGCCTTTGATATAATAGATGCAAATGTTTGTATCAATGAGATAATTGTTCAAAACTGCTCTGTTTGCCGGTTAAAAGTTCTGCTGCTTCGAATATCACTAATAATTTGGTCAGCCGGTTGTTTTGAATCCCAGGCACCGAATGCTTTGAAAAATGATTTCTTCCTGTTGGTAATATCTGATTTTATCGAAATGGAAAGTTTAGAAATAAGGTCGAGTTTATTGCCTGGGCTGAGATTATCCAGAAGTCGCAAGTAACCATCAATCAGTGTCGTATTTATATCTATCGCTTTCATTTTAGTCCTGTTTAATATTATTCTGCAAAAGTAACTAAAAAGGCATATCGTTTCATATCACGACCAGGAGTATATTTAAGCTGGATTTCCACTATCGAAAGCTAATGCTACAAACATACTCTATTCTTATGCCCCGATTACAAACCGGCGCGAGCAAGTTATTATTGTATATTGGTGGTATTAAATCTTTTAGACATGAGTTACGGTAAAAAAATATCCAAGGGGGGGGGGGCAATATTAGCATGTTTACTCGTTGGTATTCCTTTCATTATTGCTTTTGTATATTGTTTAATTACCTGGTTTGGTTAATTTCCGATTTATCCTTTCCGCTTCCAGTTAAAACATTATTAACATTAAAACAGGGGTAAAAAGCAATATACCGAGGCATTCAGATATTGATGAAGAATTATGCCTGGCTATCTGCAAACAACCTGGTATCCCCAAAATAAAAAAGTAACAATTCCCTTAGCCATTCTTTTCCAACCTTGTTTGAGAAATAATTTTTCTTATTATCCTTTCCTTGCTAATCTTCACACCCGATCTTTTCAAACCTGTAGAATTTTACAATATTCTCTATTTTTATGCCCCGATTACAAATCGGCGCGAGCGGGTTATTATAGTATATTTGTGGTATTAAATTATTTAATCATTATATGCGTACAAAACGAGATGCCATTATTGTTGTTGTTATCGCTTCCGTATTGGCTATTGCATTTTCCGTATCGTGGGTGGTTTTAGTCTTTGGCTGATTTCCTACTCATCCTTTCCTCCTCCAGTTAAAACATTATTAACATTACAACAGGGGTAAAAAGCTCTATACCGAGGCATTCAGATATTGATGAAGAATTATGCCTGGCTATCTGTAAACAACCTGGTATCCCGAAAATAAAAAAGTAACAATTCCCTTATCCTTTCTTTTTCGGCCTCGTTTGAGAACCAGATTTTGAATAATATCCTATCCTTTCCACTTTTCTAATCCGATCTTTTCAGATCAGTAGAATTTTACAACATTCTTCATTCTTACGCCCCGATTACAAATCGGCGCGAGCTGGGAACGACAGCAGGTATTGGGAATTTGTGAAATAAAACTGTTTATTCCCTTAGTTTAATTTATCCGGAACTATTCCATGTTCTGTTACCATTCTCAATCTATCACTACCAGTTTAGAATTCAAGGAAGTGTTTTGCAATCCCATCAATTTAAGGTAATATACACCTTCTGGTAAATCTGAAGGCAACCTTAACCGGTACATATGATTACCTGCTGACTGCTCTCCCATCGGTACTAACATTACAGAACTTTCTGTCAGGCTTAGCAGTTCAAGTGTGATGGCATCCTTTTGATTCAGTTCATATGCCAGGTTAAGAATGTTGTTTCGTTTAACAGGGTTCGGAGAAACCGAAATATTGCCGGTAGTCCGAATTTCAGGTACTGAAACATTAATGTCATTCCAATAGCGCGCAACTGCAAAATCGAGCACATTGGCAGCATTTCGGGTTTTACCGGCAAGTATAATTTTATCCTGATAAAGGGCTATTCCCAAAGCTTCATCAGCATTTCCAAAAAAGTCGGTGGTAGTACTACCATTGCTGCCAAATGTATTATCAAGGCTTCCGTCCGGATTGAAACGCCATAATGCCCAATCATTATTATCAGGTGCCAGGGCGCCTGTACAACCCGCAACGAGTATTTTTCCTCCAGGCTGTATAGCCACTGCATCGCCAAATGTGTATGGAACATCGCCGTATGTTACAACACCATTTGTCCCAAAGTCAGTAACAGGTTGCCCGGTGTTATCAAATTTCATCAACAATAACTTATATAAATAATCAGGCTGCGTAACAGTAAAACCTGTGAGTACAATTCCATCGTTATCCAATAACTTCACGTCGTAGAATTCATCATCAACGTTATTTAAATTCAGGTTTACCACGCCATCTGTTGCATAAGTCGGATCGATATTACCATCCTGATCGAACCGGGCTATTAAAAGTGAAAACCAACTTAGTCCGTTTGAAATATGCCCTGCTGCAAGGATTTTACCATCAGATTGAATGGCAATCGCTGAAAAATCATTATCAGTTTCGGTGACAGGAACAGTTGCGATTCCGTTTAACCCGAAAGATGTGTCGAGAATTCCTGCTTCGGTGAGCCGCAGTATTACCGGGGCGTTTCTGTAATCGATATCTATAACAAAACCTGCAAGCAGAATATTCCCCTGCTGCAATTCCATGGCATATACATTAAGTTCGAATGTGCTTGAGTTGACCTTCGCTACCCCATTAGTGCCAAAAGCAGGATCAAGGTTGCCATTTTCATCCAGTTGCAACACCAACATGTTATATGTTGTATAATCAGTAGAAAAACCACAGACTAAAATCTTGCCATCATCTTTGATTATACATTTATTAGCATCTGCAAAGATGTCAGCGGAATACGCAAATTGTCCATTGGTGCCAAAGGAAGAATCAAATGTACCGTCGTCCAAAAGCCTCGATACAACGATTGCTGACGACATATAGGTTGAACTCATTGATGATCCGACTGCAATAATCTTTCCATCAGACTGTACCTTAACATCCTTGTACAGATCGAACATGTCATAATCATAAATTACTTTTCCTGTACCATTAAAGGTTAAATCCAATTCACCGGCTACCTGGCAGAATATCCTTCCACCCATTGAAATAAATACAACTATAAGCAATGTAATGGCGTATTTCATGATCTCGTAATTTGGATGTTAATTTTATAATTGGCAGGGATAAATTAATACTAAAATCGAAGTTTAATACTGGTTTCTGATCCGCAAACGACAGGTGTACAGTAGAATAACATGCCTGATTGCCGATACAAATATACTACCGAAAACGACAGCAGGTATCGGGAGTTTGTGAAATAAAATAATCCTGCTTTTGTATGTAACAAACTTTCCCAGATTCTTACTCCCCAATTATAAATCGGCGCAAGCGGGGGAATTGCAAACCCCAATTAGCGGAATTATCATCACCGTCAGCATCTGCACACTATGTTTATTTTCCGCTCACATTGGCTGTACCCGGGGTAATAATAGTCAGCTTCCAGTCTGCTGCAGCATTGTTTGTATCCACACCATCCGGAATCCGGGAAAGTCCAAAGATACCAATGTTACTATCTGCAGTTGATACAGGTAATAATGTCCCTTCCACCAACGACCATCCATAAGGTACAACATTTGTAATAGGACCTTCGTATGACAATGCATCTGCTAAAAAGTTTTGAATGATGTTGACCAAAGCTACGCCGTCAGGTGCCCCGTTTTGAATCCAGTCAGTGCCAGGGGTGACCTGCATATCACAATTCGGCGTACCTGAACCGCTGCCGCAAATCACAAAGTAATCGTTTGCTGCAAGCATTACCGACGGCAAAGGAATTGTATAATAGACCGCATTATTAGATCCGTTTACCAGTAATACAGAATAGCTGGATAAGTCAATTGAAGATGAACATGGATTATAGAGTTCAATAAATTCAGCATTGTCGGTGCCCACCTGATCATAATCAATTTCATTAATTACAAGGCCACAGGCAGAACATCCTTCATCTATTTGTAAATCACAATTATTATCGATGCCATCGCAAATTTCCGTCGTGCCAGGGTAAACCAGGGGATTTGAGTCGTTGCAGTCATCAAAACTGATCACATAACCCGATGGTTGAAAACATGCCTGCACAGCTACACCCGAAGGATTTCCATGCCCGTCCCCATCGGCATCAGGATAATAAGTAGTAAGGGAAAGACTTCCAATTAACGCATTATTATCATCCTCATCACAATCATTTACAACATAACCTATCGGTTGCGTATTGCTGTTGAGTGCTGAATAATGATCTCCATAACCATCACCATCCCTGTCAGGATAATAATAGCGAAAAAGTGCCGGCAACCATTGTGAGCCGTTCCATACAAGCATGTCGCCGGGAGCATTGCCAGCTATCATTGAAGCGCCTATATTCAACCATTTAGTACTTGTAAAATATTCAAAAGCACTGGTTGAAGTATTGAAAATTAAGAGTCCTGGCGCCGGGCTGGTAATTGCATCGCGTTGCGAAGAACTCATCCGTGGAACAAGCATACCTTTATCAGTTGATTTCACATCCAGCATAGCTGAATTATCGGGTGAAGTGCCATCCGTATTAACAGCCACCTGGGCAGAAACATTTAGCCCGGAAACAAGCAGTAAAAGCATTATCAGGTTTTTCATTTACTTTTGGTTTGTACAGTAAAACTTCTCTTTACGATGAAGAGTATAAATTCTATTCAAATAGCAGAATGGTCAGGCGACAAGCAGAGTAGCCAAGTCAGTGGAAGTGGTGGAAGTATTATCTGGAATTATCCGAAACAGAATCTTATCAGCAAACAAATATAACACAAGATTTCAAGACATACTATTAACAAGACAATTTATTACATCCTGACTTGAACACTTCTCTTGGGTCAAACTATTATCTATCTGTATATCTGATACATATCACATAGAAAATTGCAATTTTGGGTTAC
>CAZEDO010000041.1:0-4076 GCA_964511085.1 uncultured Lentimicrobiaceae bacterium
CTTTTTTCGTAAATTTGCATCTTCTTAAAAAACAACAAGTCTTATTAACTTAATACCAGCATTTTAGAATCATTCATTAATATAGGAGTAATAAAATTATGTCAAAAGAGAAATCAAAAAAGAGCGTTTACCTCTTTGGTAACCGCAAAGCTGACGGTGATGCTTCCATGAAAAACCTTCTGGGCGGCAAAGGTGCCAACCTCGCCGAAATGAACCTTATCGGTGTCCCTGTCCCCCCGGGATTCACCATCACCACCGAAATCTGCACGGTATACAATACCGAGGGCCGCGATAAAGCCGTGAACATGATCAAAAAAGACGTAGAAGAAGGCATCCGCTTTATTGAGAAAATAATGGGAACTTCTTTTGGCGATAAAACCAACCCATGCCTTGTTTCTGTCCGTTCGGGCTCCCGCGCTAGTATGCCGGGCATGATGGACACCATCCTCAATCTTGGCCTCAACGACGATGCCGTGCAGGGTCTGATCAAAAAAACCGGCAACGAACGCTTCGTATGGGATTCGTACCGCCGCTTCGTGCAGATGTACGGCGATGTGGTGCTCGGTATGAAACCTGCATCCAAGGAAGATGTTGATCCTTTCGAGGAAATCATCGAAAAGATGAAGGAAGAAAAGAAAGTAGAACTCGACACCGACCTCTCTCCTTCCGATCTTAAGGAACTTGTTACCCGTTTCAAAAAAGCAGTTAAGAAAGTTACCAAGAAAGACTTTCCAGATGATCCATGGGAACAACTCTGGGGTTCCGTAATGGCTGTTTTCGATAGCTGGATGAACGACAGGGCAATCTTTTACCGCAAACTCAACAATATTCCTGAAGAATGGGGAACAGCCGTTAACGTGCAGGCCATGGTATTCGGCAATATGGGCCTTACATCGGCAACCGGCGTGGCTTTCACCCGCGATGCAAGCACAGGCGAAAATCTATTCAACGGCGAATACCTTATTAACGCTCAGGGAGAAGATGTGGTAGCCGGCATACGCACACCACAGCAAATCACCAAGGAAGGTTCAATTCGTTGGGCTAAACTTGCAAATGTAACTGAGAAAGACCGCAAAGCCAATTTCCCTTCACTGGAAGAAGCAATGCCTGCCCTTTACAAAGAACTATACGACACACAAAAGAAGCTCGAGAGCCATTACCGCGACATGCAGGATCTTGAATTCACCATTCAGGAAGGCAAACTCTGGCTTTTACAGACGCGCAGCGGCAAACGTGCCGGTGGAGCTATGGTTTCGATAGCCATGGATATGTTCAACGAGAAAATGATAGATGCCGAAACAGCATTGCTCCGCATCGAACCTGCAAGGCTCGAAGAACTGCTGCATCCTGTTTTTGATAAAGATGCTATTAAGAAAGCCAATGTTATTGCCAAAGGCTTGCCTGCTTCACCGGGAGCAGCCACCGGACAGATCGTTTTTCATGCCGACGAGGCTGAAAACCAGGCTAAGGATGGCAAGAAACTGATACTTGTCCGCATCGAAACTTCTCCTGAAGATTTGAAGGGTATGAATGTTGCCCAGGGAATTCTTACTGCCCGTGGCGGAATGACATCACACGCTGCTGTTGTTGCCCGCGGAATGGGTAAATGCTGCGTTTCGGGTGCCGGAAGCCTCAGGATCGATTATAAAACGAGGACACTTGTAGTTGATAAGAAAACCTATAAAGAAGGTGACTGGATTTCGCTCAACGGAACAACCGGCGAAGTATATGAAGGAAAAATTGCCACCAAAGATCCTGAACTGAGCGGCGACTTTGGTAAACTGATGGATTTAGCTGATAAGCATTCCCGCATGCTTGTCCGCACCAATGCTGACACTCCTCACGATGCTCAGGTTGCACGTGCTTTTGGAGCTAAAGGTATCGGCCTCTGCCGTACCGAGCATATGTTCTTCGAAGGCGAACGCATCAAAGCCATGCGCGAAATGATCCTTGCCAACGATGAAGCAGGCCGCCGCAAAGCCCTTGAAAAACTTTTGCCAATGCAACGTTCGGATTTCGAAGGTATTTTTGAAGCCATGCATGATCTTCCGGTAACCGTTCGTTTGCTCGATCCTCCTTTGCATGAATTTGTACCTCACGAAGAAGCCAACCAGAAAGAAATGGCTAAGGAAATGGGCATTACTGTTGCCGATGTAAAAGCAAAAGTAAATGAGTTGCACGAATTCAATCCTATGCTTGGCCACCGTGGCTGCCGTCTGGGTAACACATATCCTGAAATCAGCGAAATGCAGGCACGTGCTATTATTGAAGCTGCTTTGAATCTCAAGAAAAAAGGTATCCGTGCCATTCCTGAAATCATGATCCCACTTACAGGTACATTGGAAGAAATGAAAATGCAGGAAAAAATTGTAAGGGAAACCGCAACAAAGGTATTTGCTGAACGCAAAGACACGATTGACTACCTGGTTGGAACAATGATTGAAATCCCAAGGGCTGCATTGATTGCCGACCGCATTGCCGAATCAGCAGAATTCTTCTCCTTCGGAACAAACGACCTTACGCAAATGACTTTTGGTTATTCACGTGACGATGCCGGAAAATTCCTGCCTGTTTATCTGGAAAAAGGTATTCTGAAACATGATCCATTCCAGGTTCTCGACCGCGAAGGAGTTGGCCAGCTTGTTCAGATGGCAACTTTACGTGGACGTATGACAAGGCCACATCTTAAGGTTGGTATTTGCGGCGAACATGGTGGAGAGCCTTCATCAGTTGAGTTCTGTCATTCAGTTGGAATGAACTACGTTAGCTGTTCTCCTTTCCGGGTTCCTATTGCAAGACTCGCCGCTTCGCAGGCTGCTATTAAGGAAGCAGCCGAGCTAAAGGCTGAAAAGAAATCCGATAAGAAATCTGACAAAAAGGATAAGATTAAGGGTAGCAAAAAGGCCATAAAGAAAGCTGACAAGAAGGAAAAGAAAGCTGACAAGAAGAAAAAGAAATAAATTTTCTTAAACAAGATAAAAAAAGGCAGTATCGTTACTGCCTTTTTTTAATTTTGTACCATTCAGTCAGGTTACAGCTATATATTTATATTTTTACATATTGATTGCTATATTTGTAAACCAAAGTAAAACTAACCTATAAAACCTTAAGCCTATGTCACTTTCAGTTACGAATGCTCCACAGATTGATCTGTCCGTTTACGGAATTACCGATGTTAAAGAGATTTTCTACAACCTGTCCTTCGACGAATTATATAAACATGAGACGGATCCTGCACTTGAAGGATTTGAACGTGGTTTTGTAACTGACACTGGTGCTGTGGCTGTTGATACCGGAATCTTTACCGGCCGTTCTCCTAAAGATAAATACATCGTTCGTGAAAACACATCCGAGAATAATGTATGGTGGGCAAACCCAATCCGCAAAAGTTCGGATAACAAACCTATTTCGGAAGAAGTATGGAAAGATCTTCTTTCCACATCCCAGAACCAACTTAGCGGGAAGAAACTTTATGTAGCCGATGCATTTTGTGGCTCAAACGAAAATACCCGTATAAAAATCAGGGTAATAACAGAAGTAGCCTGGATGGCACATTTTGTAAAAAATATGTTTATCAGGCCAAGTGACGAGGAACTGAAAAATTTCAAACCGGATTTTGTGATGCTTAACGCATGCAAAACGGGAAACCCTAATTGGAAGGAACAAGGTCTGAACAGTGAAGTATTTGGCGCTTTCAATATCAAGGAAGAAATGGCAGTCGTAGGTGGAACCTGGTACGGGGGTGAAATTAAGAAAGGAATGTTCTCAATTATGAATTACTTCCTTCCGCTCCGCGGCATTGCATCAATGCACTGCTCTGCAAACATGGGGAAAGACGGCGATACAGCTATTTTCTTTGGCCTTTCAGGAACTGGCAAAACTACCTTATCCGCCGACCCGAACCGCTTCCTTATTGGAGATGATGAACATGGCTGGGATGATGAAGGTGTGTTCAATTTTGAAGGCGGATGTTATGCAAAATGCATCAACCTGAGCAAGGAAAACGAACCTGATATCTATCATGCCATCAAACGGGATGCTCTGCTGGAAAACGTTGTTTTTGACGCTGCTACCGG
>CAZEDO010000041.1:4176-29448 GCA_964511085.1 uncultured Lentimicrobiaceae bacterium
AGGTATTGCAGAAATATTCTGAATAAATTGTATTTTTGGTGATTACTAATAATTAATTTCTAAATTTTTCATTATGTCAACTGGAAAAGTGAAATTTTACAATGAGAAAAAAGGTTTCGGATTCATTGTTGAAGACGAGACTCAAAAAGACATCTTCGTTCATGTTACCGGACTTCAGGAAAAGATTAAAGATGAGGATCTGGTAGTTTTTGACATTACCGAAGATAACCGTGGTAAAAAAGCAATCAATGTAAAACTTGCATAAATTTTTACTGTTGAATGCCTTGAAAAAAGCTCCTGCAACGGGGCTTTTTTTATTGGCACATTCCCGGTCATCGTATCTTTGGGTCTTGAAATCGTAACAATTTAAAAGAAAATCCTGTGAATATTTTGCTTGTAGAGCAATTGGCGAAGAGTTATGGAGAGAAAGAGCTCTTTAGCGACATTACTTTTGGGCTTGAAGAAGGCCAGAAAGTTGCGCTGATTGCCCGAAACGGAGCTGGAAAGACTTCTCTTCTCAACATTATTTCTGGTATTGATCAACCTGACCTCGGAAATATAGTAATGCGTAAGGGAACAAGGGTAGCTTATCTTCCGCAGAACCCCTATTTCAGACCGGGAATCTCGGTAATTGATGCATTATTTGAATCTGATAATGAAGTTATCCGTACAATTAAATCATATGAACATCACCTGGATCAGCTGAAGCATGCCGATACGCCTGAAAACCATGTGGCATTGGCTGAAGCATCACACCTGATGGATTCACTGTCAGCCTGGGACTACGAATCGCGGGTAAAGGAAATCCTTGGTAAGTTCAATATTCCTGATCTTGACATGGCAGTTGACCAGTTATCCGGGGGACAACGAAAAAAGATCGCATTGGCAAGGGCTCTCATAGAAAAAGTTGACTTGCTGATACTCGACGAACCAACCAACCACCTTGATATTGAAATTATTGAATGGCTGGAAGATTTCCTGCAACGCCAAAAGCTCAGTTTGTTGCTTGTGACACACGACCGTTATTTTCTGGATAACGTTTGCGACGAAATCCTCGAACTTGACCAGGGCCGGATATTTCATTATAAAGGCAACTACTCCTACTTTGTTGAGAAAAAGGCTGAACGGGAAGCAATAAACCAGGTTGAGACCGAAAGGGCCCGTAATACCTACCGCACTGAGCTCGAGTGGATGCGCCGGATGCCGCAGGCGCGTACTACAAAATCAAAAGCGCGCATCGATGCTTTTTATGATGTTAAGGACAAAGCATTCAGCCAACAGGACAATTCGTCGTCAGGGTTTCAGGTTAAAATGACCCGGATTGGCGGAAAAATACTTGAAATCAATAATATCTTTAAAGGTTATGGCGATCTCAAACTTGTTGATAATTTCTCATACACTTTCAAGAGAGGCGAAAAGATTGGTATCGTTGGGAAAAATGGTATCGGGAAAACCACATTACTTCATCTTATTGCCGGTAAAATTCACCCCGATGCAGGTAAGATAACCATAGGCCAGACAATAATAATGGGCTACTATTCGCAGGAAGGACTTCAGCCTGAAGGTGATAAACGGGTGATAGACCTGGTAAAAGAAATTGCCGAAGAAGTATCAATTGGTAAAGGAGGAACAATATCGGCATCAAACTTCCTTTTGCATTTCAACTTTCCACAAACTACCCAATACAACTACTATTCAAGCCTTAGCGGTGGAGAAAAGCGGCGGTTATTCCTGATCATGCAATTAATAAGGAATCCTAATTTTCTGATTCTCGATGAACCGACCAATGATCTTGACATACAAACCCTTCAATTACTCGAAGATTTTCTCATGCAATTTGAAGGCTGCCTTATTATAGTGTCGCACGATCGCTGTTTCCTTGATAAACTGGCCGACCACGTTTTTGTTTTTGCTGGTAACGGAAAGATAAAAGATTACTATGGAAATTATTCAGCCTATTACAGACTAAAACTGGCAGAAGAACGTAAAGAAAAACAAAAAGTACGTCCTGCTTCAAATATTGTCAGGAATGAAAATAAAGCTTCAAGTGAAGTACACAAACCATCTTACAAACAGAAGCTTGAGTACGAAACACTTGAGAAAGAAATTGAAGCTCTTGAAATTGAGAAAGCGAATATCCTTACGCTCATGAGTTCCGGCACAGGTAACATTTCTGAAATC
The DNA here is from genome assembly GCA_964511085.1 of uncultured Lentimicrobiaceae bacterium. Taxonomy (GTDB): domain Bacteria; phylum Bacteroidota; class Bacteroidia; order Bacteroidales; family DASVHX01; genus DASVHX01. The sequence continues at coordinate 6,358 of CAZEDO010000041.1, forward strand.
ACGAAATTATCGGAACGATTTTCAGCTACCGAGCAGGCAATTGAGGAAAAGACTGAACGCTGGATTACACTGAGCGGATTGATGTAAAATAAAATCCCGGATTCTGCAAGGCAGTCCGGGATTTAAAAGAGTTGATTAAAATTATCAGGAATTCAGCATAACCGGCATTACCAGCATTAGAATATCCTCATTTTTATTTTCATTATCTACCGGCATAATTATCCCGGCACGGTTTGGAGCTGACAGTTCCATCTTGATTTCGTCGTTGCTCAGGTTACTTATCATTTCCTGAAGAAATTTGGCATTAAAACCTATTTCGATATCTTCACCTTCGTAAACACAACTCAGGCGTTCCTTTGCTTCGTTGGAATAATCAATGTCTTCGGCAGAGAGCACCAGTTCACGACCGGTTATTTTAAGCCTGATCTGATGCGTTGACTGATTTCCGTATAGAGCAACACGCCTAACTGCATTGAGAAAAGGAATTCTCTCAATTACAAGATTATTTGGGTTCTGTTTCGGAATAACTGCCTCATAATTTGGATAGCGCCCGTCAATTAGCCTGCAAATTAACAGGATGTTGCGAAAAGTAAATGAGGCATTCGTTTGGTTGTACTCTAATAATACAGGAACATCCTCAGAAGTAAGAACATTTTTCAACTGATTTAAAGGCTTTTTCGGCATGATGAATGATACAGTGTTATCGGCTTTAACATCATCGCGGCGATAGCGTACTAATTTGTGGGCATCAGTAGCTACAAAAGTTAACCCGGTATCGGCCAGTTCAAGATATACACCTGACATAACCGGGCGTAGTTCATCGTTACCAGTGGCAAATACTGTTTTATTAATGGCTTCAGCCAGCAATGAGGAAGGCAGATTTGCTGTTGTTGTGTCAGCCAATACCGGACTTTGAGGGTACTCATCGCCACTATGTCCTGTCAGACGATATTTCCCTTCGTTGGCCGATATCTCAATAGCCAGTGATTTTTCGTCGATTGAGAAAGTGATGGGAACATCCTGAAAGCACTTCAGCGTATCGAGCAATAGTTTGGCAGGAACAGTTACACTGCCCGAGTTATCAGCATTATCGAGTGGCAGTGAGACTGACATGGTCGTTTCGAGATCTGAAACCGTGACCTTAAGTGTTTTATCCTGAAGGTCGAACAGAAAATCATCGAGGATTGGAAGTGTATTGCTGGCACTTAGCACACCACTTATTGCCTGGAGGTTTTTGAGCAACACCTGGCTATTAATAATAAATTTCATATGTTTTAAATTTTAGCAATTGCTGACTAATAATAAACAGAGTAAAAGTATGTAAAAATTTCTGAAACAAGATAAATGTGAAATCAATTTTTACATCGTTTACTAACAATGGATAAACTCAGGTCTTCTTTTTAAATTCGAGTTTGTTTTCATTTCCACGGATCAGGCGTCCGATGTTACGGCGATGAGTAACCGGAATAAATACAGCTACAAGTATTGACAGTACAAGAAGTGGTTCTGATTGCTCTTTAAAGACAAAAATAACTATCAAAGGGAAAATAAGTGCGCTGGTGACAGAAGCAAGCGAAACATACCTGGTAATGGAAAAAACCAGCGCGAACCATATAAGAACAAAGAAAAATGCTTCTGGAAAAAGAGCAATTACAACGCCTACAAGAGGAGCAACACCTTTTCCGCCCCTGAAACCCGCAAATACCGGAAAAACGTGTCCTAATACAGCAAGGGCCCCAATTGCAATCCGGTACAAAGTTAAATTAGCAGGCGTAAGAATATCGCCAGTAATCCACCCTCCCAATGCTACAGCCAACCAGGCTTTGAAGGCATCGATGAATAATACAGGCAAGCCGGCCTTCAGCCCTAATATCCGAATAGTGTTCGTCGCACCTGCATTACCGCTCCCCTGCTCTCTTACATCTATTCCATAAAACCATTTCCCTATCCATACAGCAGATGGTATGGAACCTAATAAATATGCTAAAACAGCTCCAAAAATAAGTATTAGTGTATTCATGTTTTTCAGGGGTTTATGTAGTCCAAATTGAGTATATCAGTTTATTCTTCACTTTTTTCATGAACAGCGTGCATTTTGCGCAGGAAGGTATCACGCTTTTCTTTTGTTGAAACGATATATTGGTATGCTTTTTCTTTATCCTTAACTTTTTTTCTCCGCTTATCATCTTTAACAGAAGTTAGTGCTACGTTAAATGCCTTATTTGATGACATCGCCTGCATAATTCCATTACTATAGCTAAAGAAATACCATAATGTTGGCGATAATTCAAAGTAAGCGCTAATGATATCGCCCGAGCGTTTCCTGCCAATTTCTATATAGCCATCTGTATATTTGTTTATTGCTTCCTTTTGAATATTCGAAATACCAATTTGATTGGTACTTACAAAGGACTTGAGTTCAGGGTTCCAGCTCATTTTAACCTGAGACAGGATGATAGTATGGTTGAGTTCATCCGGAAATCTGCGGTACACTCCAAATGAGCTTATTTCGGAGATTAGTTTGGAAGCCGATTCTTTACCAACAAGGGCCGTAAGTCCACGCTTGTATGTTATATCATTCAAATCAGTAGCTTTAAGGTTTACTGAAGTAAGATCGGCAACAAAAATATTGAGTGCTTCGTCTGCAAAAAAGAAATCAAGAGTGGCGAATACTGAGGCAATTGTTGAATCAGGAATAATAAAGTGCTTCACCGAACCAGTTGTCTGAAGTTTAACTTGTCCAAGATCGCTGCAAAGATTTACCTTCCCCTCACCCGAGAGGATACACTTTTCGGTATCAAGATTAAGTTTATTACCTGCCAAACTCTTATCATTCAAGCTTGCAGAATCAGCCACCTGGTACTGGAATAATGTACGATCGAATGTAGCAGTCCCTTTTGCCGAAATCAGTTGCGGATCAGAAAACATTTCAGTTTTCTGCAGGAAGGCAGGGTATAATCTGTTATCAACCGTTGAATAAAGCAAACCAATCTCGATATCTTCATTCTTCAGGTTCTTTATTTTCTCCGGCAACTTAATCCGGATATTAGCAGGATTTAATTCACAGGCAAATTTGATCCACTCATCAAATTTCTTATCACATTCATTTTTCAATCTGAAGCCACCATCAAAATTCAGAAATTCTTTACCGGCGTGCAGTGTAATATCTCCCTGAAAATCGAAATATGGGCTGAGCAATAACTTTGCCGAATCGCTTACATGTGCAATTGCATGTGTTTGTCCTGACGTATCAACAGCTATCAGATCAAAATGAATGATTTCGGGTGATCCTTCTATCGGTTTATAATCATAGAGCCCTTTGGCTGAATATCTATTTCGTGAAGCAATATTAACGGAAGCATTATAAATATTATGTAATTTGCTCACCGTATTGGCTATGATGGTTGCTCCGGAAAGTTGTTGAATATGCCCGTCTTTATTCACAGTCAATTTCCCATCTCCTGGAAAAACAGCAGCATCAGCAACCCTAATAATGCGTGCACCTTCTGCATGAAGCAGATTTTCGAGAATATCATATTTTGAATTGAGGGCAAAGAACCTGAGTGAATCCTGCTTTGGATCTGTTGAAATATATTCCGAACCTTTCTGTTTCATTGCCAGTAATTCGTCCATACTCATATTCCTGAGTTTTTCTTCTTCACCAGGAATATGGTTTAGCATAGTAAGTTGTTTATTATCCATTTGCCATTCAAATTCATCCACATTACAGGTATAACTATTGAAAGGAAACTCAACTTTTGAATTTGAACCAACTCTTCTGAAATCCCCTATACGTTTAGAAAAATCAATTAAAAGTTTAAAATTATCAGCGCTAACTGCCACATTCTTTTTATCAGGAGTAAAGAGCAAAAAATCCGCAGTTTCCGAAGTGAATGAATTCGAATAAAAATAATAAAGACCAGCAGTTGTTTGGGCATCCTCAAAGTCCATAACGCCTGAGCCGGAAAGGCCTTTTTTGGTGAGAGTAATACTGCCGTTTAGATCGGCTTTATTCTGGAAGATATGGATTTTCTCAGGAGCTTTATTACTCACAATCATACTGTCAGTATAAGGCATCCAGAAGACCTGGCTGTTAATAACATTGACCTGTGGAAATTCCGCCTCCCCGACAGTTGAAGTAAAATCAAAGGTTTTGGCATCAGCAGTAAGCCTGTCAGGAAGAAACAAAAAATTATCTGATGAAATTGTGGAAGTAAGGAAATTAAGTGTTCCTTTCCCTTGTAATCCAAGATTGCTGAGTTTTGAATCAAAATGATATGTTCCTTTTCCGCCGTAAACAGGGACGCCTTCAGCACCAAGAGGTTTAACAAATCCAAGAGAATAGTCATCCTGAACTTTTAAAGGTTGTCTTATATCAGGTATAATTCCTCCGGAGTTGAATTTCCCTGCAAACTGAAGCCCTTCTATTGTAAAATTATTGAGGCTATCCATAGTGAATGGATCAACAGCATAAAAGAACTTATCGCGTTTATAAGCCCCTTTCTGAATTGACTTTTTATCATAATATACATACGACTCCGTTTTACTATTAAAAACAGGGTAAATTGAATAAGGCTTCAGGCCTGACTTGTTATGCGGATCGTCAACCAATAGGTCACCACTCAGGTTTGATATCACATTTTGTACTTTAATAAACGTTGGATTTCCATGATCATCTAGTACGTTGCTGTTAACCACAAAACTCATCGAGTCGATCTGTGGAAGATTTAATCGAAACTTCTCATATTCAAAAGAACTTTTTTGGGCATAAAAATTGAAATAACCGGCATGAACTCGTCCTGTGAATTCGAAATCACGATCCTTCTTCAGTGTTATTTCCCTGTTTTTGGGATAGATATATACTGCTGAAGAGTCGCTAAGGGAAACCTGTGGAACCCCGTGGATATTCATATCGAAATTCTGTAGATTTAATGTAGCATTTTTTTGTTCGCCAACCATAGAGACAAACTGAATTACATCGTAATCTCTGCGTCCACTATTCGAAGCAAGAAACTCCTCAAGCCTGCTCTTAACAAAAGCCCTGTCGTTAGTAACATCAAATAGCAGAAAGCCTTTTGTAGCAAGCCTTATCAGCAAAGCTCTTACTTGCTCCAAGGGTTTATTCATATATTCAGCTAATTCATATACAAAGAACTCCTTGCTTTTGCTGTGGTTTACATAATTCATCACAACGTTAATAGGATTTAATTCATCGATGCCCTGCATCTCATCATAGCGACCCCTGCTGTAATAATCAACAGATTCGAAAATAGCTTCACTTTTGTTGCTCAGTCCGCGAATTTTATCAATGGTCATTGTTTCCGAATCCAATTGCCAATATATAGCTTCGGCCAGGATATTGATTTTATGATACGAATCGTAATAAGGGCACTGAGACAAACCTTCATCTCCCCTGATCAAGGTAAGATCACGTTTCGCGTCGTTATATTTAATTTGCAATCCGGGATGATAAATTGAATCTCCTTCAAAATAAAGAGACACAGAGGCACGCTGCGAAGTAAAACGATCAGGACGAATAATGAAATCTTGTCCGCGCAGGATCAGCTGGAGTTTACCATTTCGTTTGATAAATATCTTTGCATCTGTATTTTTATTACCTGACCCAATTACCCTTGTGCCTTCAATTGTAAAACCGCCTTCATAATCAATGCCTCTATAAAGGTTTTCGATAATAAGATTAGGTAGATAAGAAGTAAACTGCGGAAATATTGCTTTTTCGGGAATAACATCGGACATGACTTTTTCATTCAGCTTGCCTGGCAAAGGTCTGTTGAAGTACTTCCTAAAATAAAAAGAAACAGAATCGGCCGAATATGCAGTATTCCGAAGTAAAATATCGTAATTGGCAAGTTGGGCGTAAGCTTCTTCCCGTGGCAATCCCGCTCGTTCCCAATAGACAATTCCTCCATTTCCTTTCCAACGGTCAATTGCGGGATAAAACCTTCCTTGTGTCTGATAAATATTCGCGCTGTCTTTTTTTAAAAGACAGACCAAATTTAGCGTTGAAAATACTACAACAGGAATCGTGTCGAAACTAAAAGTAAATTGAGCTTGCCTAACCTTCCAGCTACTGGTATAACTACTGAATAAGGTATAGTTTTCAAGCAATTCACGGCTACATTGAAGGTAGCCTGAAAGCGGAAGTGTCTTTTTAATTTTGAGATAAAATTCCACTCCCTTATGAAATGATTCAAAATTTTTCTGGCTAAAATTACGCCGAATCAGCAATACTACGTTGGAAAGGTAATTTGTAAAATATGGAACCGTTTTTAGCTTGTGCTGCAAAAACTTTGTGCATGTTTGATTCACCAATTGGCGTTGGTTATTATTGAGCAATCCGGAATTCCAGTCAAATGAAAATGCAGCAAGGGCTTCCTTGGCTTCCTTCATGTCATTATCGCCTACCTTTTGAAAGAGAACATTTAATTCCCGCAGGAACTCTATTGAATCAGACGAAAAAGCCTTTATCTCCTGGGCCTTACCCCTGGGTATTATAAAGATGCTGGTAATAAAGAATACAAAAAGTACTTTTCTCATTCGTACGATGCCTGATAACATATTATCCATCTTTTTGTATGTACCTTGCTGCAGTCCAATGATCCTGTTCTTTAAATCCATCAAAAACCAACCCTAATTCCTGAGCTTTACGTGTAACCTGTTTTAGATCGTCATAATAAAAACCACTGACAATCAATATGCCATCTGAATTTAGACATGCTGCATAAGCAGGCATGTCATTTAAGAGGATGTTGCGGTTAATATTAGCAAGTATCACATCAAACTTCCATCCTTCCAAAAGGGTATCGTCTCCAAGCAAAACCATAATATCCTCGGTTTTGTTTCGGATAATATTCTCACATGCATTTTCAAAAGCCCATACCTCATTATCAATGGCCATCACTGGATTGGCTCCGCGCATTCTGGCAAGGATTGCCAGCACAGCAGTTCCACATCCCATATCGAGCAATGACTTGCCTGCTAAGTCTTCTGCCAGGCAATAACTTATCATCATTGCAGTAGTGGCATGATGGGCTGTACCAAATGACATTTTAGGTTCGATAATCAGTTGAAAGGCAATATCGTTCCGGTCAGCATGAAAAGGCGCCTTTATATAACATTGACCTTCGATAAGAACAGGCTCATAATTACTTTCCCACACCTGGTTCCAGTTAGTATCAGCAACTTTGGACAAAGAAAAAGTAATGCCAGCCAGAATATTACTTGCAAGCAATGGCATTAAATGCGTTCCATATAAAAATTCAGGTATGTATGCTTTTAGCTCATTGCCAATGTGATCAAAACTTTCAAAACCAGCTTCCGCCAGAAGGGCAATTATGATTTCGGATTGAGTTTCATCAGCAGGAACCGGGCAGCATAATTCATAATATTGCATAAGTACTAGAATGAATTAATGATTGTTACAAAGTCTTCTGCCTTCAGAGATGCGCCGCCAATCAGACCACCATCTACATCGGGTTGTGAAAATAATTCCCGTGCATTTTTAGCATTGCAACTTCCGCCATAAAGAATTGTTGAATTAGCCGAAACTTTTTCGCCATATCTGCCACCAATGATTCCCCTTATAAAGGCATGCATCTCCTGGGCTTGTTCCGGAGTAGCTGTAAGACCTGTACCTATAGCCCAAACTGGCTCATAAGCTATAATCAGGTTTTCGATCTTCTCACCTTCAAGATGGAATAAAGCTTCGGAAACCTGCCTCTTTACCACATCGAAATGAATTCCTGATTCACGTTCTGATTTTACTTCACCACAGCAAAAGATTGGAACCATTTCATTTCGGATAACCGCATCAACCTTTGCAGAAATTATTTGATTTGTCTCACCAAAATAAGCCCTGCGTTCAGAATGTCCAATAATAACATGTGTTACACCAATAGAACTTATCATTACCGGTGAAATTTCACCAGTATAGGCTCCTGAATCAAACTGGCTACAATTTTGCGCACCTATCAGGAAATCATTTTCAATAGCAATATCTGTGGCCATCTCCAGATATACTGCAGGAGGACAAGCAATCACAACAGTCTCTCCTTTGCCATTTACTTTGAGCAAATCAACAATATCAAACAGTAAGTCCTCTGCTTCCTGAAATTCATTGTTCATTTTCCAGTTCCCGGCAACAATTTTTTGTCTCATTTTTTTATTTTTTTAGTTGAATTTCACAGAATTATGTAATGAATCAAAACATTTAATGTTAATAAAAACATCAGGTCATTCTAACCCGCGGATCGATAAGGCCATACAACAGATCGACAAAAATATTAATAAGAATCAGTATGATGGAAATAAAAAGCACAGCACCCATTACTACAGGCAAGTCATATTTCTCCAAAGCATCAACAATAACTACACCAACTCCTTTCCAGTCAAACACATATTCAATAAATACAGCACCGGCCATTAAGGAAGCAAACCAACCTGAAATTGCTGTTATCACAGGGTTCATAGCGTTTTTTAAAGCATGGTGTGTTATAACACGAAACTTACTGAGCCCTTTAGCTCTTGCAGTACGGATATAATCCTGCGAAAAAACATCAAGCAAAGAACTCCGTGTAAGTTCGGTAATAATTGCGAGAGGGCGTATCCCTAAAGTAATTGCAGGTAATATGATATTTTTAAGGTCAAGGTACTCGCCCCTGCCAAAATCGTCAACTGAATAAAGGCTTCCGAACATACTTAAGCCTGTGTAATCAGCCAATACAAATGCAAACAACCAAGCGAACAGAATTGCTGCAAAGAAAGATGGTAAGGACATTCCCATTGCCGAGAAAAGTAATGCAAGCCTGTCGAACCATGTATCTTTATAAGTAGCACACACAATGCCAAGACCTATCCCAAGTATAGTTGCCAGCACCATTGAAATTGATGCCAACAGCATGGTCGCAGGAAATGCTTCAGCCAGTATTTCAGACACCTTGCGTTTGCTCTGGTACGAGCGCCGGAGATATGGTTCCTTAAATGCGATAACATTTCCTTTTTCCCAACATAATATTTTGTATGTGTTGCCATATTTATACTTATCGAGATACCAGTAATCATTAGCATCTGCTGTGGAATGAAAGGAAATGGGCGAAAGATCGTTAAGAAAGTTCAGATACTGCAATCCCAGTGGTTTATCGCGCCCAAGATCCCTATTAATTGCTTTAACAGAAGTTATATCAGCACGCTGTCCTAACATCATTCGGGCCGGATCGCCGGGAAGAACATTAAAAAGCAAAAATATAACTGTTACAACACCAAATAGCACTAGTAAACCATACACGATTTTCCGATAGATATACCTTGCCATAGCTGTAACTATGGGCTACCTGCCCAACTTGTTTGAAAGGTTTAAATACCTGGCCGAAACATCCTCAAAATCAGGAATATCGCGATAATGCCATTTTTTAATAATCACCCCGTTATGTAAAAGCAAAAGGCCCGGATTTGATCTCACCATGGTCTTTAATTCTATCTCATCAGCAAAGTAAACAGGATAAATCAGGTTTTCCTTCTTAGCTATTTGAATCGCTTGCGCCGGAGTATTGTTAACAAGAAGAATGAACTTTGCACCGGATTTAACAACTTGTTCTGCAAAACCATTCATCCCCGCCAGCTTTGATTCTGCTGCCAAGTTGATATCCTTCGAAGTCATTAGAAATACGAAACCAGGATCACGGATAAACTGAGCAGTGTAGTCAGTTCCGGCAGAATCGGTAATTTGCAGGTTACGTCCATAATAAATATTAGGATCTTCCACCCGTTGAGAAACAAACTCCCATTGTGCCATCCAAACAGAATCAGCATAAGGATAATCAGGCGAAAGGTATTCTTTCTTTTCACCAGTCTTTTTATTTTTGTATGTCAGGTAATATTTTTGAGGCACAGGATTCTCGGCAAATAATTTGTTGCCGGGTTTCCACTCAGTAAAGTCAATCAGAGGAAGATGCATGTAACAATATACCGAAAAATAAATGAAGGCAACTGAAGCGATAAAAGCATAACTCCATTGCCGCTTTGCAGGTAATGCTGTGTCCTGTTTCCTTCTGTATATGAAGACTATAAAAGCAAAAATTATCAATACAATATTTTTATAGAAAGTTTGCCAGTTGCTAAGCTTAATAGCATCACCAAAGCATCCGCAATCAGGCACCAGATTGGTAAGTGCATCGTAGAACGTGAGCAGCGTAAAGAAAAGCATCATTAACAGAACAAGCACTGCTGTTATCCTTATTCGAAGCTTGAATAACAGCATAACACCAAGTACAAATTCTACTGTGCATAAGGCTATTGAAAAAGTAAGTGCCAGAGGCATCAGCCATGAGATATGGTAAACATTATAGTAATCTTCGAGCCTGTAGGCAAAACCCATAGGGTCAATTCCTTTTACAAAACCCGAAAACATAAACACAAGTCCGGTGATGCTGCGAATAATATTAACGAATGTTCTCATATTTATTTACATTTCAATTGCTTAAACAATTTAAGATCAGAATTTGCTACGCGCTGCTATAATCAGCAATTTTCAGATATATAAACCTCGCTGTATAGGTGTATCTCCTTATAAATCTGACAGAAAGCAGTATTGAGCATATTCTTAGTACTTTTGTCAGTTCAGGTGATTTTCCACCAGTCCTGTACAGATGATTTCAAAGGCTAAAGATACGGAGTTTTCCTATAAGCAATCCCTGCAAATCCGGGGCAAAAAGCTAGATCTTTCCAAGCCTCTGGTTATGGGAATTTTAAACATAACTACGGATTCATTTTATTCACATAGCAGGGTAAAATCTCCTGAAATGTGGATGGAAGCTGCACGTCGAATGATAGCAGAAGGTGCTGCAATCCTTGATATTGGTGCTGTTTCATCGCGACCAGGAGCGATTGCTATTTCCGAACAGGATGAACTTGAGCGGCTTATCCCTGTCATTTTAGAACTATCAGCTGCATTTCCGGAAGCGATCCTTTCTGTTGACACTTACCGATCTTCAATAGCAGCAAGGACTGTAGCTGCGGGGGCTCATATTATAAACGATATTTCTGCCGGAGAACTTGACACTAAAATGTTTGAAACCATAGCAGATCTTGGCGTTCCTTACATCATGATGCATATGAAGGGCACACCGGGCAATATGCAGGACGACCCTAAATATAATAATGTGGTGGACGACATTAAAATTTATTTTGAGAAACGTCTCGAAAAATTGTATCGCTATCGGCATGTTGAAGTACTTCTTGATCCCGGCTTTGGGTTCGGAAAAACCCTTGCTCATAATTATGAAATCCTGAGGCGTTTATATGAATTTTCCTCTCTTGGATTGCCAATATTGGCTGGCCTTTCGCGAAAATCAATGATCTGCAAAGTGCTTGATGTGTCACCAGGAAATGCATTAACCGGCACCGGTGTTCTGAATACTTTGGCTTTATTAAACGGGGCAAATATTCTCAGGGTTCATGATGTACGCGAAGCCATGGAAGCTATTAAACTGGTGAATGCTTATAATAACAAACCCGTTTAAATTACTTTTGCATTTTATTCTGGTAACCATGACCGATTTTATTTTTCCCGCTTTATCATCCATCCGCTTACTTGATGTTATCGATGTATTACTTGTAGCCGTTCTGCTATACGAACTATACAACCTGGTAAAAGGTACAGCTGCTATCAATATCCTTATTGGGATTGTTGCAGTATTCATAATGTGGCGGTTGGTAAAAGCACTTGAGATGGAACTACTCAGTGAGATACTCGGTGCATTTATTAGTGTTGGTTTTATAGCCCTGATTGTGGTATTCCAACCTGAAATCCGTAAATTCCTGCTTTTCGTTGGTTCTCCGGTCCTTCGCCGAAAAAAACGGACACGATTCCTTTTCTGGCGTGTAAGTTTAACTGAGGACGATCAACTTGATGTGGATCCTCTTGTACAGGCATGCCACAAATTAGCATTGTCGAAAACCGGTGCGCTTATTGTAATTACTCTTCGAAATGAACTTATTGAATTTATTGAAACAGGTTTGATGATTGATGCAAGGATTTCAGATCAACTAATTGAGAATATTTTTTATAAAAACAACCCTCTTCACGACGGAGCTGTTATTATCACTACAAACCGTATCACAGCTGCCCGCTGCATTTTACCGGTTTCAAAAAACACGGAACTACCTATTTCATTCGGGCTCAGGCATCGTTCAGCAGTAGGTCTCACCGAGCGTACAGATGCAATCTGTATTATTGTTTCGGAACAAACCGGGCATATTTCATTCAGTAAACAAGGCGAATTAAAAAGCAATATTCTGCCTGCTGAATTGAAAAACCTTCTTGAAAAAGAATTCAGCAAGGTCGGTTAATACCCAGTCATCCACCTATATGACTGAATCCTTAAACCGTCATACGCTAGACATTAATATTTTGAGATAAAACCCATTCAGAAGAAGATAAGTAAGCATCGTGCTATTTTGTAACGACCTCTTTTAAACCGGCAGCTTTAGCTTCAAATTCCCGTAAAAGCTCTTCTGGTGTTTTCCCCAGGTTATTGAGAGAGGCCTGCGCGTCATCTGCAAGATCATGTTTTGGATACCGGGTCAGGAATTCTCTATATGATTCCCCGGCTTTCCCGATATTACCCAACATATTCTCATATATAAAGCCTAGCAGAAAGAGTGCCTGCGGGGCTTGCCTGGATGTGTTATATTTTTGGGTTATCTGGTCAAGCGACTGAATGGCTTTTATTGCATCGCCTGCATTCATCAGTACCCCTCCTGCCCTTAAAAGATATTCCGGCGAAAGACTGTCCTTTGGAAATTGCCTGACAAAATCGCTATAGGCGAGTGCAAGTGTTTCAACCTTTGCTGTATCAGGCTTTCCTGATTTGGCTGAAAGTTGTTTCTCTAGTATTGTGATGCGATCTACAGCATGTTTACGAGGAGAACCACAGGCAACAAATAATGCAGCTATAAGAATGATCAAAGAAAATGATGGAACTTTCTTCATGGAATTTATACTCTTTAATAGAATGATTTTATTAATTTAAGACTTTCAATACAGTTTATGAACTTATTAGAAAGATCTACGCTTTAACATTGGAAAGATCATTTTGTAAGCCACTTCAATATCACCTTTAGAAATATCCAATAATTTCCGCTTTAGCAACAGGCGTCGAAGCGGATTAATTTTGTCAACAAAAACTATTCCTTCAAGGTGATCGTACTCATGTTGGATAATCCTGGCAATAACTCCATCGCAGGTATCATCATGAAAATTGAAGAACTCATCGTAATAGGTAATTCTCACTTTTGGTTTCCTTAATACATTTTCATGAATATCAGGAATACTAAGGCAACCTTCACTATAAGCCCACTCCTCTCCTTCTTCTTCAATGATACGTGCATTAATAAATGCTTTTTTGAAAGGTTCCAACTCCGGATGATCCTCATTATATGGTTTGGCGTCAACAACAAATAGCCGAATCTGCCGGTTCACCTGAGGAGCAGCCAACCCAACACCTGATGAGGCATACATTGTTTCGAACATATCGTGAATGAGTTGGTCAAGCCCCGGATAATCTTTATCGATGTCAACCGACATCTTTCGAAGGTTAGGATGCCCAAAGGCAACAATTGGCAATAGCATAATTTTTATATTAAATAACAGCCTGTCAGTATAATAGTATCTTAACCTTTCTTTATTAAAAAATCCTTTCCCTCCATATACGACTGCAGGATCAGCGTTGCACTTATTGTATCGACCAGGGCTTTATCCTGTCGCCGCTTACGGTTTACACCCGATTCGCGGATAATGTTTGTTGCCATGAGCGAAGTAAAACGTTCATCCACACGCGCCACTGGTATCGTTGGAAATTCCTTTTGCAGGCGTTTAACAAAAGGCTCAATTACTTTAACAGATTCAGAAGGCGTATTGTTCATCTGCCGCGGCTCACCTACTACTATACAATCAACCGGTTCATGTGAAATATACTCATGCAGAAACGCGAAAATATCTTTTGAATGAACTGTGGTTAGTGGATTTGCAATTAATTGCAATTCATCAGTAGCAGCTATACCAACTCGTTTTGAACCATAATCAATCGCCAGGATTCTCCCCATTACTTATAAACTGTAAAACGGCACAAAAATAACAATTAAGGCTCACATGGTTTATTATTACCTATTTTTGACAGTAAAATTAAACCTCGTGACCGAAGAACAATTAAAAACCGTTATCGAAGAAGCCTGGATCGACAGGACATTGCTCAGCAACCCTGCTACTTGTAAAGTTATAGAACAAGTGATTGAATTACTTGACAAGGGAACCTTACGTGTAGCTGAACCAATCAGCGGACAATGGTGTGTGAACGAATGGATAAAGAAAGCTGTTATTCTATATTTTCCTATCCGCAAAATGACTGTTACCGAAGTAGGTCCTTTTGAGTTTCACGATAAAATGCAATTGAAAAAAGGATATGACAAACTCGGCGTACGCGTTGTACCACATGCCATAGCGCGTTACGGCGCTTATCTTGCCCCCGGTGTAATCATGATGCCGTCGTATGTCAATATTGGCGCATGGGTCGGTAGCGGAACCATGATTGATACCTGGGCCACTGTTGGATCATGCGCACAGATTGGCGCCAACGTTCACTTGAGCGGTGGCGTCGGTATTGGAGGCGTTCTCGAGCCCATACAGGCAGCACCTGTAATTATTGAAGACAATTGTTTCATTGGTTCCCGTTGCATAGTGGTTGAAGGCGCGCATATAGAAAGCGAAGCCGTACTTGGAGCAAATGTGGTTATCACCAAAACTACCCGTATAATTGATGTTTCCGGCTCCCAACCTGTAGAATCTCAGGGTCGGATCCCTGCCCGCTCGGTTGTAATTCCTGGCTCATATTCCAAACAATTCCCGGCAGGGGAATACCAGGTACCTTGTGCTCTGATTATTGGCAAACGCAAGCCATCTACCGATTTAAAAACTTCGCTGAACGAAGCATTGAGGGAATATAATGTTTCGGTATAACAGAATTATGACACAGCATATCGATGTGTTAGCGGTTATTAAAAAAATAAAAACAACAACATGAGAAACTTGATTTTTATTTTTATTCCAGTTCTGTTATTTAGTTATAAAAAGGATAATGCAGGTAATAACGACAAATTTGATTCAATAGTTGACAATGGAAAAGTATGGTATGTGTCAGAGTATCCTAATCCATGTCCTTCTTGTATTTGGCCACATAAGATATTTTTTGGTGAAGACACTACAATAAATTTAAATATTTATAAAAAAGTAATTGACTGTATTGGTGATTCAATAGAAAATAACTGTTCTGAGCGTGTATTAGGATATATCAGAGAAACTGGAGACAAGAAAGTATATTGGTTTATGAGTTTTTTTGGTCGCGCTCCCGCTGATATCCTTTTGTATGATTTTAATGCAAAGATTAATGATACAATTGACAATTGGATAGTAAGTAAAATAGATTCTGTTAAAGTTCAGAACATACAAAGAAAAAGAATTACATTAAGAAATTGCACTCATTATTCTAAAACCAGGATTGATGGGATTGGAAATATGTCTGATTTATTGGCATATGTAGGTCGGACTGTTTGTGACTATCAATCAGGAATAGTTACAGAGACTTCGGGAGGATCACGTTACATACAAACTTGCGTAAAACAGGGAAATGATTTTGTATATAAGGACACTGAAGATTCTGAATGCTGGATTTATAAAGGAAATAAAAAAATTAACAACCGCTAATAGCACCTGGTCCTAAACCGGATTTCTGTATCCGCCCGACAGGAATATGTATAGTGAGCAGCAAAACCATGTGGCAGCTTCGGAGCCAATCTCCCTGCTCAGGACTAGCTGCGATACGTTATAATACGACATCTTAATAATACCGAATTTTCAAATTTGAATAGCCTGTAAAACTCCAGATAGTCAGCTTCTATTGTTTTTATTTAATGAACTACCCGCCTCAGAGAAACTAGGTATCAGAAGCCAGAATCCAGAAGAATTCTTAAATTCCGACTCCTGTATTCTTTATTCTACTTAGAAATTGAATAAAAATTAAAGCCAATTTGCGGGGAATTAAACCCAAAGAAAGATTAAAACATTAACAGTTGCTCTTTTAAAACAAAACTACGCCGATGGTAAGGCGAATAACCTAAACGCAAAAGGGCATTGCGATGCTCTGAAGTTGGATAGCCTTTATTGCGCGACCATCCGTATTGAGGAAACTTTTGGGAAAGTTCAACCATAAACTCGTCGCGATAAGTCTTGGCTAGTATTGAGGCTGCCGCAATTGACAAATAACAGGAATCCCCCCTGATTATGCATTTATGCTCAATATTCTGATAAGGTTTAAACCTGTTTCCATCAATGAGCAAAAGACCCGGTTTTAATTTAAGTCCATCCAAAGCCCTGTGCATTGACAATATTGAAGCATTCAGAATGTTGATTTTGTCTATTTCGGAGTGATCGGCAGATGCGACACACCAGGCCAGGGAATCTTTTTCAATTTCACGGCGGAGGTCTTCACGCTTGGCTGCTGATAGCTTTTTGGAATCATTTATCCTGGAATTCCGGTAATCATAAGGCAGAATAACCGCAGCAGCAAAAACAGGACCGGCAAGGCAGCCACGGCCTGCTTCATCGCAACCGGCCTCAATAATTCCATCAGAATAATGACTTTTAAGCATTTTCCTGTATTTCGGTTTATCCTGATAATCTTGCTAATACCAATAGGATTATCAGCAATGCAGATAATAACTCATATAATAAGGTAGTTTTTTTTCCGGTAACACTATTGGAAAGAAAAAAAGCTCCTGGAATCGCGATAATAGCAATATGGCCTGGCAGATCATGACCTGCCAACAAGGCACTTAATGAAGCAACAATCATAAAATCGATAAATATCCATGTTTTACGCCGGAGGCTAATCAACCTATCCTGAATTACAATTAGCTGCCGGAACAATGCTAGCAGTAAAGCAAATCCTGTGAAGCATAGAAATATAAACTGCCACAACCTGAATTTCGGGAATCCGGTCATCGGGCTGGCATAAATCTCATTGAAGTTGTAAAAAAGATCAGGTAGCCGGCCTTTCCAATAAAAATAAACGATCAAATATAACAATGGAACGATGGCACCAATTATCGAAATAATCCATTCCCGCCATGAAGCAATACGATAAGTTAACAAACTGAGCCATATAAAAAGCATAAAATTCACAGCGGGTGGATAAAAAATGGCAGCTATAGAAACACAAAAACTCGCTGAAAATACTTGTTTAAAAGGCTGATTTAAACCATGCATCCGTATAATCAGGAAGAGGCTAATCATTAAAAACAAAGAGGCAAGTAATGCAGGTCCAATACTTACAGCCTCGGTAATACTTGCAGCCAGAAGAAAATAAAAAAGTACAGGCAGCAGGCTTTCCTTTGGATGCAAATCATGAGATAGAAGGATTGCATAAAGAAAAAAAGCCAGAAACCCGATTATTCCCATTGCTAATACAGCGTTAATAAGAGGAGAATTTCCCACCAGTGCGCTAAAAAATGAGTACAAAGAATGTTTGTCCGGAATAGCTGGAGATGGCAATGGGTTTAAAAATGCAGGCATGAATAAAACCAAAGCCACGATAATTACTGCAATAAGCTGTATAAAAATACTGATTCTCGAAAATTGCCTCAACATGCTCTGGTTTTGTTATAAGTTTGATTAAGGTTACAGGCTCAATGAATGAGAACTACAAGCATATGCTGTTTATTTATATTCGGGTTGAAATAGTAAATCTAACATAAAGATTCCAAGTCACGGCCTATATCTTTTCTGAAATACACTTCATCAAATCTGATGCTGTCTGCTGCTTTGTAGCATTCAGAAAGAGCCCCGGCGGTTGTAATACTCAATGAACTTACAGCAATCACTCTTCCTCCGTTTGTAAGCGTCAATCCCGAATTCTCATCATACGTTGTTCCTGCATGAAAAAGCAAGGATTTATGCGGGCTATCCAATCCTTTTATTTCCAAACCTCTTTTGTAATCTCCGGGATATCCTCCTGCCACAAGCATAACGCAAGCAGCTGACCTGGTATCAATAGCTATCGAATGCGTAGCCAGATTTCCTTTGGCAGTAGCCCAAAGCAATTCCAGCAAATCGCTCGAAATGCGGGGAATAATAGCTTCAGATTCAGGATCCCCCAGTCTTACATTGTACTCAATCACGAAAGGATCGCCACCGACGCTGATAAGCCCGAAGAAGATAAACCCAGAATAAGCAATACTTTCAGCCTGTAATCCTATAATCGTTGGATTGACAATGCGCACTAGCACTTTATCCATAAAGTCTTTATCAGCGAAAGGCACGGGCGATATTGCACCCATCCCGCCGGTATTTGGGCCCGTATCACCTTCTCCTACGCGCTTATAGTCCTTGGCTTCGGGAAACAGGACAAAATCCTTACCATCAGTAAGAACAAAAACGGAAAGTTCAATGCCCGACAGAAACTCTTCAATAACAACTGTATCCGAAGCTTCTCCATATTTCCGGTT
Source organism: uncultured Lentimicrobiaceae bacterium (assembly GCA_964511085.1). Taxonomy (GTDB): domain Bacteria; phylum Bacteroidota; class Bacteroidia; order Bacteroidales; family DASVHX01; genus DASVHX01. The sequence continues at coordinate 24,931 of CAZEDO010000041.1, forward strand.
CATTAACATGTCGGTTAGTTCAATTTTGGCTTCAGGCAAGGAAGAAAGTATAGTTACACCTTTACCGGCAGCGAGGCCATCAGCTTTAAGAACGTATGGCGGACGGAGCGATTCCAAAAAACTGAAACCTTCGTATAATGTGGCAGAAGTAAAAGAACGATAGGCGGCTGTTGGTATGGAATACTTCATCATGAAGGCCTTTGCAAAGTCCTTGCTTCCTTCAAGCCTTGCTCCTTCGCTGCATGGGCCAACAACTGGTACGGCATTCAGCAGGTTATCAGCAAGAAAAAAATCATGGATTCCTTTTACGAGTGGCTCTTCCGGGCCGACAACAACAATATCAATATCCATCTCCAGAACAAAGCGTTTTATTGCTTCAAAATCAAGTGGATGCAAGGGAACATTAATGCCAATGGAGCCTGTTCCTCCATTGCCTGGCGCAATATATAGATGTCTCAGGAGAGGGCTTTGGCTGAATTTCCAGGCCAAGGCACTTTCCCGGCCTCCAGAGCCTAACAACAGACAATTCAATTTTAATTCCCGATTCACAATATTTCGATTAGTTAGTTTTGAGGAGCAGTAATATTAGATTTCAAGGCCTCCTATGATTTGGCTTACAGAAAAGAATCCATGCCTTTGCAGGTATTCATCTATGCCTTTAATAATTTTAACTGAAGCTAATGGATCAACAAAGTTGGCCGTCCCCACCTGGATTGCCGATGCTCCAGCAAGTAAAAACTCTACGGCATCACGGGCATTACTTATACCACCAATACCAATAACCGGAATTTTAACTGCATTAGCAACCTGCCATACCATCCGCAAAGCAATTGGCTTTATAGCCGGTCCTGACAAACCCCCGGTAATTGTAGAAAGCACCGGACGGCGTTTCTCAGCATCTATCGCCATGCCTAACAGTGTATTAATAAGTGATACAGAATCAGCACCTGCATCCTCCACAGCCCTGGCTATTTCAACTATATTCGTAACATTAGGTGATAATTTAACAATCAGCGTTTTACGATAAACTTTCCTGACTGCTTCGGTTACTGCTATAGCCGAAGGACAGCTTGTTCCAAAAGCCATCCCTCCTTCCTTTACATTTGGGCAGGAAATATTAAGTTCAATGGCGGCAATATCAGCAAGTGAATCCATCCTTTCAGCAACTTTTACGTAGCCATCAATAGTGGAATCAGAAACATTTGCTATAATATTCGTTTGGAAACGTCGTATGCGCGGGTAAATCACATCTGCAAAATAATCGACACCTTTGTTTTGGAGACCCACAGCATTAAGCATTCCCATTGGCGTTTCGGCCATCCGGGGATAAGGGTTGCCTTCGCGATGTAAAGAAGTTGTTGCTTTTACAACAACACCTCCCAGTTGCCCGATGTCAAAGAAATCCTCATACTCTTCGCCATAGCCAAATGTGCCTGAAGCGGTGAGCACTGGATTCCTGAGATCAAGTTTGTGGATTTTTACAGACAGATCGGGCATAACAATTAAACTTCCTTAATTAAATTAAGTATAATGGACATTGAAAGTTATAACGTTGCATTTAAGTATAATTCTAATCAGATATCTGGCATGATATTTCATACTATTGACTTAGCAAACAGTAGCACCCCATTTTGTAAGAAACCGGGCATCAAACACCGGCCCTTCAGTACAAACACATTTATTTCCTTCCTTTGTTTCCACCACACAACACAGGCAGGCCCCGATACCGCAGGCCATAGTATTTTCCAACGACACCTGGCATGGAATACCATGCTTGATAGCGATAGCAGCTATTGCTTTCATCATAGGTTCAGGCCCGCATGTAAAAACCTGCGAAAAACTCTGTATCCCTGTATTAAAGAAAGAATGATCAGTTACCATTCCTTTTTCACCTATGGAACCATCTTCAGAAGTAATAAGTACCTCTCCCAATTTCATGTATTCTTCCGGTTGAAGAATATCATCAGAACCACGGCCACCTATTAGAGTTGTAATCTGGATTCCTTGCTTCGAAAGGTGTTTTGCCAACATAAGCAGGGGGGCTACACCACATCCCCCTCCTACCAGAAGTGCCTTCCCGGTGGAAGGTATTGCAAACCCATTTCCAAGCGGATACACAATGTTTATTATTTCGCCAACAGCTATTGTTGCTAGTTTAGCTGTGCCTTCGCCAAGTTGCTTCACCAGAAAACTAAGTGAATTCAAATTATAATCAACATCATGAATAGAAAATGGTCGCCTAAGGTAAGTAACAACTGATTCATCGATTCGGACTTCTGCAAATTGGCCTGGTAAAATTACCGGAAGTTTTTCGCTACAGCGCAACTCAAGAACAAAATGCCGTACATTAAGCCGTTTGTTGCTCACCACTTCGAAATCGTGAACGAACTTTTTCATGGTATATATTGACCGCTAAAGTAACTAAAAAAAAGTCCGCCTGTTGTATGGGCGGACGATGGATTTATTCCTTTGTTGATTCAGTTGTTTCCAAAGGGGCTGTTCCTTCCGGTTCGGCTGCTTCATCATCCCAAACAACTAACTTATTGCTTTGCAAGATATTATACCACATCAATATCTTACGGATATGAGAAACATACACGCGTTCTTCGTCATTTTCGGGAACAACTTTTTTAAAATATTCACGCAAGGTATTATCGCTTGACTTTGGATCGACACATGGCCCACCTTTTTCATTCTCAAATATCTGCTTGAAAACAACTTTCAAAGGGACGTCATCACCAGTAGTAAAGATGCTGATTTCCTCAAGAGAACTTATTTTGTCATTTGCAAAAACCGGGAATCTTTTACCATCAGAAATAGATTCGACAATAACACCACTTTTTGACTGTGCAACATTCTTATAGAGACCGGGCTTACCAGTAATTGATAAAATTTCCTTTAAATTCATATGATTGAAAATCTAAATTTTTATGCAAAAATAAGAAGAATCGTGGATAGTCCAAATTTCCTTGCATTTAGCAAAATAAGAATGAAAGGATTACCTATAGATACTCTGTGGAAGAATTACTCTTTCCGATGAAAGGAAACACTGCCCTGTTGTATATTCCATGCACATATGCGATGGCCATTCCGTAATTTGTAACAGGTATTCCAGCATCCACAGCAAGTTTTAAGCGATTAATAATTTGCTTACGCGTAATCATGCACCCACCACATTGAATCACTATGGCAAATTCATGAATATCGCGGGGTAACTTATTCAGCCCAGCCACGGTTTCGAATTCAAGTTTTTTTCCTGAGAAATTAGAAAGCCAGCGAGGAATTTTTACACGGCCTATATCGTCGCAGGAAACATGATGTGTGCAGGATTCAAGGATAAGGACACGGTCGCCATCTTTCAAACGGGACAGGTGGGGCGTACCAAGCAGATAGTTCGGAAAATCACCTTTCTGTCGCGCAAGCAATATGCTGAAACTTGTAAGTGGAATTTCTTTTGGCACTATGGCATCAGCTTTCAGGAACACCTGACTGTCAGTAATTACAAGCGCAGGTTTTACGTTCATGCGGTGAAACCAGGAATCTGCTTCCCGCTCTTTCACAACAACGGCAATACCATCATTGTCTAATATATCGCGGATTACCTGCACTTGCGGTAAAATAAGCCTGCCTTCAGGAGCTTCTATGTCAATAGGCGTGATAAGCATCACCACATCGCCATACTTGAGAAGATCACCAACCAAAGAATTGGATCTGTATGCAGATTCGGGAATTAGCTGGCGGATAAGTTCAAGGATCCTTTCTGTTTCCGGATTGATTAAAGCGCTGAAATCAATAATATGGGCATTGCTCTTTGCCTTTATCTTGCGAAGAGTATCAGGATGAAGGACATCATTATCAGCTTTATTATGAATGATAATATAAGGAATACTATGTTCTTCAAATCCGGCAATAAGCTCTTCTTCGAAAGAGCCAAACAGGTTATCAGCAAGCACGAGCAATGCTAGATCCACTGTTGCAAGGATCGCTCTTGCACGCGCCATCCGTTTTTCGCCGAGCTCCCCTGTGTCGTCAATACCGGCAGTATCAACAAGCACAACAGGGCCGATTCCTGGCATTTCCATTGCTTTTTTTACAGGGTCGGTAGTTGTTCCGGCAATATCCGATACAATTGCGGTTTCCTGACCTGTTAACACGTTTACCAGAGAGCTTTTACCGTTGTTACGCCTGCCGAATATACCGATGTATGGTTTTGATTGGATTGACATATGTAGATTCCCGGTTGTTCAATGCTGATGTCCGAAGCAGTTTTGTAAATTAATATCAACTTGCAACCACACGCCAAAGGTAGTAAATTACCCTATAATTGGCAGGCTTTACAATATCGATTGTATACCGGGGATAGGATAAAACCGTATGTTTTTCTCAAAAAAGGAAGATCCAAATTCCAAATCTCAAATTCCCTGCTTGCGGCAGGGAAGCAAATTTAAAGGGGAAAACAAAATCAACAGTCCGGTAATATTTTATAATATGCTAATTATCAATATATTACATACGATT
>CAZEDO010000042.1:0-28836 GCA_964511085.1 uncultured Lentimicrobiaceae bacterium
TATCGAAGGATAAGCAAGGATTCAATCCTGTTTATATGATGCTTGATTCAGGTGCCCGTGGATCTAAAGAGCAAATCAGGCAGCTGTCAGGTATGCGCGGACTGATGGCTAAACCTCAGAAATCGGGAGCCAGTGGTGGAGAAATTATTGAAAATCCAATTCTTTCCAACTTTAAGGAAGGCCTTTCGGTGCTGGAATACTTTATATCTACTCACGGTGCGCGTAAAGGTTTGGCTGATACAGCTCTTAAAACCGCTGATGCCGGATATCTCACACGTCGGTTAGTGGATGTAGCCCAGGATGTAATCATTTCTGAAGAGGATTGTGGAACTCTCAGGGGTCTGATGGTTTCAGCATTGAAAAAAAGCGAAGAAACTGTTGAAACATTATACGACCGTATCCTAGGAAGAGTTACTTTGCATTCAATATTCCATCCTAATACAGGGGAATTGATTGCAGCTGCCGGTGCTGAACTTACTGAAGAACTTTGCCGGATCATTGAAGATTCTCCCATTGAAACTGTTGAAATTCGTTCGGTGCTTACTTGCGAATCTAAAAAAGGCGTTTGTACAAGATGCTATGGACGAAACCTTGCTTCCGGTCGTCTTGTTCAGAAAGGTGAAGCTGTTGGTGTTATCGCTGCCCAGTCTATCGGGGAACCAGGTACACAGCTAACCTTGCGTACATTCCATGTTGGGGGGGTTGCTGGCGCGAACATTGGTTCTCTTTCGAGAATTAACGCAAAATATGATGGTTTACTCGAAATTGAAGAGTTGCGTTCAGTTCCTTATTTGAATGAAGAAGGTAAATCATACGATGTAGTTATAGGCCGTTCAGCAGAAATGCGGATCATTGATAAAAACACTGGAATAATTCTTTCTTCTGGCAATATCCCTTATGGTGCTAATTTATATTTAAATCATGGCGCAGAAGTTAAGAAAGGCGACCTGATCACTGACTGGGATCCATATAATGCAGTTATCTTATCTGAAGTTAACGGAAAAGTTATTTTCGAAAATATTATCGAAGGAACAACTTTTAAAGTTGAGTCGGATGAGCAGACCGGATATCGTGATATGGTTGTTATTGAAACGCGTGTGAAGACCAAGAATCCTGCAATAAGGGTTTCTGCTTCTGGTAGTGATGATATAAAGAATTATGACATCCCTGTTGGGGCGCATATTGTAGTGGATGAAGGTAAGTTGATAAAGGCAGGTGATGTTTTGGTAAAGATTCCACGTGCCGTTGGTAAAGCTGGAGATATTACCGGAGGTTTGCCACGCGTAACTGAACTTTTTGAAGCACGCAATCCTTCTGACCCTGCAGTAGTATCTGAAATTGATGGTGTTGTTTCTTTTGGTAAAAAATTAAAACGTGGTAACCGCGAAGTAATCATCACTTCCAAAACAGGAGAAGAGAAGAGTTACCTGATTGCTACTTCAAAGCAGATTTTAGCACAGGAAAACGACTATGTTAAAGCGGGAACACCTCTTTCTGATGGGGCTATGACTCCTGCCGATATCCTTGCTATTAAAGGACCAATGAAGGTACAGGAATACATCGTGAATGAAATTCAGGAAGTATACCGCTTACAGGGAGTGAAAATCAATGATAAACATTATGAGGTGATTGTTCGCCAAATGATGCGTAAAGTGGAAATTGTAGATCCTGGTGATACACGTTTCCTTGAAGGCGAATTAGTAAATAAGTCTGATTTTCACGACGAAAATGATAGTCTCTTTGGTAAGAAGGTAATTATGAATCCAGGCGATTCTATTGTTTTAAAACCAGGACAAATGATTAGCGCCCGTAAATTGCGTGACGAAAATTCGTTGCTCAAACGCAAGGATAAAAAACTTGCCGAAGCGCGCGATGCTCAGCCTTCTACAGCTAAACAAGTGCTTCAGGGAATAACCAGGGCATCACTTCAAACGAAGAGCTTCCTTTCAGCTGCATCATTCCAGGAAACAACCAAAGTACTTACCGTTGCTTCTATCAATGCAAAGGACGATGGGTTGCTTGGTTTGAAGGAAAATGTTCTTGTTGGTCATCTTATTCCTGCAGGCACAGGCCTTCGCGAATATGAACACCTTATTGTAGCTTCCAAAGAAGAATATGAGAAAATGATGGCTGCAAAAGCAGACGCGTAATAACATTCAATTTTCTAACTATGAACGAACAACGGAAAGATAACCAGATTAATATTGAACTGTCTGATGAAATGGCCGAAGGCATCTATTCGAACCTTGCTGTTATTACACATTCATCTACGGAGTTTGTGGTCGATTTTATTAAATTAATGCCTGGAGCACCAAAAGCCAAGGTTAAATCGAGGATTATACTCACACCACAGCATGCAAAGCGATTATACCGGGCACTTAAAGAGAACATTGCCAAATATGAATCGGTTCATGGGTCAATTAAGGAACCCGAGTCCGAAAGCATTGGTTTTCCGCTCGGGGGGCCTGTTGCTCAAGCTTAATTTCCAGATAAATACATTATTGACAGCAGCCCTTGGTGGCTGCTGTCTGCATTTTAGAGCATTGGTAATCTGAAGCTAAAAAGCATCAGTCCCACTTGTATGTTTCATGAAGCTAAATAGTGCGAATCCAAATATACCAAAGAAGATGGATGCCAGAATAAGAGCTATGAGAATCCAAATAAGTCTCGCTTTGGCCCAGTTTGCTTTGCTGGGATGAGTGTTGCTGTCAAAAGCCCAAACAAATAACATTACAATATTAACAAGCGGGATAAATGTAATGAAGAGCGTTAGAATCCAATCTGCCAGGCTCAATGGCTTATAAACGGGTTCATTTTCCATGATTTGTTTGATTTGAGGTTTATATTGGTTGACAGGCTGAAATTATTTTGGGTCAAACAAAGTCAAAAGAAGTAAACTTACATCAACTACCAAATTAACACTTCACCTGTTATGCCCGTGGAAGTGTGAAATAGAATGTACTTCCTTTCTCTTCAGCACTTTCCATCCCAATTTCTCCGTCGTTTTTCTCGACGAACTCTTTACAAAGAATGAGTCCCAGGCCAGTTCCCTGTTCGTTAGCAGTGCCTGGTGTTTTATACTTTTGATCAACTCTGAAAATCAGATTCTGGTCAATAGACCGAATTCCTATTCCATTATCTGAGATATCAATTCTGACTTTATTATCGGTAATTGAAGCTTTAATGGAGATCTCTCCACCAGAATATGTGAATTTAATAGCGTTGCTCACCAGGTTACGTAGGATTGTTCGTGTCATGTATCCATCGGCCCATGCAACACAATCTGGTTGCAAATCAGATTTTATCTTTATTTTCTTGTTATTGGCGGCTGATTTTAGCAACCCAATAGTTTCGAATACAAGATTGGAGATATCGAGGTGCTCAGGCATGGCAATAATTCCGCCTGTCTGTGATTTGGCCCATTGCAATAGGTTGTCGAGTAGTTTAAGTGAATTAGTCGAACTGATATATATCTGGTTGATAAATTCCTTGATCTCATTTTCTTCGAATTGGTCATAATCCTGATATAGCAATTCAGAGAACCCAATGAGAGAGTTAAAAGGACCTCTCAAATCGTGTGCAATAATTGAGAAGAATTTATCTTTAGTAGCGTTAGCCTGGCGAAGCTGTTGTTCTGATTTAATAAGCTTTTCTTCTGATGACTTTCGCGAAGTAATGTCGCGCGTTATTGTGAGAAAGGCCAATGGTTTATTTTCGGAAGTATCAGTAATAATCGTAGATTTCATTTCGCCAAAGAAGATAGTACCATCTTTCCGCATGAACTTGTACTGTGTATCTAAAGCCTTGCCTCCATTAGAAACCAACTGAATGTGTAATTTTGCCCGTTCTGATTCATCCGGATGCACAAACTCCCACACATATCTACCAAGTACTTCTTCCTCTTTCTGGAATCCAAACAACTGCAAAGCCATTGAGGATGCATAAGTTAGTTTTCCGTTAAAATTTGTCAGGGTGATGGCATCAGGGGAGGCTGAAACCAGTTTTCTATAAAGTTCTTCAGATGTTTTTAACTTTTCTTCAGCCTGATGATGTTTGTCTGCTACAATTGATATAGCTATCAAATCAGATACTGAGGCAGCAAATTCCTGATCCTCTAATAACCAGTCACGTAAATCTCCCGTGTTTTCATTACATAGGATTCCAACCACCTTACCTTTAACCCTCACAGGAACATCAAGAAGCGAAGTAATACCAAATTTAGTAAAATAGGTTTCTGCGAAATCCCTGGTTCTATGATCTGACTTTATATCTATGGCAGATAAGGTGCGTTCCTTCTGAATAGAATCGAAATAGGAAGGAACATCAGTTACTTTTATACTATAGTTGCTTGCACTGAAACCGCCAGATAGTGAATAAACATATTCACATTTAAGATATTGAAAATCGTTTGAGAACTGCCAATAACTCACACGCTCTGTATTAAGTGTATGTGCTGTGATGCTTAGTATACGCTTCAGATCTGCCTCAAGGTTTAAATTTCTCTCTTTGGTGATACGGAGTAGGGCTTCCTGGAATTTTATAATACGCTGATTACGAAACAAGGTCTGCGATTCGACTAGTTTCTTTTCAGTTACGTCCTCAAAACTTTCGATGCCTTCAATAATTTGACCATCAGGACTTCGGACTACGTCAAAATTTTTAACAATAATGCGTTTTTCTCCGCTCTTGGTAATAATATTACATTCTTTCCCAAATATTGGAGTGACTGCATTTCTATCAAAGAGGCCACATCTGCATTTGCAGGAACTATTCATTAACTCATGGCAGGGATGTCCAATAACCTCGTGTTCTTTATATCCTGTTATTTCTTCTGAACGCTTATTCCATGAAGTAATAATCATGTCGTTGTCAATGGTAAAAATGGCACTTGGAACAAGGCTTAACAACAATCTGGCTTGTTCCCTGGCTGGGAGAAGATCTTCTTCGGCTTTTTTACGCTGCGTTATATCCAGCACTGAGAATGCCACACCAATAATTGCTCCTGAATTGTTGTACATGGGGATATAACGCAATTCAGTCCAGTTGTCCTGATTAGAAGGAAAAGTAAGACGTTTTTCTTTTTTGGTAGGTATTCCAAGAAGTGCCTTATTGTAGTTTTCAATAAATGAGTCTTTATCGGCCTCGCTAATATATTCCAGCATATTTTGCCCTTCTGTTAATTCCTTTTGCAATAGGGATTTCAGTTGGTCATAAGCAATCTGATTATATTTTAGTATTTCAAAATTAGTGCCTAGAAGGAAGATTCCCTGTGCCGAGCTATCTAACAAAGCTCGTAAATTTGCTTGCGAAATTTCGATCAGGCTGTCTTTCTGAAGTTTTTCAGTGTGATCACTAACGGATAAACGAATTCGAGCATCTTTGCCATGGTTGGGATCGATACACAATAAGTCGATAGCAACATGTAATTCTTTGCCTTCATGCGTGAGTAAAACTATTTCGCCATCTTGTCTCGTCATAAGTTCGATTGCTTTGTGGAGCAGATCAGTAAAGTAGTCGCGGTGGGAAGGTGCTACGAACCTGGAAAATGGTTTGTTAAAAAGTTTTCCCCTTTTTGTTTGTAGAATGGTTGCACCTGTCAGGTTTACTAACAGTATCCGTGAAGTGCTACCTAAAGTGAAATATCCCGTAGGGGCAAAATCGAAAAGATCTGTATATTTGTCTTTAGTCTGTTCAAGTTCATAACGAATCCTATTAAGTTCTTTCTGTTGTTGCGCGCTTTCAACCTTATGGATTTTAAGGTCGTCAAGAAGTTTGTCTATAGCAATATCTTCATTGTTCTCGACATGTGATGCTTTTCTAATATTTTGTTCCGGCTGGTTGTCTTTCTCCTCGTTTTTCATTTCTTTTGCTCTGTTAGTTTAAAACTGATTTCCAAAAACTACCGGTATGAATAACCTTACTGAATAAGTTTAAGTAATGAAGAGAAAATATGAACAGGCTAAATATTTTTATTGATGGCAGGTAATTAGAAATTAATTGGTAGTTGATTTTGAGAAGGGCCAGATTACTGAGAAGCAGCAAATTATTGACCGGAAGTAGCACAGACTTAGCTAATATATAGTATTGTCAAATATAAGTATAATTTGACAGTAATTTACGTTGTCGATAAAAAAAACCGCCAAAAGGCGGTTTTTTTTTTATGTTTTTTTCAATCTAATGGCTCTTGTCAGGTGCCTCAGGGATTGCCGGTTGATCCTTATAATTTTTTAATTGCTCAAGAACAACTTCAATAGCTTTATTTAGTTGCTGGTCAGTTCCCTCATATTCAAGTATAGGGTCGTTGTCAACTTCAATGTCAGGTTCCACACCTGTGCCTTCAATAATCCATTTACTTTCGTCAGATGAATAGGAAGCGAATTCAGGTTTGCGAAGGTCAGCACCGTCTACGAATGGCAACGATCCCCTGATCCCGACAACACCTCCCCACGTGCGCATTCCAATCACAGTACCTAATTTATGCTTTTTAAATGCATAAGGGAAAAGATCGCCGTCCGAAGCAGAATAATTATTGATTAGTAAAACCTTTGGCCCAAGTATCATTTCTCGTGGTGTATGTCCGATTTCTTTGACATTTCTAGCTGTATTGGACCGTGTTATTTCCCTTTGCAGCCTTTCAAGGAGCATTGGTGATACGTTTCCACCACCATTTCCGCGGTCATCGATAATCAAAGCTTTTTTGGATAGTTGAGGGTAAAAATGCTTGACAAATTCATTCAAACCTTCTGGCCCCATATCAGGCACATGGATGTATCCAACCTCTCCGTTTGTAGCTTCATCAACTTTTCGGATGTTCGTCTGAACAAAATTGTAATAATACAGCGGACCTTCGTTCTTGATTGGAATTACAATCACTTTCCGACCAGTTTTTTCATCAGCTGTTTTGCCAAGTGTAAGTTCAACTTTTTTATCAGCTTTGTTTATCAGGGAAGAATAGATGTCACTCATCTCTTTAGTTGATTTACCATTAATGCTAAGGATAAAATCCCCTTCACTGGCATCAACTCCTATTTCCGTTAACGGAGAATGCAATTCAGGACTCCAGTTGGCTCCTTTCAGTATTTTATCAATACGGAAATATCCGGATGCATCCTTGCTTATTTTAGCGCCTAGCAAACCTACGTTGATACGCTCAGGCATAGGACGATCGCCACCACCAATGTATGAATGGCCTATACTAAGTTCACCAATCATTTCACCAATGAGGTACGTCAGATCGTGGCGGTTATTTACATAAGGAAGCAGTACGGCATATTTATCATGCATAGCTTTCCAGTTCACACCATGCATATTAGGGACATAGAAGAAATCGCGCATCTGACGCCATGCCTCATCATAGATCTGTTTCCATTCAGCTGAGAAGGAAACCCATACTTTAGCTTCCGACATATCAATAAATTTTTCAAGATTGACCTTGCTTGAGGGAAGGTCGATAACCGAATACTTGTCACCCTGACGCACGAGCATCTTTTTACCGTTTGCTGTGATGTCGAATGCCAGGTCAGCACCAAGTTCATTCTCTTTTTTATTCTTGAGATCGTAAAACTTAGCAGTCATTCCATCACCACCAGCTTTTGCTTCATTGTAATAAATTTTGTCGTCGATTGCATAAAGATTAAAATAATTTGATGCCTCAACAGGAATTTCAATAATCCTTTCCTGTATCCCTTGAAGATCAATTTTTACAGACACAGGCTTATCAATTTCGGCATCAGTTTTTGCTTTTTTATCTGTTTTACCTTTTTCTTTTTTCTTGTCTGTAGTAGTTACGTCTTTAGAAACCTCAGTGGTTATTTTCACCTCGTCATTTTCCGGGGCAAAGGGAGATGGAGTATCCTTCGCCAGCGTAACCAGGTACATTTTGCTCATGTTTTGGTAGGCATAATTCCATTCCACCTGGCTATAGATAGGATTAAACTCACGATCGGAAGTAAAAACCAGGTATTTACCGTCAGAACTAAAAGCCGGTTGGTCTGAACTGAACCACTTATCGGTGACTTCTGTTTTCGATTTGTCAGATAAATTGTAGAGTAAAATTTGTTGCATATTATTGGGAAGTATATTCCCATAAACAATCCATTTACTATCTGGTGACCAATTAAAACTTCCATATTCCCATACATCCGAATGATCAACCATTGTAACTTCTTTGGTATCGATGTCAACAAACTGAAGCCTAAGCATTTTATCGTTCCAAAGGATTTTTTTACTATCAGGCGACCAAAGAATTCCAAATTTATAGGTGTCAGCACCTTTCGTAATCTGAACAGGAGGCTCTGACCCATCCTGCTTCTGGATATAGATTTCGTATTCGCCATTCTGATCGCTCAGGTAAGCAATGTAGCGGCCATCAGGTGACCAAACCGCCGCACGGTCGTGGGCCGAGGAGCTTTGCGTAAGGTTCCTGGTTATTCCTTCTTTAGCAGGAATTGAGAATATATCTCCGCGAGCAGAAGCAACAATCCTGTTCCCATCAGGAGATGGAGAAACTAATCCCATAAATTTTGTGGCATCCTTTAATTCACTGCGGCCACCAATCAAATCGTCTGCAATCTGTATGGTGAGTTTTTCAGATTTCTGTGATGCAATATCAAAAACATAGAGGTAGCCGCCGTTTTCATAAATGATTGATTTATCACCTGCAGAAGGGAATTTAATATCATATTCTGTATAGTTGGTTAATTTACGGGTCAAGCCTGTAGCGTTGTTATAAGCGAACAGATTCATAGTCCTGTCACGGTCTGAAAGGAAGTAAATATCATCTCCAAACCACATCGGGAAAATATCCTGTGCCTTGTTGTTTGTTATATTCTGTACTTTTTTAGCGATTGGATCGTATATCCAAATGTCATCAGCCATGCCGCCTTTGTAATATTTCCAGGTACGGAATTCACGGAAGACCCTGTTGTAAGCTAATTTCTGCCCATCGGGAGAATAGGAGCAGAAGCCTCCGGTAGGCAGAGGCAACTCTTTTGAAAGGCCCCCTTCAACAGGAACGCTGAATAGCTGCCCTACAAAATCGTTGAATGATTGCTTTCGAGAACGGTAGATAATATTCTTACCATCACGTGTCCAGGTCATTACAACATTATTTGGGCCCATGCGGTCAGAAATATCATCCCGTCCAAGTGTAGCTGTTACTGTAAGCCGTTTTGGTGTGCCACCTTGCGCTGGCATCATATAAACTTCTGTGTTGCCATCGTATTGTGCAGTAAATGCGATCTGCTTTCCATCAGGAGAGAATTTGGAAAACATTTCGTAGCCAGGGTCATTCGTAAGTTTGCGTGCAGTGCCTCCGGTAGAAGCTACTGTGTACAAATCGCCGGCATAGGAAAATACAACCTGATTGCCATGAATGGCCGGGAAACGAAGGAGGCGGGACTCCGGCTGGGCTGAAGCGATCAAGCTAAAACAGAGCAGCATAAAAGCTGATTGAACTATTCTTTTCATAATATTAAATTATGGTTTGCGGGTTAATACTATAATTCGTTAGATGCAAACAAAGGTAATTAATAGCGCTGAGCCCGTGAGTTTAATGTACTCTAATTCACCGATTAGTTTTAAGCATTCATCGAATAGTCATGAGTTGTTGGTGCAAAAAAGAGGCAGGATGATTTTATTTCTTGATTTTACGCTTTAGCTAATGAACAGTTAATTCATAAAAGTGTTCTTATCATTCATAGCCGAAATTCAAGTAATTTTACGCTTTCTAACAGTAAACTTCTAACTTATGAGTTTTTATAGCAACCTTACATCTGATCCCTGGCTCTTTACCTGGGTCATACTTCCTATTCTCATTTTCTTTGCCAGGATTATGGACCAGACAATAGGAACTATGCGATTGATATTTTTGTCGAAAGGAATGAAATATATTGCGCCTTTACTGGGATTCTTCGAAGTAATTATCTGGTTACTTGCAGTAGGGCAGATTATGAAACACCTTGATAACTGGTTAAGCTATGTTGCTTATGGTGCCGGATTTGCAACCGGAAATTTTATTGGAATGCTTTTGGAGGAAAAGATTTCTTTGGGTACTGTTATTATCCGTGTTATCCTTTCCAGGCAGTCACCGGAATTGATTAATGAATTAAAATTGCAGAATTTCGGATTGACGTTGGTGGATGCAGAAGGTGCAAAAGGCAGTGTGAAACTCATCTTTTCAATCATCCGCCGCAAGGAATTGGCTAATTTTATTGGTGCAATCCATCAATTTAATCCTAACGCTTTTTATACAATAGAGGATGTGAAATCGGCAAATGAAGGTATCTTCAGGAGATCTGTTCCCAGGTCAGTCTTCGGGTCGTTTGCATCTAAACTTCAAAAAAGCAAGTAGGCAGATTAATATTATGTACGGTAAAATTGCAGTGGTAAGTTATTCAGGAGGATCTGGCCGTACAATGGTATGTGGACACCTTTTCAATGCTGCTTCCAAAGCAGGGGTGAACGCAAATCTCTTCGGATATGATGTTGAGAAGCAGGACTGGCTTTCGTCCGACCTGCTTCAAGATGCTATTGAGGAACCAATTTACACTATGGTGCCCTCACTGGATACTGCAAGGTGCAACTTTTGTGGAAATTGCCTGCGCTTTTGTTCCCGCTTTGCAATTAAATTCGATAGGATTAAACCGGAAATTTCTTTGTTGCCTGATCGCTGCCATTCCTGCGGTGACTGTATGAAAGGATGTAGCCACGAAGGGATTTCTTTACAACAACAGCAAATTGGAAATTTGTTTCGCAGCCAAGATGGACAGGTTTGTGTGGGAGAAGCTGCTGATGGTGTGCGTTTTATTCTCCCGCTATTTCTTGCTTTAAACCAGGAACTCAATAACACAAAACTTGTCTTTTGCGATTTCCCTCCCGGAGATTCAGGATTTGTAAGTACATCACTTATAGGTGCTTCTCTTGTAATTCTACTCATAGTGCCATCAACAGAATGGGAAAGTCAGACGCGTTACATGCTGGAATACTTAAGAAGTATGAAATTGAATTGTTGCATTCTTATTAACAAAACTGATAAGAAAAGTGGTTTCTATACCAATGTAGCAAATTTTTGTTCCAAACATAACGTACAAATAGTCGGGGAGATTCGGCTACTTGCATCCAACACACTGGTATCGCATCAACAAGATCCACATATATTGGAAATATTCCAAAACATTTTAGCTGAGGTTGGCCGGAAATTAAGCCATTTTTAATTGCTATTTGTATTGCAAAAGAAATTAACCTATTACCTTTGCCCCGCTTTTATTGGCTAAACAAATCTCAAATTATTCTTATTATGCACGACAAAAATCTCGGATTTAATTCAAAACTTATTCATGGGGGCGATTTCAAAGATACCCTAGGTAGCGCAACTGTTCCTATTTATCAGACTTCTACGTTTGTATTCGATAATGCCGATCATGGTGCTCAATGTTTTTCGGGCGAAAGCGACGGTTATATTTATACACGAATTGGCAATCCTACAATTCATGCGCTCGAAAGCCAGTTAGGCGAATTAGAAGGCGGGTTTGGAGGGATAGCCACAAGTTCAGGAATGGCTGCTGTTAACACTATTTATATGGCCATACTTGGGCAAGGCGACCACATGATAAGTTCCGGTGCTGTTTATGGGCCGTCGCGTTTATTAATCGAAAATCATTATTCACGGTTTGGGGTAGAGGCGTCATTTGTGAATACTGCCGATATCAAGGAGGTTGAAAAAGCGATAAAACCAAACACAAAGTTGCTATACATAGAAACACCAGCCAATCCTACTATGGATATCAGCGACTTGAAGGCATGTGTTGACCTGGCTCATAAAAATAATATTTTGGTTGCAGTTGACAATACTTTTTCAAGTCCATACTTGCAACGCCCACTCGAATTTGGGGTTGATATAGTATTTCATTCCATGACCAAATTCATTAATGGCCATGCCGACATTGTTGCCGGTATTATTATGGCCAAAGATGAAGCCTTGTACAAAAAACTGCGTGCCATGATGGTAATATTGGGTTGCAACATGGATCCTCACCAGGCATATATGGTTATCAGGGGACTGAAAACCTTAGGCATTCGTATAGATCGTGCGCAACAGAATGCTCAGGTCCTTGCTGTTTACCTTGAGAATCATCCAAAAGTTGAATGGGTTAAATATCCGGGCCTTACATCTCATCCGCAACATGAGCTGGCTCGCAAACAGATGGATGGGTTTGGCTCAATGATTAGTTTCGGGCTCAAAGGTGGCCTGATTGCAGGTAAGGTTTTAATGGACAATGTAAAACTTGCAATATTAGCCGTATCGCTTGGTGGAGTAGAAACACTCATTCAGCATCCGGCTTCGATGACACATTCTAAAATGCCGGCAGAAGCTAAATTGAAGGCTGGGATTACAGATGGACTTGTCAGATATTCAGTTGGTATTGAAGATGTAAAAGATCTTTTAGCTGATCTGGAGCAAGCGCTGGAGAAAGTGTAGTCCCAACTTTTTAATAATTAGTTTCCCGTATTCCTTATCGAAAGAAAAGAGTACGGGGGTTTTCTTTCAATTAGCATCAAGCTATTCGTAAGTTTATGTAATTTTGATTTGGTAATTATAGCATTATATGCTTACAGCTTTTCAAAAAAAAATTATATTAATTTCCTGTTTGCTGTTTTTTATTTCTACGTTGCAGGTAAATGCACAAAAAGTTGCATTAGTGCTGAGTGGAGGAGGGGCTAAAGGTGCTACTCATATTGGAGTATTAAGGGCCTTGGAGGAAAATGGCATTCCGATAAATTATATTGCAGGAACTTCCATGGGTGCTATCATTGGAGGATTATATGCAGCAGGTTACTCGCCTGACGAAATGCAATACATTATAACATCTGAAGAATTCAAATCATGGATTTCAGGGAAAATAGACTCCCGTTATATTTACTTTTTCCGCAAACAGCAGCCTGATGCTTCCTGGTTCACATTCAAATTCCGCTATGATTCAGTTTTACAAACATCTTTACCTACCAATATCATTTCGCCTGTGCAGATGGATGTTGCTTTAATGGAAATATTTTCGAGTGCATCAGCAGTTGCAGCTTATAATTTTGATAATCTTTTTGTCCCTTTTCGTTGTGTAGCTTCAGATATTGCTGAAAATAAACCTATGGTGATGCGAAAAGGTGATTTGGGCACCTCGATACGGGCATCCATGACATTTCCTTTCTATTTTAAACCCATCCGTATTAATGGTAAATTACTTTTTGATGGAGGCATGTATAACAATTTCCCTTCGGATGTGGCTTATAATGACTTCAATCCTGATATAATAATTGGAAGTAAAGCTGCCTCCAACTACAGGCCTCCTGACGAGAACGATATACTTTCTCAAATCCAGACGATGCTGATGGAAAAAACGGAATTTAAGCTTTTTTGCGATAATGGTGTGCTAATTGAACCCCGGCTTAGGCGCGTTAACGTTACTGATTTTAGTCATACTCAAGAGTTTGTTGATAGTGGCTATGTTGCAGCAATCCGTGCTATTCCAGCTATAAGGAGTTTTGTGACAGATACTGTGTCAATAGCTCAAATTCAGCAACGCAGGAAGGCATTTAATGATTGTAAGCCTCAACTAAATATTAATAATATCCACGTAAACGGTGTTAACAAGAACCAAAACATTTATATAAACAAATCGCTTCTTGCCCATTATGAGAAGCGGACATTATTTCGTCAGAGGAGTAGCCCCGTGAGTATGAGCGAATTAAAACCTGAATATTTTAAACTTATTGATGAAGACCGTATTGATAATCCATTCCCGCGGCTTCAATTCGATACGATAACCGGACTTTTTGACCTATACATCGATGCCAAACGTGAAAATAAAATCTTAGCAGAGTTGGGTGGATTAATCTCCTCCAGTACAACAAATGAAATATTCTTACAGGCACAATATAATTATTGGGGAAAGCAGGCAGTCAGTACAGTTTTAAATGGATATTTTGGCCGGTTTCATAATTCCGCTAACTTGATGGCACGTATCGATTTCCCGGCGAACAGACCTTTTTATATAGAAACAGCTTTTACGGGTAATCAGTGGAATTATTTTAGAACTACGACCTACTTTTTTGATGATAAGACTCCTTCTTATGTTGTGGAACACGAAAATTATTTTAGTCTTGAAGGAGGTGTGCCAACCAGCTCCAAAGGGAAGGTGGCGCTTGGAGGACAATCGGGTCGCCGCCGGTTCGATTATTATCAGGTAAATTCCTTCAGCAGGGCCGATACTACAGATAAAACTTATTTCGATTTTTATTCTCCTTATATTTCGTGGGAAATTAATTCGCTTAACAGGAAACAATATGCAAGCCAGGGGGTTCGGCTTTACTCGTGCCTGCGCTTTATCAGCGGAAGAGAAAAGAATGATCCGGGCTCTACATCATCCAACGCAAATGATTTTGTTGCTTATCATAATTGGGCTCAGCTAAAATTGAGTTACGAGAATTTTTTTATGCGAACTGGCAGGTTTAGTTTGGGATTTCTAGTAGAAGGAGTCCTTTCATCTCAGGATTTTTTTCATAATTATACTTCCACTATCCTTATTTCGCCTGATTTTGCTCCTTTGCCGGAAATGAAGACTATGGTTATGCCTCGCTTCCATACAACAAATTATTCGTCCGGAGGCCTTCGCAGCGTAATGACTCTTTTTAAAAATATTGATTTCAGAATGGAAGGATATGTCATGCTGCCGTTTCGTGAGATCCTGAATAACGAAAATCTCAAAGCCGTTTATGGTGCCGAAAATGAAAATACTCATTTCATTGCTTCTACTTCATTAGTATATCAAAGTCCCCTAGGTCCGGTAAGCTTAAGCTTAAGTTACATCGAGCATAAAGAAATCCCTTATTCCCTAATGCTAAACCTGGGATATCTTATTTTTAACAAACGTTCGCTGGAGTAAGCCTATTACTTTGCCCTACAAGCAATTGATTTTATATAAACCTTCCGAATTCGGAGTTTAATGTGTTGCGTATCGAAAAATTTTTAATTTTGCAGTCCCTCAAGTAAGTAGGGAAAATGAGCTGTTTATTTGATTTTCGCAAGAAAATGTAAAGTTTTATCCACTCTTCTGCAATGGAGTGTGGAGTAGCCTGATTCACACACATAGTTTAATTACTAATCTCACATTATTTTAAAATGGAACTTAAAAATCCCAATGATCAGAATCCTGTTGCCGAAGAACTGAAAGCAAAGGAGGAGAATCCTTCATCTGTTGACAATTCAGATGTTAATGAACAAAATACCCAAGCCACTAAAAAGGTAAGTGCCCGAAAGCCGAAATCCGTCAAAATTGTGGCTATTGCTGAAACTTCGGAACAAGAACCCCAGGAAGCTGTTGCAGAAAAAACAGTTACCGATGTTGTGGCAGCCCTTGAAAATCATGCTAGTGAAGTGGAGGGTCTAACAACTGAGCCGCTCAAAGCATTTGATAATGTAAATGATGAAAATATAAGCGATGTTCCCGGGAGCGTTTCTGAAATTGCCATCACAGAAGTTGATGAGGAAGAAGAGGAAGCGATTACTGAAGCTATAATGGAGCAGGAAGAGCAGGCTGAGGGTTATGAGAAATATTCCAGGGAAAAACTGGTTGAGCTGCTCGAAAATGCAGTCCAGGCGCATGATGTTAATACGGTAAAATCAAAAATATCACTCATTAAAGTGGCATTCCTTCAACTCTCAAAGGAAGCCAGGCATGAAATATACCAGCAATTGAGTGCTGCCACTACTGAAGGTGAAGTAACTGAATTTGAAGCCATAGCAGATCCTCTCGACGAGCGTTTTAATGCGGCTTTCTCAATATATAAGTTAAAAAAAGCAAAGTTTAACGAGGAACAGGAAAAGCAAAAACTTGTTAACCTTTCATCCAAAACCCAGATTCTAGATGAATTGAAATCATTAATCAATTCGGAAGAGACACTTAAAAAGACTTACGACGACTTCAAAGTATTACAGAAACGCTGGGGCGAAATAGGAATGGTGCCTAAGGGCGATGCCAACGAACTATGGCAGAATTACCATTTTCTTGTCGATAAATTTTTCGACAAGGTTAAAATTAACAAGGAGCTCAAAGATCTTGATCTGAAAAAGAACCTTGAGCGGAAAATTGAATTATGTGAAAAAACTGAAGAATTACTTCTGGAAACATCGCTGCTAAAAGCTTTTAAACAATTGCAGCAATATCATGAGGACTGGAAAGAAACAGGACCAGTGCCCCAGGAAAAGCGCGATGAAATTTGGGATAGGTTCCGAAACGCCACCGATAAGATTAATGAGCGCCGTCGCGAACATTATACGCATCTTCAGGACGAACAAGAAGAAAATTATAAGGCCAAGACAGTACTTTGCGAAAAAGCAGAACAATTGATAGCAAAGGAATACAAAAGTTTGAAGGAATGGCAGGACAGTACCAGTATGGTGAACGAACTGCTAAAAGACTGGAAAAGTGTTGGCCCTGCACCGAAAAAGCAAAATAACGACATTTGGATTCGTTTCAAAGGCTACCTGGATGCTTATTTTTCTGCTAAAAAAGATTATTTTAACATACTGAAAGATGAGCAACTCCATAACTATAACCAAAAACTCGATCTCTGTGTACGAGCCGAAGCATTGCGCTTGAGCAACGAATGGAAAAACACTACCCGCGAGTTGATCGACTTGCAGAATGAATGGAAGAAAATAGGGCCCGTACCGCGTAAATTTGCTGATAAAATATGGAAGCGGTTCCGATCAGCCTGTGATGATTTCTTCAAAAGCAAAGCCGATTTTTTCAAAAATATTCATGGCCAGGAGGAGGAAAACCTTAACAAAAAAATTGACCTGATAAAAAAAGCTCAGGAATTTGAAACCGGCGACGACAAGCAAGCAAGCCTCACTACTCTGAAGGAAATGCAGCGTGAGTGGATGGAAATAGGGCATGTACCTATCAAAGAAAAGGAAAGACTGCAAAATGAGTTTCGCACTGCCATGAACAAGCATTTCGACAAAATGAAAATAAATGCCTCCGAGATGAATACCATGAACTACCGTTCGCGCATGGAATCCATTAAGGAACAACCGGATGCCGGTCGTATCATTACGAAAGAGAAAAACTCCCTACAAACACGCATAACAGGTTTGCAGGAGGAAATTAAACTTTGGGAGAACAATATCGGCTTTTTTGCTAATTCCAAACAGGCAAATATCCTTAAGTCTGAATTCGAAACCAAGATTTTGAAGGCAAAGGAGGAACTGGCCACCCTGGAAACTAAAATGAAGTTTCTTAGGAAGTCAATGGAAGCCTGATATTAATTATAGCCCCGTAAGGGGCTTTTTTTTATTGAATTTTCACACTCAATTACATTTCGTATTTTGACACTTCGAAAGAAATATTCTTCTCAAACTTCAATAGATTGCTAAAGGTATTCTGTAAGTAATTAGAAAAGTAGTAAGTTTGTATATATGGCTGCTAATACCTTTGGTACGTTGTTCCGGTTGACCACTTTTGGCGAGTCCCACGGCCCTGCTGTTGGTGGTGTACTAGATGGTTGCCCTTCAGGAATGATAATTGACATCGATTTTATCCAGCATGAACTGGATCGTCGCCGTCCCGGGCAGTCTGAAGTTAGCACTCAACGCCGCGAAGCAGATAAAGTTGAATTCCTTTCGGGGATATTTGAGGGGAAATCAACTGGCGCACCTATAGCTTTTATTATCCTCAATACCAATCATAAAAGTGCAGATTACGAGTATCTGAAGGATGTATTCCGTCCATCTCATGCCGATTATACTTACGAGCAGAAATATGGCTTTCGCGATTATCGCGGGGGTGGACGAGCATCAGCCAGGGAAACTTTGGCTCGTGTAGCTGGAGGTGCAATAGCTAAATTATTGCTTAAACAATCAGGAATTTCGATTATAGCTTATGTAAGCCAGATAGGAACTATCGCGCTAACAGGAAATCCTTCTAAACTTGACTTGTCACTTGCAGAATTTAACCCGGTGCGTTGCCCTGATAAAGAAACAGCCAAAAGGATGGAAGATTATCTGAGGCTACTTCAGAAAAGCGGGGATACTGCGGGAGGCATCATTTCCTGTTATATGCGTAATGTGCCACCAGGACTAGGAGAACCGGTGTTTGATAAGTTACAGGCCGAAATGGCTAAGGCTATGCTCAGCATCAATGCTGCAAGGGGATTTGAAATTGGAGAAGGTTTTGCGTCAGTTGCAATGACCGGTTCTGAACATAATGACATTTTTACCAAGGGTGCTAATGGATTAATCACAACACAAACGAATCACAGCGGTGGAATCCAGGGTGGCATCAGCAATGGTGAACCTATATGGTTCAAGGTCGCTTTTAAACCTGTGGCTACACTTATGAGAGATCAGCAATCAGTAAACCGCGACGGAGAGCCTGTGATCATAAAAGGCAAAGGACGACATGATGTTTGTGTTGTTCCCAGGGCAGTTCCTGTTGTAGAAGCTATGGCTGCATTGGTTTTGGCTGATCACCTTTTACGGAATAATGCCCCGCATTTACCCATTTGAAATAACCCTGGGTTTGCAACATATTAATTCTCGAAGCGTTAAATAAAGGTAGTTGCGTTTTTAAGGATTATAAATTATGCGACAAAAATATCAGTACACTGTTTAGTCAATTTGTCAAAAATTAACAAGAAGATGAGAAAATATTTGAAAATTTCTGGTATTGTGCTGGCAATCTTGCTGGTGCTTTCGCTGATATTGCCAGTTGCTTTTAAAGGGCGTATCGTTTCTGCCGTGAAGAAGGAAGTGAATAAAAACCTGAATGCAGTTATTGATTTCGGCGGTTTCGGATTTACGCTCCTGCGAAGTTTTCCGGATTTTACACTTAACATGAAGAATATCATCATTGTCGGTTCAGGCGATTTTAAAGGCGATACTTTGGCAAACATCCCTTCATTACAGGTAACTGTTGATGTTATGAGTGTTATTAAAGGAGAACAGTACGAGGTGAAAAAGATTGTGATCAATGATCCGAGATTCCTATTCCACGTTCTTCCGGATGGAAAGGCTAACTGGGACATCATGAAACCTTCCGCCCCCAAAGAAAGTTCAGATGAAGTTCCATCCCCCTTTCGTCTCATGCTTCAGGAAATAATTATCAGCAAGGCAAGTATAGCCTATCGCGATGAGGAGTTAGGGTTTTCTGGCACCTTTCTGGGCATCGATCACCAGCTCAGCGGTAGCCTTGCAGACGATAGCGGTAGTTTCGAGCTGGAATTGAGTTCGCAAAGCATAACAGCCGATTATGGCGGAATTCGTTACCTGAATGCAGCGACCGTTAATCTCAAAACCAAACTCGATACCGATCTTAAAAATTACAAATTTACTTTTGCAGATGCTTTGCTTAAATTTAACGAGCTTACCCTTTCGGCCTCTGGTTTCTTTGCTATGCCTGTTGCCGGCTACGATATGGACATAAAGTTTGCAGCCCGCGAAAATACTTTCAAAAACTTCCTTTCGCTTGTCCCTGCAATTTATTCAAAGGATTTCGATAAGATTGAAACTAAAGGAACAATGGCTTTCGATGGATTTGTTAAAGGAATTTATAATGATACACAAATTCCTGCTTTCGGATTGCACCTTGGTGTGAACAATGCCATGTTTAAGTATCCCGGACTGCCTGGTGCAGTAACTGATATTGCTATAAAAGCAGATATAACCAATCCTGATGGTATTCCAGACAATACCATCATAGATGTCCCTCTTTTTAAGATGAAAGTTGTCAATAATCCGATTGAAGCTAAATTGTCGCTGCGGACGCCGGTTTCCGATCCTCAATTCAATGTTACCGTTAATGGAAGCCTTGATCTGGCCAATCTGCCTAAGGTTTATCCTATGGCACAAGGTTATTCAATGAGCGGTTTGATCAAAGCTGATTTGAGTATGGCCGGAAAATTATCCGACATTGAAAAGGAACAATATGGAAATGTTATAGCAATCGGTAAAATGGAAGCCCTGCAAGTAAACCTGCATTATCCGGGACTGCCTTCACCTGTTAACGTAAGTAATGCAATATTAAATTTTTCACCAGCATTTATAGAGTTGGCCGCTTTCCGGATGAAGACAGGCAAGAGCGATCTTTCAGCAACCGGTAAACTTGAAAACTACCTCCCTTACTTCCTTAAAGATGGCGAAGTTCTTGCCGGAAACCTTTCAGTAAAATCTGTATTTCTAGATATCAACCAATTAATGCCAGCCGATTCGGGAAGTAGTACCGCTGATTCATCAACATCTGCTGCCATCGAAATTCCTGGAAACATTAATTTTATACTGAATGCTTCCTTTAGTAAATTGATCTACGATAAATATACAATGGACAATGTATCGGGGATTGTGAAAGTGAAGGATAAAAAGATTTTCTTCGATAATTTGAAAATGAATATGCTTGGCGGTGCTATAGCTATGAATGGTACTTATGATGCCGTTGAACCTGCCAAACCGTTGATGGATATAGCATTCGATCTAAAAGATGTAGATGTTCAGCAAGCAGTTGCTACTTTTAATACTGTGGAGAAACTTGCTCCCATAGCAACTAAAGTAAAAGGCATTATTTCAGCCAAACTTAATATGAAAACAAGGTTGGGAGGCGATATGTCTCCGGTCCTTAGTTCGCTTTCAGGCAATGGGACTTTGTTATCACCGTTATTGACTATCGAAAATGTTAATACGATGAATAAAATAGCGGATGCGCTTAAGATGGATAAACTCCGGAAATGGTCGCTTGAAAAAGTAAATCTCTCGTATGAATTTATAGATGGAAAAGTTTTTGTGAAACCCTTCCCGACGAATATGGGCAACATAAAGGCTAACTTAGGAGGTTCGACTGGGTTTGATCAATCTCTGGATTATACCTGTAATATGGAGATCCCCCGTTCGGAGTTTGGCGGGAAGGCCAATAATGTATTGACAGGCCTTGTAGCTGACGCTAATAAAAAAGGTGCTAATTTCAGATTGGGCGACCTGGTACCAGTAACCTTATTGGTAGGCGGTACAGTTATTTCTCCTTCAATTACTACCAATTTGAAAGGTTCCATGAATTCAGCAGTGGATGATCTTAAAAATCAAGCGAAAGAAGAACTCAATAAAAAGAAAGCCGAAGCTGAAACAAAAGCTAAAGGAGAAGCTAATAAGTTAATAGAGGATGCTGACAAAAGAGCCGCACAACTTATAGCAGATGCTGCTAAGCAAGGCCAGCAGCTTATTGATGCTTCCCATTCAGGTGCTGATAAGCTAAAAGCTGAAGCTGCCACCCGCTCTGATCAAATTAAAGCCGAAGGAAAGAAGAATGGCCCGCTTGCCGCAATAGCTGCTAATAAGGCCGCTGAAAAGGTAAATAAAGAAGCTGCTGACAAAGGTTCGAAAATGATAGTTGAAGCAGAAAAACAATCTAAGTCGCTTCAGGATAAGGCTGGAGCTGAGGCCAGTGTTATTAAACAACAGGCCAGGGACAAGGCAGGCATTAAGTAAGAAATTAGTAAAGAGCTAGCTCAGAGAGGTAGAAATATTCAGATTACCAGGCTCCGATGCCTTGGTTGCCTGCTTCAAATAACAGCCGGGAATCGTCCTGGAAAATGCGCATATTCTCGAAAGAAGCTGAATCCATGCCTTCAGGATTTCCCATAAAAGAATTTACCGGAAGGATATAATAACGCTTTTTGCCTCCTACTATTGGTGTATATACCCATGTAAGATCATACCCGGCTTTTTGGATAATAGTTCCTGCCGCTTTTTTCTGAAGGTCGATGCGAACCATGGCTCCACCATCCCGGTAACGGTCGCGCTGGTTGCTTACATAATTCCCCAGTGACCATGCTACCATTACCTCACGTTTATTTAAGCTATCGCCCATAGTGAATATTTCCATGGGCTGAAGTACATGCGGATGCGAGCCAATAATGATGTCCGCACCATTTCTTAAACAAAACGACGCAATCTCTTTCTGGAATGCATTAGGTTGCCTTTCGTATTCAGTGCCCCAATGCATGAAAAGTATTATTTTATCTGGCATTGAATCGCGGGCGGCCAGCAAGTCGCGCCGGATGAGCGCTGTGTCGATCAGGTTGACCAGATTAGGCTCGTAAACAGGGTTTCCGTTTGTACCATAGGTATAGTTGAGTAATGCTATGGAAATTCCATTGTGACGAAGAATTAGCGGATAAGTTTTGACTCTTTCATTTGCATCGGAATATGTTCCAATATGCTTTATGCCCAGGCTATCAAGTATATTAATTGTTCGTTCGATGCCAACCTTACCTCTGTCGCAGCAATGATTATTTGCTGTCCCCAAAATGTCAATTCCTGCAAAAATAAGGCTGTTGGCCAGGGCAGTAGGTGAACTGAAAGCCGGATAACCGCTGTATGGCTTTCCGGCAAAAGTAGTTTCCAGGTTTGCAATTGCAAAATCTGCATGACTTATGATTGGTTTAACGAAAATGAAACATGAATCATAGTTAAATGCATCTGTGGATGGATCATAAGCAGCCTCAACCTGGGGCATGTGCTGCATAATATCGCCAATAAAAATCAGTGAAAGCGTTGCAGGGACTTCGGACTTTTGTGCACAAACATCAATGGAATGGTTCAGAAGGGAAGGATATGTAATCAGAAACAGGGTCAGGAAAATTGCTACAACAAAAGAGCGAATTGTAATTTTATTGCGCCTGATCTTGCTGATAGCGTTACCTGCCGTATTATCGGCTTTATGATTTAGTATGGGATGGAACATGGTTACCGGAAATAAAGATTAAGTGTAATCCGGCCCCATTTATGGATTCTGCCACCGGTGTACTCAGGAGAGATAATGGTTTGCCCAAGTTCGAGGCCATATTGCAGGTAACGCACAGAAAATCCGGTTTCTGCTTTCAGGACAAAGAGATCTATCTCATCCTTTGTTAGAGTGTAAATATTGTTGTGGTTAAACATTCCCCCTTGTAACGTGGCATCGTAGCCAATAATGCGGCTTTCTCCCTGGAAGTATGCGTGTAATTTAACTTTCTGCTTACTTTGTTTTATGGTTTCAACACTTTGATTGTTCCTGTAGAACATATTCTTACCTGCCTCTATCCGGAATCCTGCCATCAGGTTGTCGTACAAAGTGCCTGCTTCCGCTGCCGCCAGTAAAGCTGCCTGCCATTGATTACCTCCGGTTATATTTTTTTCAACCTGCAGGCGATACCCTGCAATCACATCGTTGTTTATTTGTGTTTCCCATCCAAGTGGAGGGTCGTTTGTGGGTAAAGATTTATGCACACCTTGCTGCATCAGAGATCCTAACGAGTAAGAGCCGATTACGCCAAGGATAATGTCGTTGGTGAATTTTAGCTGCCGGGTGGCATCTGTACTTTCCTTCCTGTGCCCAAGGATCATGTATGCTGAATATGGACGGTCGTTTCCGGATAATGCAGGAGGGATTTTTGTTGAAATTGGCGTGTACATGTTCTGCGTAAGGTAAACCGAATAAGTATTGGTTGCAGGATGTCCATATGAGAGCATCAACCGGCTAACAGGAGAATGTGCCACACTGGGGCTGGACCATTCAAATCGCAGACCATTGGTGTAATAACGATCTGTCATATCGAAGATGTCATTCTCAAAAGTAAGACTAAAACAGCTTTCAGCCTTAATCCTTTGAATAATAAATGACTGGTTATCAGTAATATTAATCTGCTTTTTTAACGATTCTCCTTCAGGGAGTTCAAGAATAATTCTGCGGTCTATTGGCTTTATGGTTTCCTTTATACAGAGCGGTGTTGATTCCTGAATAAATCTTTTTGCAGCAGTTGGCTTGGATAGTACATTTGATTGTAATGGGAATTCTTTGGCTAGTCTGGAGGAATTTGTATTTCCTGGCTTAGGTTGTTTAGCTGTTTTCTGATTTGTTGATACAACTATCTCTTTTGGATGCATTGAACACCCAAAAAGCAGAAACCCTGAAAAAAGAACCAGATATATAAGTTTCATGAAAGCTTGCCGGCAAATTCAAAGATGTAAAAGTACTAATAAACAAGTAATATGTCTATTCTTCTGGTTTATAGTATTTTGCGCGCGATAAACCGCAAATAGAAAAAGGAACTGAACCGCATATCGTTATATCCCTGAAGGTTCACGTTATTCCAATAGAGTGTAGCACCAGGTTGGAGTGAGTAATTTTCATTGAAGTTAAACCTGATACCTGCTCCTCCATGTAACCCAATACCTATTCCACCCTGGACAATATTATATGCCTGCTGGTTGGTGCCTGGAGCGTACTGTTTGTTCCCATATACATTAATCAGGTTGTACTCCTTGTCGTTGCCGTATTTAACATCTTTAATAATAATTTTCGATGTTAAAACTTTAGTGTCGTTTAGGGCTATACCTGCTTCGCTGACAATATCAATGTTTTCAGTTAGCCTGAAGGCCTGGCTGTAACCAAGGTCGATATTGATGCGTTCTTCTTCTCCAATTATTGGAAATTGCAGAAGTGTTGGTTTTGTAAGAATTTCATCCTGAGGGCTGATTGAAACAGTGAAAAAATCCTTCGGTTTGAGTTTCACGTAGTTGAACTGAATATATACACCAGTTGAACGGTTGAAATTATAGCTGATATACAGACCTGCTGAAATGGTTTTAGGATAACGCATATCTGTCGGGCATTCATTCAGATAGAAGTGACTGGTATCGCTCACATTCAGAGCTTGCAGAATTTCTTTATAATAAGTGTCAGTACTGAAAATATATTTGATGTTGTTTAAATTTCCTTCACTGCCATTGTAGTAATTTGCTGAATATTTGTTTGGCATGTACAGCCCAAAGTCAAGCCCATACTGAAATCCACCAATGTTCTGATTATCTTCACCATCACGCTGTGCTTTCAGTTGCGTAGGCATTAAGAGCACTACTAGCAATAATAAAACTATAGAAAATGGAACAGGATGGTGTTTTTTGGCTGTTTTCATTGGTATTTGTTTGCTCAACAATGCATTGATTATGAAATCAGCCACAAAGATAGAGCGGTTTTAACAATATCTCTCTAAAAGATACTTATCAGCAAGCGGATGTTTAAGTAAGAAACCACAAGGCCAACGCCAATTAACACAAAATTGAGCCATTTCGAGTTTGCATACTTTCCCATAACTTTTTTTGACGAAGTGAGGTAAACCTGAAGGAATATTGTAAATGGTAGCTGAATGCTGAGGATCATCTGCGATATGATGAGCCCGCGGAAAGGATCGTTGATCATGAAAATGATAAGCAACGCAAGAATTAGTGAGATGAAAACACCTAACCGGCTATGGTTATCCTTTAGGTCAAATGGTTCGCTGAAAAAGCCCGAAAAGATCGATCCGCCGGCCATACCCGATGTTATGCTGGATGCCACTCCTGCAAATAGCAGGGCTATAGCAAAAATATCGGATGAGCTTCTGCCCAGCAGTGGTTTAAGCATGTCCTGGGCCTGCTGCAACTGGACAACAGGGATTTTCTGATGAAAGAAGACAGCGGCAGCCATAAGGATCATTGCACTGTTTATGGCCCAGCCTACAATCATTGAGAAAAGCGTATCTAGAAATTCAAAATTAAGTTGCTTTTTTATCACCTTCTCGTCCTCAAGGTGCCATTGCCTGCTCTGGATAATTTCCGAATGAAGGAAAAGGTTGTGCGGCATTACAACGGCTCCGAGAACACTCATAATCACAAGAATCGATCCTTCGGGGATCGATGGCTTTACCCATCCCACAGCAGCTTGTCCCCAGTTGATATTCACAAGCGATAGCTCATATATAAATGAAAGCCCAATGACCGATACAAAACCAATAATCCATTTCTCCAACCGGGTATATGAATTAGTGAAGATAAGTGCCAGTACTGTGATAAGTACAATTACAGCCCCTATTTTGATGGGAATTCCAAACAACATGCCTAGCGCAATGGCACCTCCAAGTATTTCGGCCAGCGAAGTAGATACGGATGCCGCCATGGCTGATATGAGCACCGGTAACGAAGCTTTTCGTGGCAGGTGCATGGTTGCTGCTTCCGAAAGGCAAAGTCCTGTAGCAATTCCCAGGTGAGCCACATTGTGTTGCAGGATGATCAGCATGATGGTGGAAAGGGTGACCATCCATAGTAGCGTATAACCATAATCCGAGCCGGCAGCCAGGTTGGAAGCCCAGTTGCCAGGATCAATAAACCCTACAGTCACCAACAGTCCAGGGCCGATATACTTTAAAATCTCCAGCCCCCCGAACATCGGTTTGCGTTCCTGATGAAGGAATTTTTTGAGATAGTTGAACATACTGAACGGATTCTAGATTCTTATAATGATCAGGGCTTAATACATTGCCGGATTCATGTTAACAAATATACGATGAATGTGTTCATGAATGAAGGTTGCCTTGAGGGTTTTATCCGATTTACACAATCCCACTATATGAGGTCAGCAACTTTATTTTACTCAATAGAGAAGATTGAAATTATCTTCCCACACCAATAAAAAATCCCCGTTACCTCGCAGCAACAGGGACCTTAACATTTTAACTCTAAGTACTTTAAGTACTCAAGGCACTTTAGGCACTTACTTCCCTTACTGCAACGGCGTAACCACCTCCAGCACTTCCGGCAGATCCATCCCTAAATTTTTAATGTGTGCCAGTGTGGGAATGCCATTTTTTGTCCAGCCACGGCGGGTATATACAGCATCCAGAAGTTGTTCGTAGCGGTCCTCGCGGTAAGCGCGGGTGGCAGCCATCTTTTCTTCCAGCGTCATATTTGCCGGATCCATGTGTATCAGTTCAGCCAATTGTTTGTCGTAACGTTCCTGGCGCGAGAGGTATTCTTCTTTGGTAACCGGACCGGCGGCGCGGTAGGGTTGTGCATCATGTTTCCGAAGTCCGTAACCCCTGCGGATATTGAAAATGCGCTGGAAGTTATAAACCCTTTCGCTCTGTTTGATAATATCAGTTTTATCAATGGTTTTCCCTGTAACGGCATTATAAATGTTTACGTAATTATCTACATGCTCAGGAACTTTTGCCGGCTCACCGGATTCTGCATTGTTTTCAGGCTCTACATCATTCCATGGCAATTTGCAGAGGCCCTGCAAGCCAAACCATGTGCGGAACATCGGGAAATAATGAAGAGCTTCAGCCTTCTTTTCGAATGTAGGAATCTGGTTGTTTACCATATCCATGAAAATGAGCCAGGCTTCGTCGTGCTGCGGACCTTTGTTGGTCATGGCATATCCACCTTGCTGGGCCAGTGATTCCTTTGAAACATATTGCGAATACTCAAGACCCTTGTTCTCCATGCCGATATCCTGCATGAATTGGGCATCGCCCCAGCCATTTTTTGCAAAAAGTTCTTTCATTTTCCGAACACCTAGCCCGGCTATCTTCCCGAATCCTTCGCCACGGGCAACCATATGGAGCAATTCCATAGCTGCATCGGCATTGCCGAAGTTCAATTTCACACCACCAGTGCGTTCCTCATTAAGGATGCCATTTTCATAACATTCCATCATAAATCCAAGGATCGTTCCCCATGATATGGTGCAGATGCCATAAGTGTCGCAGTAGAAGTTTGACTCAATCGTGAAATCAGGATTAAAGATACCGGCTATAGAACCCAGCGATGAAGTCGATTCATATTCCGGACCATCAACAATAACCCTTGATCCTTTATACGGACCTGAACGGAGCAGGTAGTTGTCCACACCTTTAGCACAGGCCATATTGCAGCCAATCCAGCATCCGTCCGGCACACCTTGTGTGAAAAATGACTTCCACACATCCCCGCTGATCTTCACTGCATCAGGATGACTGCCGAATTTAAAATTATTTACAGGCAGCAGGTCATAATCGTTCATCACAAGTGTAAGATGGGCTGTTCCTTTGCTGCGCATTTCGCATTGCTTGTCGTCGAGTTCGCGCATCTCTTTGTTAAAGCGCCGTCCGCGATCCATGATAACTTCGGGGTTAACAACATTGTTTCGCGTTCCGCTAACGCCTTTGGAATGAGCTACCAATGCTCTGATCTTTTTATCACGTAATACTGTCCCAATGCCACCACGTCCGGCTTGTTTGAGGCGAACCAATTTACGTCTTGCATCAAAAAAACTGAAATTAAGCATGCCAATGAGTGAATTGTCAGCAGCACTACCTGCCGAAACAACAGCAACATTCATTTTATCTTTATCGCTGCTTGCAAAAGTTTCTGTTAAATATTCGGCAAGCAGGTGGCTGTCTGCCGGTTCATCAGCTGATTCATAGATCTCAACTAATTCACGTGTTTCATCTATCAGAACAATCACGTCTTTGTCAGCTTTGCCTTGCACTTCAAGGGAATCGAAACCTGCGAATTTGAGGAATGGGCCAAAATAACCGCCAACATTGCTGTCGATAACAATATCAGTCTGCGGTGAAATGGTAACAACAATGGATTTTCCGGTCCCGGAATATTGAGTAATTCCACAAATTGGCCCGGTGTTAATTACAATTTCGTTTTCAGGATCATTCCAGCGGGTATCGGGTTTGGTGGCATCCCACAGTAAACGGAGGCCGTAACCTTTTCCGCCGGTAAATTTCTCTTTCATTTCCGGAGACACAGGTTTCTCTCTAATGTCGCTATTACCAACGTTCACATAAAGTGTACGGTCGTTGTAACCTTTGTCAATAGGAGCCCATGTGTATTTCCACGACTTGAGCAGTTTGTGCTTTGAAGCAAATTCTTCGAAGTTCATATAACGGGTTTTTAGTTTCTGTTATTTAGTTCACAAAAGTAGAAAAATTGATGTAGCGTGCAAG
>CAZEDO010000043.1:0-12770 GCA_964511085.1 uncultured Lentimicrobiaceae bacterium
TATTTGCAAGCTGGGAAACGGCTGTTGCCGTAGGAGCTACCCAGACAGGTTGGCGACGGGTCAGCCACATCGTATTGTTCGCTGCTGCATTGTTAGGAGTCCCAGAAGTAAAATTGCCAATTGCCATCACAGATTCCGTTAAACCAAAGTACGGTGGACTCCCCCAGTTGGGTGCATTGTTACCACCTGGAGAAACATAAAGCGTAGTAACATTAGTAGTCATTAAAAAATTATGGCAAATTGCAGGACATGTTAGTGCGCCGAAACTTGATCCTGGAGTCGTTTGATGCCCAAGTGCATGAACGTCAGCTCCTGCAGGGTCAACACCAGTTCTTAAACGAACAAGATCACCGAGTCTATTTATGTCTAAGGTTGTATTCGTAGTACCAAAATTACCTCCTGTAAAATAATTGGCATCTGTTGCGGATAATTCAAGATAACCATCATCTGCATTTGCATCGATAGGGTGTGGAATATTGTTAGAACCTATCCCCCTGTGCCAGACAATAATAATTGTGCCTGCCCGCATGTGGCTCCAAAAAAGTGGATTAGAACTACAGCTAAAAGTAATTGGTGTTTGCCAGGAGGTCTGACCCGCATTGTTATCCTGCAGCGTCCAGCCAGTCATATCAATATTATCATTCACAACGAAAAGTTCAGTAAATTGATCACTTTGAGTAGCGGTCACAGGAAAATTAGAGCGGAAATAGCTGCTCACCACCACGTTAGGTTGTGCGTACCCTGCAAGGCTAACTAAAAGCAAGGCAATAGAAAAGGACAGCTTTGAGAGAAGCCGGATATACTTAGGATATTGTTTAAATATCAGCAAAATACGCGTTTTAATGTGTCAGACAACCGTACAATTATTCAAGATACGAAAATACATATTTTTGTACAAAATTAGTATAAATCAACTTCATTTTATACATTTTTATCCACAGGCAGTTTCATTCCGGAAGGTTTGCAGATGGCTGATGAACTTTAGCTCCTGGTTCAGAATTACAGCTTCCGGGAATTAAAGGATATCAAATACGTATTAAACAGAAGCCTCCCGGCAAACGACCGGAAGGCTTCTCTTTAACGATAAATTCCCTAATTATAGGCTCTTAATTTCAGCTACAAGTTTCTGCAGCGTAGCCTTGGCATCACCAAAAAGCATACGGTTTTTCGTATGGTAGAAAAGGTTGTTCGGAATAGCGGCATAACCGGCAGCCATACTGCGTTTCATAACAATAACGTTCTTCGCATCCAGTGCTTTAATAATAGGCATTCCGTAAATGGGGCTCGACGGATCGTCTTCGGCGGCAGGATTAACAACGTCATTGGCACCAATAACAATTACCACGTCTGTATTTCCCATTTCGTTGTTGGCATCTTCCATTTCCACGAGTTTTTCGTAAGGAACATCTGCTTCGGCCAACAGCACGTTCATGTGACCAGGCATACGTCCGGCTACAGGATGGATGGCATATTTAACCTCAACACCTTTGCCTGCGAGCAGGTTGTCCAGTTCGTGGCACAAATGCTGAGCCTGGGCAACAGCCAGTCCGTAACCCGGAACGATATATACTTTCTGTGAATAACTTAATAAAACTGCTGCATCGCTCAGTGAAATTTCCTTTACGGTCTTGTCGCCGTCTTCGGTACCAGCGGCACCTGCAACACCAAATGCGCCAATGATTACATTCAGCAATGAACGGTTCATTGCCTTGCACATAAGTATGGTAAGGATAGTACCCGAGGAGCCTACCAAAATACCGCCGGTGAGCATTGCCTGGTTGCCATAAAGGAAACCACCCATGGCAGCTGCCACACCTGTGAACGAGTTGAGGAGCGAAATAACAACAGGCATATCGGCACCACCGATAGGCATAACGAAAGTTACACCATACACCAGGGCTGCAAGCGCAAAAAGATAAATAGGCAGGTTATTGTCGGTAAGTGGCTGCATATAGAGGATAACTACAAGCGCAACTACCAAACCAACTAAAAAGCTAAGGTTGATGATGCGCAGGATGGGATGTTTGATGTCACCAATGCGTCCGTCAAGCTTCAAAAAAGCGATCATACTACCTGCAAACGAAACACCTCCGATCATTAAACCAAGCATAATGGCAATACCTTCGCCATTGAGCATGTGTAAGGAACCTTCGGAAGCAAGCATATTCTGCATCTTGGGGAATTCCATGAGTGAAATCAACGCGGCGCAGGCGCCTCCCATTCCATTAAAGATGGAAACCATCTGGGGCATAGCAGTCATTTTCACTTTTATAGAGGCATACCAGCCAATGAATGAACCGATGGCGAGGGCAATAATTATCCATCCTATGTTGTGAATTCCGCGGGCCTCCATGGTACCGTCGGGCATCTGGACATTTGTTTTGTGGAAAAGGATGGTGAACAGGATGGCAGCTCCCATACCGGCAGCAGCCCAAAGGTTACCTGCGCGTGCTGTGGCAGGATGGCTCAGTTTCTTTAATCCAAGTATAAAGAGGATTGAAGCGATAAGATAGGATATCTCCAGAATAGAGATTTCACTGGTGAACGCGATGATTTTAGTTATTTGTTCCATGGTTCAGCTCTCCTTAATTTTTCTTTTTCTTAAACATTTCCAACATGCGGTCAGTAACCACAAATCCCCCTACTACATTGAGTGTGCCCAGAATAACGGCAATAAACCCGAAAATGAGTGAGAGCGTGCTTTCTGCATGTCCCATCACTATGATGGCACCGATAATTACCACGCCATGTATGGCATTGCTGCCCGACATAAGTGGTGTATGCAGTACCGCCGGTACGTGCGATATTACTTCTATCCCCAGGAATATGGATAAGATGATAATGAAGATCATCTCTTTATACTCAAGGAAAAATTTCAAAATTTCTTCCATAATTTCGATGTTATTTAGTTAGTGTTATTGATGATAAATTTATTTTGTAGTACGTGATGATAAAAGGTACCAATGTGCCAGGTGCCAATGTGCCAAGGTGATTGAGTTCCGGGGTGCTATTTTTAGCGTTTATTTATCAAGATAATTATACCTTCTTCTTTGTGAATTCAGGCAGAATCATATTCTCCAAATTTTTAAATAAACTTTTTAATTCCAAAACTAAAAACTATAGGCACTCTAAGTACTCAAGGCACTCTAGGCACTCCTTGCTTAACCTATTACCGATTTAACTCTTTCGTGAACAACTTCCTTGTTGTGGGTAACAGCTGTACCTTTAACAATATCATCATCCCAGTTAAGGTTTAAGCCGCCTTCTTTGGTAATGATGAGTTTGAGGAAATTAATAACATTTTTGCCAAACATACGGCTGGCATCGGTTGGCATATCAACCGGGAACAATGAGTTTCCTATAACTGTTACACCGTGATGAACAATCGTTTCAGCATTTTTTGTCACTTCGCAGTTACCTCCGGTATTGGCAGCAAGGTCGATAATTACCGAACCCGGGCGCATAGCTTCAACAGTCTCTTTTTTGAGCAACAGCGGAGCACGCCTTCCGGGGATTTGCGCAGTACATATAATCACATCCGACTTAACAGCCTGATCGTGGATGGCCTGAGCCTGGCGTTGTTTGAATTCTTCTGATTGTTCCACAGCATAACCGCCTGCGGCTTTGTCGTCAGTAGCACCTTCAACGTCAATAAATTTACCACCCAGGCCAACAACTTCTTCCTTAACAGCAGCACGAACATCAAAAACATAAACAACTGCTCCAAGCTTTCGCGATGTGGCAATGGACTGAAGTCCGGCAACACCTGCGCCAAGGATGAGCATATTGGCTGGTTTAATCGTACCTGCAGCAGTCATAAACATGGGGAAAAACTTCGGCAATGTATTTGCAGCAGTTAGCACAGCTTTGTAGCCGGCCACTGTAGCCATTGACGAGAGGATATCCATTGCCTGGGCACGGGATGTACGAGGAATAACATCAAGACTGAAAGAAGTGATATTCCTGGCAGCCAGCTCCTTTACCAGGTCAGCATTAAAATAAGGATTCAGCACACACAGAAGAACTTTACCTTCTTTCATCAGGTTAATTTCTTCCTTCTCGGGCTGGTTAATTTTGATGAGCAGTTCTGAATTTGAAATTACATTCTGCCTGGTGTCAATTTTTGCTCCGGCAGCGATATAATCCTCGTCAGACGCATACGCGGCCAATCCGGCCCCTGACTCAACAAGCATTGTAACGTTCATTTTCACGAGCGTTGCAACACTCTCCGGAAGCAGCGAAACCCGCCTCTCCCCTGCAATTTCTTTGAGTATTCCTATGGTCATAATGTTTTGTATTTAGTTCGGGCAAATGTAAATCAATTTGATTGAAACGAACAAATCTGTAAAGCATTGAAAACTAATTTAAAATGAGTTCATATAATGCCGGAAGAATTCATGAAATGGCTAATGCGACTGGTCGTGCGGAAGCCTCTTTTGAAATAAATTATGAGATTAAATTCTGAGGCAGAAACAAACCTTTGTCTTATGGCAGCAATCATTTCTGCAGGAATCAAGGTGGATGGAATCTAAATTGAAAACATCAAAGCTAAAAGTCCAAAAATAAATCCAAAAAGCCGATTACTTTTCAGCTGAAAAAAGATAAACCATAAAGAAATTCCCCGCTATATGTGTTAGCGGGAACTCCTGTTCTACGCTAACTAATTAACCTATAATAATCTAACTATGAAAAAACTACTACTCCTCGTTTTCTGCATGGTGAGCACTTGCACCTTCCTCTATGCTGCTGGTGTTACACCAGGCACAAACAAAATTTCGCCTTCTGATGGGCCTGTAGTACAACTTTCCCAATACACTGTTAGCGCATCTGCAAATCAGACGAATGGTGGCTACACAACCGGAGGCGGCACGTATATTGCCGGCACCCAGGCTACTCTTGATGCCACGCCAAACGAAGGCTGGGCATTTATAAACTGGACGGAATTTGGTTCACAGGTTTCTGCCGATGCCACATGTGACATCAAGGTTGAATCTGATCGTTCGCTGACAGCAAATTTTGTAAAGCAATTCCTGATAACAGTTTCTTCTGGCCCTGCAAATGGAG
The DNA here is from genome assembly GCA_964511085.1 of uncultured Lentimicrobiaceae bacterium. GTDB lineage: Bacteria > Bacteroidota > Bacteroidia > Bacteroidales > DASVHX01 > DASVHX01. Next base: position 5,065 of record CAZEDO010000043.1, read on the forward strand.
GTTATACTACAGGCGGAAACACTTACCCTTCAGGTGAAAAGGTTACCCTTAGAGCTTATCCAAATAATGGCTGGGTATTCTCTAAATGGACCGAAAACGGGAAAACAGTTTCAACTTCTGAAACTTACTCTACCCATGTTGACGCAAGCCACAACCTGCTGGCCAATTTTGTTTCTACTGTTGGGCTTCCAATGTATAAGGTTCCGTCATTCAAAATTTATCCTAACCCGACTGATGGTCAGTTAATAATCGAAAACAGCTCTCATAGCCAGGCTATGATAACCGAAATTTCACTGGTTAATGCTGCCGGTGAATGTGTTTACAGGAAAAATGAGAATTTCTCGGACAAGATGGTCATTGACATTGCTGGCAGCAAACCAGGCATGTATAATCTCAGGATATTGCTTACAGATGGAAAATTTACAAATTACAAAATCATGCTAACTGATTAGGCAGGAATAGCATAACATATTTGACAAAAAGGAGTGTGAAGAAGTTCGCGCTCTTTTTTTTTATATTGATTTCAAGACTACTACCAGTTCGTCCAACATATCATCCGTAAAATCGAGATGGGTGACCATGCGGATATTACGCGGCGACAACGCCAAAGCATGAATGTTCTTTTTGGCAAGTTTATTCAGAAATTCAATTTCACTCAGGTGTTCAGCAAGCCTGAAGAAAATAATGTTTGTTTCGACCGGAACAACTTCTTCAATAAAAGGCAGCCCTGCAAGTACAGCACCAAGTTGGGCAGCCCTGTGATGATCGTCAGCAAGTCGGGTGACATTGTGATCCAGCGCAAAAATACCTGCAGCAGCCAGATAGCCGGCCTGCCTCATTCCTCCACCAAAAACCTTACGAACGCGACGTGCCTGATTAACAAACTGCTTGCTTCCAAGCAGGAGTGAACCTACAGGGGCTCCAAGTCCTTTACTCAGGCAAATTGAAATTGAATCGAACAGGCAGCCATAATCAGCAGGTTGCTGACCTGTGACCGTGAGGGCATTAAAAAGTCTGGCACCATCAAGATGGAATTTAAGATCATTCTCTTTACAAACATTGCTAATAGCAATTACTTCATTGTAATCATATACTGCTCCGCCACCTTTATTCATAGTATTCTCAATCTCAACAAGGCGGGTCACCGGGCGGTGTATATCGTCGGGATTGATGTGGTTGCGCACATCTTCAGCGGTAATCCGGCCACGGTCGCCATCCAGAAGACAGACAGAAGCACCTGAATTAACCGCGATTCCTCCGCCTTCATAATAATATATGTGTGATAACTTATTGCAGATTACTTCATCTCCGGGACGGGTATGAACTTTTATAGCTATCTGGTTGGTCATAGTTCCCGAAGCACAGAATAACGCAGATTCCATTCCAAACAATTTGGCGGCTTTGGCTTCCAGCGCATTTACAGTTGGGTCATCGCCAAATACATCATCTCCTACCTGTGCAGTAAACATTAAATCCAGCATGGCTTTTGCAGGACGTGTAACCGTATCACTCCTCAGATCAATCATAATATTGTGTTATTGGATTCCAGGCCAATTTATTTTACCTTCATCCCGTCAATAGCGATTTTTAACCTTTCAAGGGCATCCTTGAGCATGGCAATAGGACAAGCAATATTCATACGCATAAAACCTTCGCCTCCCGGACCAAAAGTACGCCCTTCGTTAAGACCGAGTCTTGCCTTTTTAATCATGAAATCCCGGAGTTCATCGTCATTAAAACCAAGTTCGCGGCAATCGAGCCAAACCATGTATGTTGCTTCTGGCCGGATCATTGTTATCTTAGGGATATGCTTATTGATGTAAGTTTCAGCCATATCAAGGTTTCGCCGCAGGTATTCGAGCAACTCGCCCAACCATTGATCGCCATGCGTATAAGCCGCCTGGGAGGCTACATTTCCAAAAAGGGTTCCAAGGCTCAGGTGCAAATTCTCAATTGTTTCGGAAAAACGGTTGCGCAACTCTTCGTTTGGAATTACCAATGCAGAGGTGCCCATGCCCGCCAGATTAAAAGTTTTACTGGGAGCAATGGCAGTTATCACTAAATCGGAAGCATCAGGTGATACCATTGCCAGCACCGTATGTTTTTTGCCACGAAGGACAAGGTCCGAATGAATTTCATCCGAAAGGATTAGAATATTATGCTCCCGGCAAATCTGCATCAAAGTTGTGAGTTCATCCTTTGTCCAAGCGCTGCCACCAGGATTTTGCGGATTGCAAAGGAGCAATAATTTTGCACCTTGCTTGGCTTTTTCGGCCAGATCATCAAAATCCATATTAAGCCGGCCATGTTCAAGTTTCAGCGGATTATAAACTAGTTTTCGTCCATGTTTTTCGACTGCTGAGAAAAACGGGAAATACACAGGTGGCTGAACAATTATGGCATCATTAGGTTGGGTAAAAGCTAAAACTGCCATATTGAGAGCAGGAACAACACCGGGACTGAAAACAATCCATTCCTTTTGAACAGTCCAGGAATGGCGGCGATCGAGCCAGGAGATTAAAGCATTGTGCCAACCGGCACCGCGTATGCTGTAACCATATATCTCATGCGTGGCACGGCGTTTAACTGCATCAACTACAAAGTCGGGGGTACGGAAATCCATATCTGCGACCCACATTGGCAGTACACCTGGATCGCCGAAAAAGGCTTCACGCAAGTCATACTTCACACAATCAGTGCCCTGCCGGGGGATTATTTCATCAAAATCATACATCTGGTCAGCCTTTTGACAGCACACGAATTAGAATAAGTAGCGCGATCGTATTATTTAGCAAAGATATCTATTCCTGTCAAATGAGTTTCACTGGGTTTACGAAAAGGATGAAATTCCTCTGGAACGTCTGTTGTACTCATGGGATTAAAATATTCAGTTATTTTAGAATTAGCTAACTGATACTGGCGTAAAATTCGCTATTTTCGCACCTCATTTCCAATAAAATCTAGTTATTTATCAGAGAATGAAGAAGCCTCAATATTACAAATCCTCATCCGATAATGATTTTCTTATTGATTTAGTATTGTGGCTTTTCTATCCGACCCTTAAAAAGCAAATTATTAACAGATGAAAAATTTCCGGTTACTGAACAACCTGATAGGTTGGATTACCTTTGCTATTGCTGCATTTACCTATCTTTCAACCATTGAGCCTACGGCCAGCTGGTGGGATTGTGGCGAATATATTTCAACTGCGTTTAAACTACAGGTTGGGCATCCACCGGGAGCTCCGCTATTCCAGATGATCGGAAGATTTTTTTCTCTTTTTGCATTTGGTGATTTAACACATGTGGCAATGATGGTAAATGCCATGTCAGCTCTCTGCAGTGCCTTTACAATCCTTTTCCTTTTCTGGTCTATCACAGCACTGGCGCTGAAGTTTGTGCCTAAATCAGACGAAATGACATCTGGTGAAATGTATGCAATTTTAGGAAGTGGACTGGTTGGTGCTCTGGCCTATACTTTCAGCGATTCATTCTGGTTTTCGGCTGTTGAAGGTGAAGTATATGCCATGTCTTCTTTTTTTACAGCCCTGGTTTTTTGGGCTATCCTAAGATGGGAGCGTGTTGCCGATGAGCCGCATGCTTTTAAGTGGATTATTCTCATTGCCTATTTTATGGGGCTTTCCATTGGGGTTCACTTGTTAAACCTGCTTGCAATCCCGGCAATAGCATTTGTATATTACTTTAAGAAATACAAACCAACCCGGAATGGAATAATTCTTACAGGCGTGATATCCCTTGTAATTCTTTCTGCAATTATGTTTATCATAATTCCATGGGTAGTTAGCCTGGCTGGTAAATTTGAGCTGTTTTTTATAAATACATTAGGATTGCCTTTTAATTCAGGTACAGTTATATATTTCATTTTGTTGATTGGTGCTATTGTGTTTGGATTAAACTATACAATAAAGAAAAGGAAACCGCTTTATAACACACTAATTCTCTGCCTCACTTTTATTTTAGTTGGCTATTCCTCGTTTGCAATGCTGGTGATACGCGCTAATGCCAATACACCGATCAATGAAAACAACCCCGATGATGCAATCAGCCTTCTTTCTTACCTTAATCGCGAGCAATATGGTGACTGGCCTATTTTCTATGGTCAGTATTATAACGCTCCGCTTGATCCGCAGACTCCTTATAAGGACGGTTCACCAATTTATATCAGAGACTCCAAAGCTCATAAGTACATTATAACAAGTGATCGTAAGAATACTATTCCTAATTATGATTCAAGGTTTTGTACATTATTTCCCCGAATGTGGAGCAATCAAAAAAGTAGTCATATTTCAGCATATAAAGCATGGGGTAAGATACAGGGAATACCTATTGATGTAACAAATGATGAGGGGAAAGCTGAAACATTGTATAAGCCCACTTTTGGCGAAAACCTCCGGTTCTTTATTGATTACCAGATAGGGCATATGTACCTTCGCTACTTTATGTGGAATTTCGCTGGCAGGCAAAACGATGTTGAAGGCCATGGGGGCATTAAGAACGGGAACTGGATTAGCGGGATAAATTTTCTCGACAGCAAGCGTCTTGGCGATCAGACTCTCTTACCGCAAAGCATGAAAAATCCTGCCAATAATAAATTCTATTTTCTTCCGCTTATTCTTGGATTATTGGGGATGTACTTCCATTTCCGAAAGCATTATACAGGTGCAATTGTAGTGGCATTGATGTTCTTTATGACAGGATTGGCAATAGTGATTTATCTGAATCAATATCCTTTCCAGCCACGCGAAAGAGATTACGCATATGCCGGTTCATTCTATGCGTTTGCCTTTTGGATAGGGTTAGGGGTATATTTTCTTTTCGACTTGCTGCGTAAATTCAATCAAAAGGCGGTAGCCATAGCAGTTACAGCTATTTGCCTTTTGTTGGTTCCCGGAATAATGGCTAAAGAAGGCTGGGACGATCACAATCGCGCAAATAAGTATGCTACAAGGGATTTTGCAGCAAATTATCTTAATTCATGCGCACCAAATGCCATCCTCATCACAAATGGCGATAATGATACATTCCCTTTATGGTATGCTCAGGAAGTTGAAGGTATCCGTACCGATGTCAGGGTAGTGAACTATATGCTGGCGTCAGGAGAATGGTACGTTCACCAGTTAGCACGTAAAATATACAATTCAGATCAGCTGGCGCTTACTTTAACGCCTCAGCAATACAATAAAGGAGTTAACGAAATGATTCCTTTCTATGAAATGACCAAAGATCGGCTTCCTTTGAAAGATGTTATTGATTTTATTGCATCTGATGATGAACGTGCCAAACTTCCTTTACAGAGTGGTGAAAAGATTCATTTTCTCCCGACGAAACACCTTAGTCTGCCTATTGATTCGGCTTATATGGTTAATAATGGCCTTATTCCAAAATATATGGCCGGTAAAATGGTGAAATCAATCGATTGGGATGTTAAATCCAATTATCTTTATAAAAATGACCTCATGCTTTTGGATTTCCTTGCTACGAGCATGTGGAAAAGACCAATCTACTTCGCCAGCCCCTCAAGTGTGAGCGATGTTCTTGATGTTGATAAATACTGTCATCAGGAGGGTTTTGTTTACCGGTTTCTTCCTGTTATCGCCAAAGGCTATGTTGAAGGCCTTGGTGGCGTTGATGCTGAAGGTTCTTATGATATCCTGATGAATAAATGCAAATGGGGAAACCTGGCCGATCCTAAAGTTTATGTTGATCGCGAAAGCTACCGCAATTCAATGATTCCGAAGCAGAATTTTATCCGCCTTGCAATTCAGTTGCTCGATGAAGGGAAAAAGGATATGGCTATCAAAGCTGTAGATCGCTGCCTGGAGGCATTCCCAAATAGTAAGATTACTTTTGATTATTATATGATGCAGTTTGCTGACATATATTACAAGAGTGGCGCTATAACCAAGGGCAACCAGTTGGTCGGAACATTGGCTGGCATATACGAGGATGACGTTAATTATTATACTTCCCTTACAACAGAGTTCACTGCCAATTATCAATCAGATTTGGAGCAGGCAATGGCAGTACTCGACCGTTTGTCCTCAATGGCAAAAGAAAACAAGCAGAATGCAGTCGCCAAAAAAATAGATAAGTTTATGGAGATGAAATCTAAAATTATGAGATAGTTTAGCCTGAATAATTCATCTCGCAAAGACGCAAAGTTTTGAATTGGAACAGTTTAATATAAGGAATACATTCTGTAAATACTTTTTGATTTATCAAAAAATTTCAATCAAATACTTGTAGTTAGCGGCTTTATTACTCACTTTGTTCGTGAGAATGCTTCGCTAAGTTCGCTGCGCTTATGAGAACGCTTCGCTTAGTTGCGGCTTTGCGAGAAATTTTTATGAATAATACAGGATAGATTTGTCTATAAAAAAGAGAGCGGTAATTGCCGCTCTCTTTTTACTATGTCTCGGTTGGTCGTCGCAAAAGCAGGTAGACACCCAGGATAACAAAAGGTACTGATAGCATTTGCCCCATGTTAAAAGTCAGATTGTTTTCAAAACCAACCTGTGGCTCTTTTAGGAATTCAATAAATATCCTTACCCCGAAAATCATGATAAGGAATATCCCGAAAATTGAGCCTGTTCTCGGATTGCCATTCTTTTTATAATAATAATATAATAAAAAGAAAAATGTAGCCAGGTAGCATAATCCTTCATATATCTGGGTTGGATGACGGGGGATGTCGCTAACGCGGGTGAATATAAAAGCCCATAGTAGATTAGTGGGTTTTCCGAAAATTTCCGAATTCATCAGGTTGCCCGTGCGGATGAAGAAGGCTGCCAGAGCCACAACAATAACAACACGGTCGAATGCCCAAAGATAAGGTTTGTGGTTCTTGCGTGCAAAAAAGTATAATGCTATCATTATTCCAACTGCTGCACCATGACTTGCCAGACCTCCTTCCCATATCTTAAGGATATCGAGTGGGTGACTAAAATAACTTTCTGGTTCGTAAAACAAAACATGCCCAAGGCGGGCTCCAACAACTGTAGCGATTATCATATAAGTAGCCAGTTCGTCCAGCAGTGTGATTGGCAAATTCTCCTTAGAGAAAAAACGTTGCATAATGATGTAGCCTATAACAAACGACAATGCGAATAATAATCCATACCAACGCAATGTTATCGGACCGATACTGAACATTTCCGGGCTTACACTCCAGGTTATATAGCAAAAAGTCATAAAGCAATTATTTTAGCAGTAAAAGTATAAATAATAGTTATCGGCTGGCAGATCCATGATTTAAGCTTATGCGTAAGGCTTCTATCTGCATATCCAGCAAAGTTTCGTCAGTTGGCAGGTTTATCCCACAGTATTCACCAACTTCGTTGGCAGGTTTATCGATGTTAAAATTATTTTGATCCTGATAATTCATCCATCCAAGTTTATGCAGGCGTTTAGCCAGGTATTCCTGTTCAGTCTGACCAGGCGTAGGAACCAATAATACTGCTTTTTTACCTAACACAGCCATATCCATAAGTGTGGAGTAGCCGGAGCGGCATATCACAAAACCAGCCTTTCGGATATTACCGGCCAATTCACCCGTTAATAAATGATTGTATAGTGAAACATTATTAACAGGCTCTTTGGAATTCAATTCAGAAGGCGTTCCCCTGACAATTGTTGCCGGGATGCTTGTTTTTTTTAACTGACCGATAATTAAACCTTCAAAAATTG
>CAZEDO010000043.1:12870-28700 GCA_964511085.1 uncultured Lentimicrobiaceae bacterium
GTTGCAAATTTCGGATATTTTAGTTACGTTTGATCATCTAATTCTCACATATGCTCATCTATCAGATTGCATTGTCCTTAATACCTGGAATTGGCGATATAAATGCCAAACGGCTTGTTGCTTACTGTGGTGGAGTGCAGGCAGTGTTTACAGAAAGGAAGAAAGCTTTGTTGAAAATTCCAGGAATAGGTGAAGCAACTGTAAATTCATTGGTGTCGCATAATGTTTTCCCGAGAGCCGAAAAAGAAATGGAATTTATTGAGAAGTATGCAATCAATCACTTCTTTTTTTTGGATGAGGGCTATCCAATTAGGTTGAAACAATGTGTGGATAGCCCGATAATGCTTTATTTCAAGGGAAATGCCGCACTCAATCAACAACGAATCGTTAGTGTGGTTGGAACACGCAGGGCAACAGATTATGGCAAACATATTTGTCGGGATCTTATTGAAGGTATGGCTTCACTAGGTGTGCTTGTAGTGAGTGGGTTAGCATATGGAATTGATACCGTAGCCCACAAATCGGCCATGGACACCGGTTTATCAACCATAGCGGTACTTGGGCATGGATTGGATCGTATTTATCCTCCGCTTAACAGGTCACTCGCCGGGCGTATTGTGAATCAAGGAGGATTACTTACTGAATTTTTAAGTGAATCAAATCCTGACAGGGAGAATTTTCCTAAACGTAACCGAATAGTGGCAGGTATAGCCGATGCCACCATTGTTATTGAAGCAGGAAATAAAGGTGGTGCTTTGATCACAGCTGATATAGCCAACTCTTACAACCGTGACGTTTTTGCAGTCCCGGGGCGTATAGGTGATGAATTTTCGGAAGGATGCAATAATCTAATTCGCACAAACAGAGCTGCCCTGATCCACTCTGCTAAAGATATCAGCTATATTATGAATTGGGACATTAGCCCTGCATCATCCGCATCGCCCCAACGCGAATTATTACTTGAGATGACACCCGGGGAGGAAAAGATAATTGCCATACTTAAGCAGCATGGAGAATGTGCAATGGATATGCTTTCAGCAGAATCACAACTTGTGCCGTCCCAATTGGCTTCTGCATTATTAAACCTCGAATTTGAAGGAATAGTAAAATGCCTGCCCGGAAAAGTATTTCGCTTAATTTGATTCTGGCCGTGTTTGAACGGCTTTGACAAGGAGGATAAGTGAAATAATGATGGTTCCTATAATAGTTATTGATAGCAGTTGCCTGTCCTGCGTTAAAATACAGAAGCGGTACAGCCCATGAAAAAAGGAAGCTGCCAAAAGACCGGTCATAGCATCAATAAACAGATTACTCCGTACTTTACCCAACCCCAGGAAAAACCCCATTATCACAGCCAGTGCCATGGCCATTGGAGTTAGTGTTACGAGGTATAATTGCAAATCAGAGGACATGGGATGAAGGTAATAGCTATAGATAGTGAATGCTAAAGTAAACCCTAATCCGGTAGAAAGGCTGTAAACAATACCATCACTCACGGTAGTAAACCTTTTATCAGGAATATCAAGAATCATTACGATCAGAAATTTTGCCAATTCAGCAGCTCCGCCAACCATTACGAAAGTAAAAAATACACTGCGCCTGAGATTATGAAGTTCACCAAGGTTTGTAAGTCTTACGACCCAGTCCACAAGAAAAATGAAACCTATCGCAAGTATCCCAATAAAAAACGATAAGTAGAATAGAGTAAAATCGCCTTTTGGAATTTTATATTTCAAGTAAACAAGCAAGAGCACGAAGAATATTGGCGCAATAATAACCGGGATGTAGCTGATCATATTCAGTTAATTTAGGAAATTCAAATATAAGACTAAATGTTCCTAATTTTACAAACGGAATAAAAAATGATTAGCAGGAACTATGAATAAACTTGAAATCATAAAACTTGACGACAATGAAATAGACCTGAGAGGTATCAGGAACTGGCCTATATGGGAAAAGGGAGTGTCGCGCTTCCCTTATATATACCTGGAAGACGAGCATTGCCTTTTCCTCGAAGGGGAAGTCGTTATCGAAACTGAACAAGATAAAGTTACCTTATACCCGGGCGATTATGTAATTTTTCGTAGTGGACTGAAATGCATTTGGACAATCCTAAAACCAGTTAAAAAGCATTATCACTTTGAGTAATTCTTCGCATCCTCTAGAAGGTATCATCATTCGGTCCACCGGTAGTTACTCTACAGTGCAGGTTGCAGGAGGTGATGCCTTTGAATGCAGGTTAAAAGGACGCTTTCGGATGGAAGGGATAAAAACCACTAATCCACTATCAGTTGGCGATAAAGTGATTTTTTTTCTGGAAAAAGGCAAGAGTACAGGAATAATAACAACCATTCATCCCCGCACGAATTATATTATTCGTAAAGCCACACGGCTTTCAAAGGTGTCGCATATTATTGCTTCAAATATAGATCGCTTATTTGTTATTGCGAGTATAATTCAGCCACGCACATCAACAGGGTTTATTGACAGAGTATTGGTTACGGCTGAAGCCTATCATATTCCTGCAACAATCGTTTTCAATAAAATTGACATCTCTGATAAAGCTGCAAAACAACAGTTGGATCAATTAATGGAACTATATTCCGGTATTGGGTATGGAGTATTTGCAGTTTCAGCTATTACACGCGAAGGACTTGATGCATTGAATGTGGCACTTGCAGGTAAAGTTAGCCTTTTTACCGGCCATTCCGGTGTCGGAAAATCTGCGCTTATTAATGCCATTGAACCAAGACTTAACATACGTACCGGCGATATTTCATCATACCATCATAAAGGAAAACATACAACAACGTTTGCCGAGATGCATTGTTTGGCATTTGGAGGATATATTATTGATACGCCTGGTATAAAGGAGTTTGGTCTTATCGACTTTGCAAGTCAGGAAATTTGCGAACGCTTTCCCGAAATGCGTGAGCGGATGCACGATTGCCATTTTGCAAATTGCACCCATGTGCACGAACCTGGGTGTGCAATAAAACAGGCTTTGGATGAAGGAAAGATTAATAAAGGCCGTTATCAAAATTATTTGGGTATGTTGAATGATGACAAACTTGATGCAACCGACTATTAGAGAGTAGAAAGTAGAAAGTAAAAAGTTTAGAAAGTTAGTAGATTGAATCTTCAAATAATGTGAAGTGAAGCTTGAGGAAGTTATTCTAAAAGTTTTATTTTTGGTTCTTCTCGAAAAGTATCAACAGTTGAAATCCTGACAAAATGATTTTATGAAAGTCGTAATTCAACGGGTGACAAGGGCTTCGGTTAAAATTGATTCAGAAATAAAAAGCTGCATTGAAGCTGGATTACTTGTGTTTGTTGGCATTGAGGAGGCTGACAATCATGAAGATATAGCATGGTTGAGCAGGAAGATCACGCAATTACGTGTGATGAGTGATTCAGATGGTGTTATGAATCTTTCTGTAATTGATATTGATGCTGAAATTTTGGTTATCAGCCAGTTTACTTTGCATGCAAGCACAATAAAAGGAAATCGCCCATCATATATTAAAGCAGCGCGCCCTGAGATAGCAGAACCGCTGTATCAGGAATTCTGCAAAAATTTAACTGTCGCCCTTGGGAAACCTGTTGCTGCAGGAGTATTTGGTGCTCATATGAATATTGAACTTGTAAATGATGGCCCGGTTACAATCGTTATCGATTCAAAAAACAAGGAATGAACAGGAATCCGAAAGTGCGATTGACGAAAAGCTGGTATTAAAATTAGAATGATAGTGTTAGCCCTGCACTTGGCATAAATGGTAATTGGTTTACATGTTCGGCAGTAACACGGTCCACATAAAAAATATTTTCGCGGTTATAAACATTTGTAATGCTCAGATTGCATTCCAATGCAGAGTGTTCGCTTAACAGTATCCGGCGGGTAATGCTGAAGTCGAGGCGGTGATAATAGGGCAGCCGTCCCTTATTCAGATCATCATAAATGATCCCCAATTCCCCACTCATAGTTGCAGGATCGGAATAGATACCCTGGTTAAATAGTAGTTTTTCATAAAACCCTTGTGTTTTGGTAAAAGGAAATCCTGAACCCATATTCCATCGTACATTAAAGTCCCAAAGGTATTTTTCTCCAAACTGATACGAAGCTACAACATTGACGTTATGCCTCCTGTCGTAGTGAGGCGCATAGTTTACCTGACCATCAAAACGGTGCACAAAGGCATAAGAATAAACCGCCCAAAAATAGATGTGATTGTGTTCGTATTTTAGTGAAAGATCAATTCCTTCAGCATCGCCCGATTCTATGATATAATCTTTTCTCAGGTAATCTTCTTTAAAATATGGATTATTTGGAGAGGGGTCATTATAGGGAGGCGCATCATTAAATACTTTGTTTCTGTTGAGAACTGTAAGCTGTGGAAAATTTTTATAATATCCTTCCAGATTTACTGTCACGTTTTCGATTGGATCAAATTCAAACCCTAAAATTATGTGCTGTGATTTTTGAAGGCTGTGTTTCCGTATTTTACCATTAAACTCATCCTGTAAATTGTCCGGGCCTGAAAGGAAACCATAAAAGAGGTTAACAACATCGCGGTCGGAGTTGGCAGCCAGCAGGTTCTGCGAGTATAGTCCGGCAGCCAGTTTAATCCGGACTTTGTCCGAAACATTATACTTTAATGCAAGGCGGGGTTCGGGCGAAAAATCTGATAATGAAGCGTACCATTGCATTCTGAATCCTGGTTCAATAAGAAACTTGCCTTTTGTCATTTTATATTTCACATATCCGGCCAGTTCAGTGGTATTCTGTGTTTGGTCAATTATCAGGTTGAGCGCGTTGTAAAAATTGAAAACGGTTTTAAATCCGAGCATTTCGACTCCATATTTCATTTCGTCCTTTCCCAGATAATACGTAAACCCTAAACCAAGGTTAAACCCGTTTATTTTACTTGTTCGTGGCTGAGAATTATTTTCGGCAAGAGAAATGTTATATGAGGAATAAGCGAAGTTTCCTTCCATAAGCACAGGATTGCTTCCGGGGATAACAACAAAATTCATACCTCCACCGGCTGCATCCCAATGGTAATCAGAAAGAGCACGGTAATGGACTTTGTCATCATAATTGAAACCGAAAAAGTTCACTTTGCTTCCATTAGCAGCATTCATGGAGATTTTGCCGTAAACATCAGTATAGTTGAAAGGGAGCCCGAGTGTATCAATATATTTATATAAAGTCTTTGAACTTTGCTCAAGGTAGGAATTCTTCAGAGACAGTATAAATGAGGAACTTCCGCTACCTGACTCTGTTTCTTTTTTGAGAGGCCCTTCAACCAGGATTTTTGCTCCGAAAGTACTTGCCCCTGCCTTTCCTGCCAGCCGTTTCTTATTCCCGTCACGTGTAGTCAGATCCATAACCGACGAAATACGCCCACCGTATTCCGCACCAAAACCACCTGTATAAACATCGGCGTTGCGGAGAATGTCAGTGTCAAACACAGAAAATAAACCAATAGAGTGGAAAGGATTGTAAATTATCATGCCATCGAGCAATACTTTATTCTGAATAGGAGAGCCACCACGGATATAGAGTTGTCCACCCTGATCGCCTGTAAAGATAACTCCAGGTAATACCTGCAGGTATTGAGCGAGGTCGGGCTGGCCGCCTATTGAAGGTATTTGTTTAATCTGTTTGGGTGTTATTTTAGCAACAGAAGTCCGGGTTTCTGTCCGTACAACATCACGTTCGGCAGATACATTAATACCTTTTAGCTCGTATGAAGCTTTTTTAAGGTATAGCTTAAGCGAGACAAGGCTTGAGCCTTTGATGGTAACGGCCTGGCGGAGAGTATCATATCCCAGATCTTTTACTATCAATGTGTAAGAGCCATCAGGAACACGGCTAATAGTAAAGTATCCGTTAACATCTGTAGATGCACCATATGAAGTCTTAAGGAGAAAAACATTCGTAAAGATAACAGGTTCGCCGCTTTCCTTTTCATACACAAAGCCACGTATAATTCCATTTTGTCCGAGTGCAGGCACTATATTTAGCATCAAAGAAAAGAGTGCAATAACTGAAGTTGTGATTACTTTTTTGGATATCATGGCACAAATGTGGTAAATAGTTGATAATACAAGTCTCCTACAGGCAAAAGTAATATTATTCGTAATCGGCAGCAACAGGAAATGAATATTTGAGTTTATACTTCGGCTGCTTGAGTTTGCGAGAATTGTAAACTCAAGCGCTCAGTATCACTCAATATAAGCGGTTTCGCTTTAGAAACCCGTGAAGATTCAGCAGGACAGAAGAGTTGATCTCAATAATTAAGTATAGTAAAGATATTGCTGTTACTATTAAAATCAAAGTTTTCGCATCATCATCAGCCCATCGCGCAATGGTAATAAAACATTTTCAACACGTGTATCATTCATCACATATTCGTTAAAAGCAACAATTCCGGCAGTCTCCTTATCCGTTAATGCATTAGGATCAAGCACTTTCCCATACCATAATGCATTATCTGCGATTATTAGTCCACCTTGCGGCACTTTGTTGATCACCAGGTCGTAATAGTTGATATAATTATCTTTGTCGGCATCAATGAATACCAGGTCGAACGATCCTTCTATTCCTTTCACAATTTCGAGGGCTTCACCTATATGAATGCAGATACTTTTTTCCATTCCGGCTTCACGGATATAGGGCATAGCAAAATCCTCCATTTCGGGGTTGTTGTCTATTGTATGTAAAATACCACCTGGCTGAAGGCCTTTGGCAAGGCAGATAGCCGAATATCCGGTAAAAGTGCCTATCTCAAGGATGCAAAAAGGTTTCAACAGTTGGCTTATCATTTGCAAAAATGCACCTTGCAGATGCCCGGAAAGCATATTTGGCATACGGAGCTTAATATGCGTTTCGCGGTTGAGTTTGCGCAGAAGTATCGATTCGGGTGTTGTGTGAGCTTCGGCATATTGCTCGAGGCCTGGATGTGTTGTAATGTATGAGGGTGTTTCCAAAGCAATGTTGGTTTGTGTGAGTTTAAACCTTACAGGTTTCAATGTCCTGTTTGGTGTTCATTTTTTTGTGAACGTAAGCATACTCAGGTTTTCAGGTGCAAAAACACAGTTGGCCACTTCATTAATATCCTCTGCTGACAGCGCATTGATTCTCTGGCATATTTCCTTAAGTCCTTCAACTTTATCGTATAAAAGCAAACTCTTGCCCATGCTTAACATATCGTTCTGCTGCGCTTCCATGGCAATTGCTATCTGTCCGGTTAATTGGCGTTTTGCTGTATGCAATTGCATGACCCCCAAACGGATATGTCGCAATTTATCCAATTCGCGGTGTACAAGGCCAATAGATTTTTCGAGGCTCGAAGCATCTGTTCCCAGGTAGATTGCGAATACGCCGGTGTCGGAAAGTGGAGAGTAATTTGATTCGATGTTATAAGCAATACCATGTTTTTCGCGAATTGCAAGGTTTAGCCGGGAATTCATAGCCGGTCCGCCCAGAATATTGTTAAGCAGCGCCATTGCTGTACGTTGAGGATCGTAGCTGCTATAAGCCCTGTTGCCTATCATGCAATGTGCCTGATAAACGCTCCGCCTGCGGTGTTCATTTTTGCTGATATATGGCAACAGCTGCTCCCTCTTAGTCAGTACCTGAGATTCGGATTCTATGCTGAAATAGCGGGTCGCCAGTTCCTTTATCCGTTCAAAGCTGATATTCCCAACCGAACAAAGAACGATATTGGCAGGGTGGAAGTGCTTTGAGGTGAATTGTAATACGTTTTCCCTGCTAAATTTGCGGAGCAGGGCAGGGCGTCCCAGGATATTCCTCCCTAAAGCCATTCCAGGAAATAATAAATCTTCAAAATCATCGAAAATGGCTTCGGCAGGCGTGTCTTCGTAAGCATTTATTTCGTCGATAATCACATCCTTTTCTTTCTCGATTTCTTTTTCGGGAAACACAGAATTGAATAAAATATCCGATAGCAATTCAACGGTACGTTCGTAATAGCGTTTGGGAAACGATGCAAATACAGAAATATCTTCCTTTGTGGTGAAGGCATTCAGATCAGCACCAATATTCTCCAAACGCCCTAATACCTGAAATAATTTACGTTTTTTAGTTCCTTTAAAAATAACATGCTCTGTGAAGTGAGCAAGTCCATGCTCCGCTGGAAGTTCATCCCGCGAACCAGTATTAATAATAACACCAACGTGTGCAACAGGAGTCTTTGTATGCTTATGAACGATTCGAAGCCCGTTCGGCAGAGTATGGTAATAGTACATCAGGAGGAATAAGTGAGTAGATTAAGTTAAAAGTGAAGAGGTAAAACGTAAAAGGTAATGGACAAAATATAGGGTAATTCTTACTTATCCGCAGCATCAGATAGCTGATTTTAAATAGCTGATTTTAGATATTGTTTCATTTGTTACCGGCTTCAGAAAAAGGGAATTTATCGGTGAGGGATATCCAGAAAAGCGGTTGGTAGCCTCTAAATTCGCCTGTTTCCGAGTAATTATTAAATAAGGGACAAATACCCATGACTTCTTTTTCCAGTTTTTTTGTCTCTTCATTCCAGTACCAGGCTTCCAGAAACCGTACTTTGAGAATTTCTTCGGTTCTCAAATGGGTTCTCATAATTGTGTCATAAAGATCATACGGTGGGCTATTGCGCTGAACACTCAATGTATCAACACGGTTGCCGATGGCTTTTACTTGTCCGGCAGAAAGTGGCATGTTGTTGAAAAAATTATATGTGTCGTATTTACCCGAATAAGCTTTCTCCAAAATCATTTTCACAAAGGCCTCACGTCCGCGCCCATCCATGTTTTGAACCCACCAATCGGCAGTGGAGTCAGTATTTTTTATAGAAACATCATACTGTATTCTGTTGGTGAGCAGAATCCGGGATTCTTTATTTTCCTGTTTGCATGACCAGGATGTAAGCAGACCAGCAATAAGAATCGTGATCAGCAAATTGTGTTTCATGGTAATCAGTTTTGCGCAAATGTACAAATTTACAATAGGTACAGAAAGAGTATTAGAACAGGAATAATTGTTCATCTTCCTCCATCTGAATTACCATTTTTGTACTTTAGCCTGTTGCAGATAAAGTATTGCGCCGTATCCCAGAAAACCAGGTACTCAAGAATAGATTCATTAAATTCGAAATCGTAAATCCTAAATTCAACATCTTATGGCACTTATTAAATTAACCGAACCAAATGAAGCAACCGGTCGCGTAGCTGAGATTTACGAATCCATGATCAATACTATGGGTTTTATTCCAAATGCATTTAAAGTATTCAGCCCAAGTGCTCATGTGCTGGACAAGCAATTTGGCAATCTGGGCTATTTTATGCGTCACAAAACTTTGGGAGGCAAACTCCTGGCTTTTATTCGTTTGCTGGTTTCTGAACAGGAGCATTGTTCTTATTGCGTAACAATGAACACAGGTATTTTATTGCAATATGGTGTATTACCCGAAGCTATTAAAGAAATTAAGGAGGATCCTTCAAAGGCTCCGTTAGATGAAAAAGAACTGGCTATGTTACTCTTTGTACTGCTTGTAGTAAAGAACTCCAATAAAATTGCACAGGGCGATGTAGATAAGCTCAGGGACCTCGGGTGGACGGATGCCGATATCCTTGATGCAACTTATCATGGTACAACGCAGGTTGGTGTTGACAAGATTTTTAATGCCTTTAAGATTGAACAGGATATGTAATGGTAGATCAAAATTGAGATATGGTAAAAAAATGTTGTTCCTGGCTCAGAAATCTCAGGTATAATACAGCTGCTTTCGTTAAGAAATAATGGACTTAACAAATAAAATGTCTGAAATTGCCGAAAAAATAGTTCCCATTTATACGATGAGTCTATCAACCAATCCCCAAAAAAGGGACCAATTCCGGAACCGCACTATCTTTAAAAAAAAGGCGCATCATATTGCTCATTCCAGAAACTATGAGAAAAATTGTCGGAGAGCATTCTTAAAATCTTGCCGGCTAGCAGGCGAGATCACAGGCAATTGTTACCGTCAGTTATTATTAATAGAATTAATATGAATGTATGCGGATACTGCGGAAAGCAGAGTAGCATTTCTTTATATCCTACGTCCGATATATATGGCAATGCATATGAAATTCATCAGTGTAAGGAATGCAAGGCATTTTTCTTAGCTCCGCGTCCCGATACTGATCGCTTAAGCCAGGCCTATGATTCATCCTATTACGGTGAACAGGAAGAGAAATTCAGTTCTTCAAAAGTAGAGAAAGTCCTGGACATGTTCAGGAAGAGGCGGGCGAAAGAGTTAAGCAGGTATTTAGATGAAAACGACAATATATTGGATATTGGCTGTGGAAACGGTCGTTTTTTGGCTTACGTCTCAGAATATGGAAGCTTTAATATATATGGAACCGAACTGACAGGTAAAGCAGCATCCCGTGCTGGAAGAGTACCGGGATTGATTCTAAAAACCGGAATGCCAGCTGATGGAGATTTTTCGGAAGGCATGTTCAAAGCCATTACCTTGTTCCATGTTTTTGAGCATCTTGAAAAACCAATGGAAATGTTGAATATCATCGACCGCATTCTATGCACGGAAGGCATGCTGGTAATGTCATTTCCGAATATTGCGAGCATACAGAGTGCAATTTTTAAAGGCAGATGGCTACATCTTGATCCACCGCGACATTTATTCTTTTTTGCCCCGGATGTTTTTACGCAAATTATGAACAAGCGGGGTTATAAACTTATCAATAAAAAATATTTTTCAACCGAACAAAACCCTTTCGGGGCAATACAAAGCATTTTGAACCTCTTTTACAGAAAAAGGGAGCTGCTCTTCGAAAGCATGAAAGGCAATAAGGAATACACAAAGGAGTACACAAAAACAAACCTGCTCATACAAAAAGGTTTTTTTGCAGTGACTTTTCCCCTGTTTATTATCTCAGATATTGTCGAAAGTCTTTTTAAACGGGGCGCAACTGTGGAATTAACATTTGTTAAGAAGCAACCCAACTGTTAGTGTTTTACCACATTTATGCAATTTTGTCGGTACATATTCGCTAATTTCAAAATAAATTCTACCTTTGCAGTCCTTTTATAAGGACTTAGGATTGTCCGATGGTGTAACTGGCAACACGACTGATTTTGGTTCAGTAGAGTCCAGGTTCGAGCCCTGGTCGGACAACTCGAAGAAACGAGAGTTTAGAGGCTAAATAAAGAACTATTCTCACTAATATGAGAATACTCTTTTAGGTAAAGACCAGATACCCTGCCCCAAAAACTTAGGAAGTTGATGTTCAGGTGGCTTTGTGAAATTAGATTTCCTCTCTGCAAAGAAAAGAAAATCTAAACCGGCTAAAACCGGTTGCCACCGACGAACAACGTGAAATTGCCTTTGGGCAGTTTACATCAGGAGATAGAAGAGAGGGGACTGGTGTCCCCTCTTTTATTGATCAGGCGAAAAGAAAAAATGATTAACGAAAAACTCATAAGCAAAATAATTCAACTGGCCTTTGACGGGACCGACAAGTTCCTGGTGGAGGTTAAAGTGCGTACCGGCAACAGGATATTAGTGTTCGTAGATAGCGATACAATACTTACTATTGACGCTTGTGCAAGCCTCAGCAAGTTTATCGAATCGCATCTGGATAGGGAAACTGAAGATTTTGAACTTAGCGTTTCATCGCCTGGGATTGACTTGCCTTACCGTACTTACAGGCAGTACATGAAAAATATCGGAAGAGCGGTCTCTGTTTTAACTGCCGATGGAACAAAACGCGAAGGAACGCTTACAGCAGCTGACGAAAATGGCATGGAGTTTCTCGAAGTAACAATAACAAAAAAAGTGCTTACCGAAACAAAACATCGCTTCCTTTATACTGACATTAAAGAGACAAAAGAAATATTAAAGTTTTAATTAACACTACATTCAACCTTTAAATATATAAGAAAATGGACCACATCAATCTGATTGAAACATTTTCCGAATTCAAGGAATTCAAGAACATCGACCGCGAAACGATGATGCGTATCCTGGAAGATGTATTCAGGCATATGCTTATAAAAAAGCATGGCTCCGACGAGAACTTCGATATCATTGTTAACATCGACAAAGGAGACCTTGAAATCTGGCGTAACCGCACCATCGTTGAAGATGGTGCTGTTGAAGACGAAAATACCCAAATCGAATATTCCCAGGCCATTAAAATTGAACCTGATTTTGAAGTAGGGGAAGAAGTATCCGAAGAAATTAAGATGGGCGATTTTGGTCGTAGAGAAATTCTCACAATCCGCCAAAACCTCATCTCAAAAATTCAGGAGTACGAAAAAGATAATATCTACAAAAAATACAAGGACAAAATCGGGGATATGATCTCTGGTGAAGTTTACCAGGTGTGGAAAAAGGAGATATTAGTAATGGACGATGAATACATTGAATTGTCATTACCAAAGTCAGAGCAGATTCCAAGCGATTTTTACCGTAAGGGCGATACATTGCGGGCTGTAGTTTCAAAAGTTGAAATGCGTAATAATAATCCCGTTATTGTACTCTCACGAACTTCGCCGGTATTTCTCGAGCGGCTGTTTGAATCAGAAGTTCCCGAAGTTTTTGATGGTCTTATAACTATTAAAAATATTGTAAGGGTGCCAGGCGAACGTGCAAAAATAGCAGTTGAGTCTTACGACGACCGGATAGATCCTGTTGGTGCATGTGTAGGAATGAAAGGATCCAGAATACATGGTATTGTCCGCGAACTGAAGAACGAAAATATCGATGTAATTAACTTCACATCCAATCCAACTCTTTATATTTCGAGGGCTCTTAGCCCTGCTAAAATCTCATCAATACATCTGGATGATGAAACTAAGCGGGCTGAGGTTTACATGAAACCCGACCAGGTATCACTGGCCATCGGAAAAGGCGGATACAATATTAAACTTGCAGGCAAGCTCACCGGTTACGAGATTGACGTTTACCGCGACACTGATGTAGATAGCGAAGATGTGGATCTGCAGGAATTCTCCGACGAAATCGATCAGTGGATCATTGATGAGTTGAAAACTATTGGTTGTGATACAGCTAAGAATGTGCTTGATCTCCCTGTTGATGAGTTAGTGACCCGCACCGACCTGGAAGAAGAAACAATCCGTGAGGTCATAAGGATTTTAAAAGCTGAATTCGAATAATTAACAACACTTTGCCGGTTTGTGTTTTATTTAAGCAGAAGCTTCATACGCCTAAGCAAACAGCCTGACTGGCCCAAGATTGAATAAAATAGTACCTTTGCGACGTTTAGCACCGGTACATGTTACAACCGAACAAACAAATTATGGTAGAAGGAAGTATAACAATCAGGCTAAGCAAGGCCGCCAAAGAGTTTAACGTCGGTAGTTCGACTATACTCGAGTTCCTTGCACGCAAGGGATTCAAGGTGGAAAACAACCCGAATGCCAAGTTGACGCCAGATATGTACGGCTTGCTGATAAAGGAATATCAGCCTGATAAAGCTGTTAAACAGGACTCCCAGAAGATTGAGATAGAATATACGAAACATCAGACTGTATCTCTCGATGATAAAAAAACCGGCACGGCTCATGTAGTGGATTCAGATCGGGAGCAAGGGGAATTAATGATAAAGGATTTTGGCTCCAAATCCAAATCGGACAAGGGTGAATTTAATGAAAAACCAGCGGCGGCCGCGAAAGTTGATCCTGTAATAGTTGAACAATCTAAGCCAGAACCTGTAGTATCAGTGGCTTCTACAGAATTATCTGAACAATCAGAAAAATCGCCGAAAGAGGAAAAACCTATTGCAGTACAACCTATTGGAGAACCTGATGTTGTACAAGAGAAAAAAACGGATATTGCTGCCGCCACCACTCCAGAGCCAAAAGCAGGTGAACACAGAGTGACAGTAGTAGGGATGATTGATCTTGATGCTATAAATTCTAAAACAAAACCTGCCCGTAAATCCAAGGAAGACAAGAAAAAACAACGTGAGGGAACCAAACCAGGCGTTATTTCTGCTGATGCAGATCAAATAACAGCTGCAACAGATGACAGAGCCGAGATAGCACCTGTTGTGGATTTAAAAATCCCATCCTTAGAAGATGACAAACCTTTTATTGCGGAAACTATTGAAGAACCTATTCCCGCTATCAAAGAGGAAAAAGAAACCGAAGTTTCAACCGACCCTTACGAAAAGACCCATTTAAATTTTATGCCGACTGTTGTAACCAAATTGGATGGGCTTACAATTCTCGGTAAAATGGATCTTCCTCAGCCCCGCGTAGAAACGAAAAAACCTGTGGCTACTTCAAACGATGAAAATTCAAGATCGAAGAAGAAGAAACGGAAACGGATCAAAAAGAACATTACACCTGTTGTGAATGAAACCACAGCACCAACAACAGCTGCCGGATCACATGATAAAACCAAAGCAAGGCTTGCTGCAAAACATGGCCGTTCAGAACCTAAGCCTGAACTTACCGACGAGGAAATCCAAAAGCAGATAAAGGAAACTCTTCAGCGCCTGAGCGGATCCGGAAAATCAAAGGCATCTAAACATAGACGTGATAAACGTCAAACAATGAGCCAGCACCTGCAGGAAGCCCAGCAAAGGGAGGAGCAGGACAAAAATATATTGAAAGTCACCGAATTCGTTACCGCAAACGATCTGGCGACACTTATGAATATTTCGATCACCGAAATTATCTCCACTTGTCTTTCACTTGGTCTTTTCGTGTCTATAAATCAACGTATTGATGCTGAAACCATCAGCCTCTTAGCAGACGAATTTGGATACAAGGTTGAGTTTGTAAGTGTAGAAGTTCAGGAAGCGATCCGCGACAGCGAAGAAATAGATTTGCCAGAGAACATGACTCCACGTTCGCCAATCGTTACCGTGATGGGGCATGTTGATCATGGAAAAACATCCTTACTCGACTATATAAGGCATGCAAATGTAATAGCCGGTGAAGCAGGTGGTATTACACAGCACGTTGGTGCATATGAAGTAGTGCTTGACAACAACAAGAAGATCACTTTTCTTGATACCCCCGGTCATGAAGCTTTCACTGCTATGCGTGCCCGCGGTGCCCAGGTTACCGACCTGGTAATTATTGTTATAGCGGCTGATGACACTGTTATGCCTCAGACTATTGAGGCAATCAACCATGCCCAGGCTGCCGGTGTTCCAATTGTTTTTGCCATCAATAAAATTGATAAGAATGGTGCAAATCCTGAAAAAATAAAGGAAGAACTTTCTAAAATTAACATCCTTGTCGAAGACTGGGGTGGTAAATACCAGAGCCAGGAAATCTCGGCAAAAAAAGGTGTAAACGTAGAATTATTGCTGGAAAAAGTTCTGCTGGAAGCCGAATTGCTCGACCTGCGTTCCAATGCTAACAAAGCAGCAATGGGAACTGTACTTGAGTCCTCGCTCGACAAAGGAAGAGGCTATGTTGCCAAACTGCTTGTACAAAACGGAACACTGCGATCAGGCGATTTCGTACTTGCAGGATCCACATATGGCAAAGTGAAAGCCATGTATAATGAACGGAATGTTCTTGTAAAAGAAGCAGGTCCATCAGCACCAGTGCTTTTACTCGGGTTGAGCGGTGCACCACAAGCCGGCGATATGTTTCATGTAATGGCCGACGAACGCGAAGCCAAATCCATTGCCAACAAACGTCAGCAATTGCAGCGTGAGCAAGGCATCCGTACACAAAAACATATTACTCTCGACGAAATAGGACGCCGCATTGCAATTGGTGATTTCAAGGAACTGAACATTATTGTAAAAGCCGATGTTGACGGATCTGTTGAAGC
>CAZEDO010000044.1:0-28162 GCA_964511085.1 uncultured Lentimicrobiaceae bacterium
TTGTTTTTGTCCAGCCTGTAGCTGCATCCCAGTCGATAGATGATGGATAAGGATTTCCTGCAAGGTTCCAGCCTTT
Source organism: uncultured Lentimicrobiaceae bacterium (assembly GCA_964511085.1). GTDB lineage: Bacteria > Bacteroidota > Bacteroidia > Bacteroidales > DASVHX01 > DASVHX01. The sequence continues at coordinate 77 of CAZEDO010000044.1, forward strand.
GGAAGCGCCGGAATAAGTAGTGCTATAACTCTCGTTTCCTGCATTCAGCGGTCCTGAATATGAAGCCGTAAATCCTGCAGCATCGCCCCAGAGTGCGAAACCTTTCATAGGGGTAAGTTCTCCGGTAGTTGGAGTGATATCAGTGTATTCATTGGTGCTTTCGGTATGAGTTTGCAGGTATTTATGCAAAAACACCTGAGAAGTAGCGTTTGAAACAGGAGATGAAATAAGATGCCATTCATTGGCGCCGATATTGCACTTTACCGTAGCGGCAACATTCGTACTACTTTCGATGAGGGAACCTCCTGAGTTAATGACAAGGCCATGATTTCCTGCGCTGTTGGTCAGAGTTCCACTAACTGTTAGCGCCTTTCCGGAAGCGATGGTAACAACTGCGCCTGACACTATTGCCAGGTTATTGCAGGTGGCAGGCGTGTCGGGAGCCTGGTTTACAACAGGGTAGTGTGCAACGTTTGGAATGACAGCATGGTCTGACGCTGTTGGTACAGTATTGGTGTTCCAGTTACCTGCTGTATTCCAATCAGTTCCCTCTGAACCATCCCAAATTATAGACCCTGCATCTATAACCAGGACAGTATAATCTTCACATTCGCCATACTGAACAGCACCACATGCCTGGGGTAAACTCGTACTTTGATATTCAGATCTTACCCTCATACGCACATTGCCGGTAGCTACATCCGAAGGAATATCAATCGATGCGCTTGAACTATAACCATAACCACCAATACTAAATTCTTCCCCTGCATCAGCGAAATCACCATCACTGTTCCAATCGAACCAAACTTTAAAAAACTGATTATAGCCCCACCCATAAACTGACAATATATAAGACTCCCCTTTTACAACATTTGTGCTTATACTTGAAAAATCATTATAACCCTGGTTACTGGTTCCGGTAATGTTGTCTATGGTATTAAAAACAACTTCCTGAATACCCATATATTGAGGATCATTTGTACTTGCAGCACAATAAATAATAGCTGAAGAGGCTTCCAGAGTGATGTTTTCGGTTTTAGCGGCACCACTAACTGTGGTAGTGCCGGTTACCGGAGTGCTACCGGTTTTCGAAACAGTATAAGGATAAATTCCATCGGCTAAGCTGATTGAGGCATTTCCACTTTCATCGGTTGTAAGCGTTTCTCCGTTTACCTCCACGCTTGCTCCAGGCAAAGTATTTGCACCATCGTAAGTTACATGGTAAGTGATTGGATATGATGGAGCCTGCTCATATGTTCCGGAAGGATCAATGCCTGAAGGATTAAAGCTGTTTTCAAACAGCAAATCCAGAATATAGTGATTGCTGTAAGAACCACCTGTGGCAGCAGTAAAACCTACAAAAACATTGTTATCTGCAAATTTTGTTGCCAAATCTTTGTAGTCCGACACAAAAGGAGAATCCGGCCTTGTGGTAGTTTCACTTAATCTCACTTCAAACAAACCGGTAGTTCCATTATAGTCTACCCAAACATGTCCAATTGTGCCACCATCCAGAGTAAATGAAGGAACCGCATAATCTGTATGTTCGCAGTAAGGGCAACCATCTTCAACAATGGCTATATGATTGTCTCCACCGTTTTCGCCATTGTCATATGTATCAAATTCCACTGCAATACTTGGAGAAATCCCCTCATATCCAATGCCTCCACCCATAGATCCTGCATCGACAGTATTCGTTTGAATAACAAATGCCAAACCATCAGCACCTGCTTCATCAGAACCGTTTATCAGGAAAGTAAAGTATGCGCTGAAAGATTTATCTGTTCCCAGATAGATACGGCTCTTCCAAAATGCGCTTCCACTCTCACCTCCATAGTTTTCTGTTAGCTGCAAGTAGTCTTCAACTGATCTTGCTGCATTTCCATTTAGTTGAAAAGAACTAATCGTTGCTGCATCAAAACTTGGAGCATAAATTGAGATCGGATCACCGGTTGCACGTGCGCTTCCCTGGTAAAATACAAACAGATACGCAAACATTAATAAACTTAAAACGCGTAGATTGCGTAGTTTTTCAATTAAATTGTAAAATGTACTGTTGCGTTTTTTTGTTTTCATTGCCATTAATTTTAAAATGAGTACTATTCTTTTAAACCTGAACAAGTTTTTTCAAGTTGTTCTCTAACAGATTAAAATCCGTGAAGTCCTTTATGTGCTTCAATTTCATTCTGTCTGCCTATGAAATCTGCACTTGAAAATACCAACGAACCTGCATCGAAGCTGAGAGTTCCTGTTATACCATAGTGGCTAACCTGTCAGAATTAGCTAATCCTGAACCGAATCTTCACTTCTCTCCCTAAATAACTTACTTGCGCCATACGCTAACCCCATTGCTAATAAAATGCAGAGGCCACTGCCAACAGGCGCTCCTCCACCAATAGGGCCTCCTGTAACTGGGGCATCACCTGACTGTAAACCTGGGGCAGGTTGAGCCTGCGCCAGAAAACTGGTTATTACAAATAGTGCAATCAATGTGAAAATTGAAAGTGTCTTTTTCATGATCTTATCATCTTTATATGTTATGTTTTTCTTTAGTTTAGAAATATTTTACCGGCAGTAATACCTTTTACAGTAATCACTTTTACAAGTAAAATGCCTGAATAATCGCCCATTTCAATCTTGTCGAGTAAATTGCCCGTCATCTTTGCACTGGTTAAAAGGCGTCCGGTGATATCGTAAACATAAATGCAGCCTTGTATTGTGCCTGGGTTGCTGACATAAACTGTATGTTTGCTGCTGTAAATGCCAACCATACCGGCTGTAATTTCGCCGATGCCGTTGGAGTTTTTGAAGTGCAGGTTAAAGCGGTGTTCCCTGTCACCTGGCGAAGCAGAGAAATTGAATACAGGGTTCATCCGCAAATCCTGGGTTGTATTTGTTTTCAAATCCTCAAGCAAAAGCGGAGTTCCAACATCAAAGTTTTCAATGCCTGTTGCTCTGATGGTATAGGTGTTTTCTGCACCTGCTTTAAAACCTAAGGGGACATCTGAATTCGTTTCAATAACGGGCAAGGTATTAACAGCGGCATTGTTTTCAGAAAGAATGGAATATAGTTGCGGAGCCGCTTCTATTCCAAAGAGTTTATATGCATCAAATTCCTGGTCGAACCCGGATGTTGCATTTTCAGAGAATCGAACATAGGTCTCATCGGAATAGCCGTTGCCATTTACGCTGAGTTTTAACATATCCTGAACCAAATTAGCGTCTTTCAGAAATGAACCTCCATGCATTTTGGCGGTATTATTCAGCGTCAGACTGTTACTACCGGTAAAAGTTCTTACAAAAAATCCTTGTAATGGAGCAATCGTACCAGGTAAACCATTTGATCCGATTGAAAGTGTGGTATAATTTGACCCGTTATAAACATAAGCAAAGGCATTCAGCCCGCCTGACAGTGTGCACAATGCAGGATTGATGCTGCATGGATAAGGATTTCCGGCAAGGTTCCAGCCCCCCGAATAACCTGGTGCACCGGCTGAGTAACTCAGATCAGAATACACCTCAGGGCTGGCTTTCAGCGTACCGGGGAAAATCAGCGAATGAACACCTGCTGCGAATTTAACCGAATAGCCATAATCAAGAACTACATTCTCATCTGTCAGCAGTCGGACCCACGCTCCTGTTGGTTCATTGTACCGGTCCAAATAAGCTCCATCAAAGCAAGAAGAAGCTGAAGCCTGTATAGATTGTGTAACCGGTGAGATAAACAGATGCCATAAAGATGCTCCTGCTGTGATATCGCGCTTTACTGTAGCCGAAACATTCGCACCGTTTTGGATCATAGAGGCACCAGATTCTATGACCAAACCGGAAATCCCTGCACTGTTGGTCACAATTCCATTAACAGTAAGCGCCTTGACTGAAGCTATCGTAAGAACAGCGCCAGTTTCAATCATAAGATTGTTACATACAGCTGGAGAACCAGGCACCTGATTTACAACCGGGTCGTTCGTTACATCTGGAATTATAACATTATTCAAACTAGCGGGTACTGTACTAAGATTCCAGTTAGCAGCAGTATTCCAGTTTGTACTTACTGATCCATTCCATGTAAGAGTTGGCATAACTGTCATTGTCAAAACATTCGATTCAACGGCACCTGTCCAATCTGCTTTGCATGATACGTGTGCTATGCGCTTATACCAACTTGTTTGAGTAATTGGTCCCGGATTGTATGTTTCAGCGTTTGAAGAAGCGATTTCGGAAAATCCGGTGCTGCTGCTGGCTGTTGATACTTGCCATTTATATTCAAGAGTACCTGAATAACCTGTGGGAGCTGCAGTGCTGGTAAAAGCAGCCGGGTCGAATGGATTGCTGCCTGTTTGATTTTCAGCTATTGTTCCACAGGTTGTTGGATTGATACAAGGAGTTGGAGGATCGATGCCTGATTTGTATTCATAGGCTCCCATATCGATTGTTCCCGTGGAATTTGCATCGGTCTTGAGGAGTTTTCTTCCAAAGCCGCTACCCCGGATATCAGTTGTCAGAATGTTATAAACGTCATTCCCGGCATCAGCACAAGGCGAATTACCGGCAATACGATAATCTTTTGCGACTGCGTCTGCAAACTGAGGGTCAGTAGTGATACAACTAGTGGCAGCCATAGTTCCATAATTATCATTTGCTGCATTTGAGTAACAGGAATAATTTAGCGTAATGGTACCATCTGCATATAATTGTTTTCCTGTAGAAGATGAGCCTCCGGTATTGCCCCAGATTAAGCAATTATTAAGAACAGGAGCGGCACCCATACCATTCCACATGCCACCTCCATCAGCAGTTGCTGCGTTATTGGCGATTGTGACGTTGCTGAATACCGGACTTGAAGCCCTGTTCCAGACTCCGGCACCACTGTTTGACAAATTATTTACAAACAAGCAATTGATGAGTACGGGACTACACTTGGTAGTTCCTCGCCAGGTGTATATTCCTCCACCTCCGGCATAAGTATGGTTATTTATTACTATTAAGTTGCGAAGAGTAGGACTGCAGTCTTCTACAATCATTCCTCCACCGTATTGATTTCCCCAGCCTCCCTTGACTGTGAAACCATCCAATATTGCCGCTGGTGTCAGGCGTGTTAACAGATTTTTATCATAAATCACACGGTAACAATTTTCTCCGGTTCCTGTCCATGGAGTAACAGCATAATTGTCGTTGCCATTCAAATCACCACTGAGGATGGTTTCATTGGCGAGTCCCATCCCAAAGTTTGCCCGCTCGCTAACGGAAGATTCTGAGCCTGAAAAGCCACCATAAATTTCCACTTCATCAATCATCTGGAATGCAGCGTACCTTGCACCTGTTCCCCCAACCTCAACAGAAGGCTTGTATGTGCCAGCAGCGATCCATATCTGGTCACCTCCCGTGGCTGTGGCCAAGGCTTTTTGGAAAGTCAGGAAGGCTGCACCCCATGATGTGCCAGCATTTGCATCGTTTCCCGACTTTTTTACATAGTATTTATTATGCGTAAACACCTGCCAGTTTAGATGAGGATATCCGCTATTATCACTGTCAATATTCCAGATAATCGGGCTAACAGAAAAATTCCAGTTTGTAAATGTCGCTTGCGTTTTCATTTCAGCGGTGGTTTTACCCGTGCCAATTGCACTTACAGCTAAACCTGAGGTTTCAGTATCCCAATAACAACTGGTAACTGTACCTGTAGATAAACTCCGGCCTACTAATCCGCCTTTTGTCGTAGCTTGGGAGGAGTAAACATCTCCTGTTGCATAGCAATTTGTGAATGTAATTTGAGATGCATCACCTATTATTCCACCAACATAATAATTCCCCGAAACACTTGCCCGTGAATAACAATCAGTAAGTGTCATGAGAACTGATTCGGGTCCGTTCAAACCCTGAGAAAATGCAGGGGATCCTACAGCTTGCCCTATCAAGCCTGCGGTATAGTTATATCCGATAATACTTCCCTTGGTATAACATTTTGAAATGTTAGTTGCTTTTGCATAGCCTGCCAATCCACCAACATTGGTTGTATTTGAATATATATTAACTTCGACTCCCAGATTTTTAATTGTTGCGCTACTGGTATATCCAAACAAACCCTGATACTGCACACCAGTCCGGTTAATGTACAATTTCTTGATCTTATGCCCTCCTCCATCATAACTACCTGTAAATTTTGTTGTTGCATCTCCAATAGGCACCCATCCGGGATCGGTTGAATAAGCGGATAAATCAATATCTGCTGTTTGGAGGAAATAACTTGAAAGGTAATTCCTTACATCATTTAATTGCGCTGCTGTTGAAACCAAATAAGGGTCAGAGGATGTTCCATCACCATCATCAAAAGCAGCTCTTGCCCATCCACTAAGGAGAATCAGAAAGAAAATTAAAAATGACTTTTTCATAATTTTAAAGTTTTGAGTTAATAAATAGTGAAGGTTATCTGAAGATTTATAAGAATATTTCTAATAATATATTCAGGGGAAATAACTGAGAGCGCTATGTGCAGTAAAAATAGCACTACAAAACAGGACAGCTTATAGCCGAAATTATGTTTTACCTGTAGCGGGAACAGTACAAGAGTTGTGGCTGAAAGTATGATGTTATTGTAGCGACAGGATGTACAGTAAATTATCCGGCGACAGGAAAACGCACTTATCAGTGGATTTCATCAACAAACGCATTATTGGTCAGTGGTTATAAAATTGTCAGGTTCTTCGTTATGAATTGTGGTGAGAAGCATATCTGTGTTTCTATATTTTATGTCATTGTAACCGTATAGTCAGATAGTTCAAAAAACTACATCATTCGATCCTAAAACCCTTACAGTCTTATAGTCTAATAGCCTGACAATTTACAACCGCAACTTTACAACCGCTGCTTAAAACAACCTTTCGCTAATAACCCGATTCGTTGTATCTTTACCTCGTTTTAGATAAGTTAAAAGGTTGCATAAGGAACGCTAACCTTTGACACACCCTTGCTAATTTGAGGTTCTAAACAGACGGGTCACGCTTAATTATCAAACCTGTAAAGGAGTGCAGGATTGAGGGAAACCAATAAACGATATGAATAAAACCACGGACCTGCCTTAAAATACAGGCAGGGACACGGAGAACACAGAGAATAATGAAAACTGTTAATGAGTTAATGACTATTGTCTCTTTAGTTATATTTTTCTGATTCTGATGGTAAGTTGTCTGGCTGTGATTGATAAAAAATGATTTCCCAATAACGTAAGATATAGCACCTATAAATGATAAAACGCACTAAAAACCTCCGTGATCTCCGTGCCTCCGTGGTTAATATTTATTAATTCAAAATATCAATATTCATGAGCGAACAAACTATTTCCCCGCCACTCAAACGTGAAATTATTTTTGATTCTGCTGCACTTGCATTTATAGGCCTTGCACCAGCCTTTGCACATTTTGCTTCATTGCCAATCTATATGATTGAACCAATGCGGTTAATGCTTGTTCTGGCTTTGATTCACACTAATCGTATGAATGCCTGGATACTGGCTGCAATTCTGCCTTTATTTTCTTTTCTGGTTTCAGGACATCCCGAACCATTGAAGATGCTTGTGATCACTTTGGAACTTCTGGCCAATACAGGTTTATTCCTTCTTTTTTTCCGCCGGGGTGTAATTCCGTTTGTGTCAATGTTTCTGGCCATTGGAATGAGTAAAGTGCTTTGTTACTTGCTTTATATGCTCTTTTTCCCATGGAGTTTTGTTGTTGCCGAAGCACAAACAGGTTTCCTGATGATTCAGGGAGCTGTTACTATTCTGCTTGCATGCTATACTGCTCTCATTCTAATGAAACGGTAGTATGAATCTTTCTGGTCATTTAAAATAATGGCAACTCTTTCTCAATCCATACCTGCGATTACAGTAAAGGATATCAGCAAATCCTTTAAAGATATTAAAGCAGTGAACGGCATCAGCATGGATGTGGCCGAAGGGGAATTTATAGCTTTGCTTGGTCCAAACGGAGCCGGAAAAACTACGCTGGTAGAAATGATCGAAGGCATTCAACACCCCGATTCAGGCGAAGTGCTGATTATGGGCAAACAATGGAAAAACAACCGATACGAACTTCAGCACCTGCTTGGCATTTCTTTTCAGGAAACACGGTTTATTGATAAACTTACTGTACTGGAAACGCTCAGGTTATTTGCAAGTTTTTTCGGTGTTGGCAAACAACGGATCAATGAAATAGTTGAATTAGTTGACCTCGGCTCAAAACAGAAGTCTTTTGTGGTTAACCTTTCGGGAGGCCAGCATCAACGGCTCGCACTTGGCATAGCCCTGCTCCATGCTCCGCGTATCCTGCTTCTCGATGAACCAACTACCGGACTTGACCCTACAGCACGGCGTGAAATATGGAATATTTTGATGCAACTCAAGAAGGAAGAACGCACATCCATGATTCTTACAACACATTACATGGAAGAAGCTGAATACCTTTGTGACCGCATTATAATTCTTCACCAGGGAAGCATCCTTGCCGAAGGAACATTAAAGCAACTTTTATATCAGCATGGGAAAGGCGAGATAGTGCAACTTGGGTTCAGGCAGCCATTCGATCATGAGCAACTGAATGGGCAATTTGGTATTAACAGCATCTCTCTGGTTAATAATGGAACCGAAATAATACTTGAAGTAAGCAGCAGTCTGGAATCAATTCCTTTGCTCCTCGATTATTTCAAGCTGAACAATGTTGTGTTGAGCCACCTCAGCAGCAGGCAGCTCACACTCGACGATCTTTTCATTTCAATGACAGGCCACAGGCTTCATGAGGACGTAAATTAAAATAAACAAGCCATGAAGCAATTTTTACAACTCACCATCATCCAATTCAAAGAGTTCTACCGCGAACCGGCAGCCTTGTTCTGGTCACTGCTGTTTCCAATACTCATGGCCTGGGGTCTGGGCATTGCATTTTCCGGGCAAAAAGACACTGTCCGCAATATTGCAGTTATCAGCAACCTGTTTGATGACCCCACAACATTGGATAAATTCATTGATACCCATACTAAAGTCGTCCGGAACAGCAATGACAATGCTCACAAACATACCATGGTTATTAAGAACGAAAAGCTGGGAACAACCACGTTCAATTTCTTCAATACAACCTGGGATAGCGCCATTGTTCTGTTAAAACGCGGAAGCATTTCGCTCATCCTCGACGATCGTACCGGTGACCCCGCCTACCATTTTGATCTCGCCAATGCCGAAGCCCAACTAATCTATCTTAACCTTAAAGCATTGTTCAGCAACCAAAGCATCATTCAGGAATCGGCTTCAATAAGGCCGCTTACAATTAGCGGCACTCGTTATATTGATTTTCTCGTTCCAGGGCTAATGGCTATGGGCATTATGAGTTCATGCCTTTGGGGAATAAGCTACTCGCTCATCGAGAAACGATCGAAGAAACTGCTTCGCCGCATGGTAGCTACACCCATGAAGAAATCATATTTTTTAGCTTCACAATTTGTTTCGCGACTTATCCTTTCGTTTCTGGAAACGGCCGTGCTGATACTTTTTGCCTATTTCTATTTCAATATGCACGTACAGGGAAGTATTGCTGCGTTAGTGGCCGTATTCATCAGTGGAAACTTCGCTTTTATTGGTATTGCAATACTCATCTCTTCGCGAACAGCAAATACGCAGGTTGGCAACGGGCTTATCAACGCTGTTACCATGCCTATGATGGTGCTTTCAGGTATCTTCTTTAGCTATTATAATTTCCCGGAATGGACGATTCCGATTATCCGGCAGATGCCACTTACGTTGTTTGCTGACAGTATTCGCAGTATCTTTACCGAAGGAGCAGGATTTTTTCAAACCGGACCGGCAATTGGTATAATGACAGCTATTGGTTTGGTCTCGTTTGTGGTAGGTTTGCGCATTTTCAAATGGACGTGAGAAAAAATAATTTGAAAAGCCAGAGAGTTTGAAAATATTTAACGAGAATCAAATTCATGGTAAAAGTCAAAATGTAAAATACAAAATTACCGCCGGTACTGTATTCCAGATCACTGCATCTACCTATCAACCCATCAACCCATCAACCCGTCAACCATATTAATTAAAAGCAATGAAATATAGATATTTAGGAAATTCCGGCCTCAAAGTTTCTGAAATTTGCCTCGGCGTCATGACCTTCGGTGGCGATACTGTTCACAACGAAATTGCCCATGTCGGCCAGAAAGAAGCCAATGAACTTGTTGCTGCTTCGCTTGATCAGGGTGTAAACTTCTTCGACTCAGCGGATATTTATTCTGGTGGCAATTCCGAAATCTTACTGGGCAAAGCCCTTGGCAACAGCAGGAGTGAAGCTGTTGTTGCAACCAAAGTCCGCTTTCGGTTGGGTAAAGGGCAAAATGATGTCGGTCTCACCCGTCATCATATTATCAAGAGCTGCGAAGCAAGCCTGAAACGGCTCGGCACAGATTATATTGATCTTTACCAGATTCACAGTTTCGATCCACGGACACCTTTGGAAGAAACACTCCGTGCATTGGACCAACTGGTGCAAAGCGGCAAAGTGCGCTACATAGGATGTTCTAATCTTATGGCCTGGCAAATGATGAAAATGCTTGCCATAAGTCAACACCTGAACCTTGAAAAATTTATCACCGCCCAGCTCTATTATTCAATAGGCACAAGGGATATTGAGCATGAACTTGTTCCCTTATGCCTCGACCAGAATATGGGAATCCTATGCTGGAGTCCACTCTCTGGTGGATTCTTTACCGGTAAATACCGCAAAGGCCAACCGCTACCACAGGACTCCCGCCGTTCCGATCCCAATGCCGAATCCCTACGTTGGTGGCCTGTTGATGAGGAAAAAGGATACGCGATTGTTGAGGAACTCGATCGCATAAGTAAGAAACACAATGCAAGTATTGCTCAGACAGCTCTGAGTTTCGTATTACGAAAACCTGCTGTAACCTCGGTTATTGTAGGTGCAAAGACCATGTCGCAACTACTTGATAATGTTAAAGCAAGTGATCTTGAACTTAGTGATTCAGATTTTAATTTCCTGGATGAAATGAGCCGGCCACAGGTTCCGTATCCGTTGTGGCATCAGAATTATGGGAATGACAGGTAGTTAGAAAATAGATATAGCTTCTAAGTATAAAAGTTGGTGAAATAGCTTTCTGATAGAATTTTCCTGGTAATAGTTTTAAACTTTCAGCGATGCCAGGAAATGCTTGTTCTTTCTTGTTTATTTTACAAACAACCTCTCATCAAAACTAAACCTCTCAACCAAAAGGATTTTAATCTTAGAAATATCCCTGTGATTTGGGTTAATCAGGTAGTTGTGATCTCCCGGCACAACCGCTGATGGAACTTTTAAAACAAGAAAATTATTTTCAGAAATAAACCTGTCGCCGATTTCCTGCGTCATACGCGAATGAAGGATGGAATTCCAGCCAGAGGGTAGGCTGTTAATGTCCACTTCTCCGATTAAATCTTCGGGAATTTCGATAGAAACTATCTCGTAATCTTTGGGAATATTACCTAAAGGTGTATGAACAGCAATCTCAGTAGTACTTAAGGCCCGCGATTCGCTGGTGTAAACCATAGCTATGCCTTTGCTGTTCCATCGCCCACCACTCCGTTCAGCACCTTTCCCGCTGAGGTCGCGGCTATATTTTGACTTGCTGAGGCGGTAAACGATCATGCCAGTATGCCATGCTCAATGCGGGTAAGCTCATCTTTTAACAAACCTATCCCGAATGTGTTATCTAAGAATTCCTTTGGCTTTTTACTTCCAAGGGCCACGTTTTTGGTTTCTAACCAGGATGTAAACTTTTCGCTGCTGCCGAACACTTCGGCCCCAAGCCTGGTAAGAAGCAGGATTTCCATGATTTTTTCGGAAGATGACGCATCAAATGTCTTTTTCTCCTTTTGATAACGCTGCATTGTCCTTTCGGATAAATGAAGGAACACTGACCATTCATTCAAGGTGAACGAACTCTGCTTTGCAATTGTATTGAAAACAGGAAAGTTGATTCCTGCCCTTATGGTGTCAATAAGGCGAAATACATTTGCATCATCAACAGTGCCATAAGTTATTGCACTTTCTTCGAGAATATTAAGTGGCTGATCCATAGCAATAATATTTTACAGCACAAAGATACAACATTTGTCGGATGTTATACGACAAATGTCATTTATTTTTTAAGACATTAATTATTTCTTCGAAATATTTCGGGTGGAAAATTTGAGAATGGTTGTTCCAATTCTAAAAAAAGGCAGGCAAACAAAAATAAATCGGCAGAATCAGACTCAAAGAATTATTGATAAATCAGTGCGTTTTAGAAAAGATGGTAACACGAAAAAGTCAACTAATTCTCAGTTCTCACTCGACCACTACTTCATCGGTAAAAAGCCATGCTGCTCCACCAGATCCCACGTGCCATGAAGGACAGTTGCCAATATTGCGGCCAATAACTTTGATAAACCTTGCTTTTTTATCCGTCACCTCAGCTGTAAATTCTTTGATGGAGACACTTTTTGTGGAGCCGTTTACCGGATTGCCGTAATCTCCAACTTCTGAATACTTTGATCCATTTTCAGAAATTGCGAATTTTACATTTTGTGGCAGGAATATCCAGACGTCTTCATTCTGCAGGAAAGTCGCACTTATCTTATGGATTGTCAGTACTTCGCCAAGATCAATAACGATTTCCATATCCTTTTGTGAAAATCCCTGCCAGCTTCCATCTGAATATTCAGATGACCCTTTCAGCCCGTCCACAAGACCAAAATCGCCACCTCCGGTGTATTTGGGATCAAACATGTTTATGTATTTTACTTTTTTTCCTGTGGTCAGGCTTTTCTGAATTGTTTTCTTCACGGTCACAATTGAAGCAACTCCATCCGAGTAAGCTTTAGCAGTTATGTTGCAACTCCCGGCAATAGCAAAAGGTTGAGTATATAATTTCGATTGTTCTCCTTTCGGATTATCATTTAGCGTGTACCGTAAGGTGAAACCTTTAGGTTTTGATTCCAGCGAATACAAAAGTTCCTTTTTAACAGGATCAAAAGCAGCTGCTATCTTTACACTTGCGTTTACAATAAGCCATTTGTCAGTCCGGAAGGACGATGCAGGAAATCCTGCTCCATTAAACAATGATGCTTCGGGGGCATTTATAAATGCATAGCGGACTGCAATCGGGCTTTTCACTTTAGTGTTGCTCAGCATTAGCGTATTCCCGTCAATAATTACTTGTGCCGGATAAAAAATACTGTCGCTCCCGGCAATAGTGAATCCTTTTAGTCCATCAGGCCCGGCCTTCAACCCGCCTTCGCAATGTTCGAAAGCTAACCTGGCAAATGCGCCTTCAGTAGTCATACCCTTATAAACAGGACCTGAATATGAATCTACAATTTGTCCATAAGTTTTTGATAATGCCAGGAGCGAAAGTCGTTTTCCCACATCCTGTTTGTTCTTAGGGTGGATATCGGTAGTATCTCCCGCAATATCTAATGTTACAACCATTCCTGTGTTTAGAATTGAAAGGCTTTCCAGTTGAGCTTCTCTAAGCAATGCTCCGCTTAATGGCTCTTCATAAGCAAAGGGCGCAATCTGGACAAAGTAAAACGGGAAATTCCCGCAATTAAAATCTTTGCGCCATCCTGTGATCATTGTTTGGATTAAATGGGGATAAAGGGATGGGTCGTTACGGTTGGCTTCTCCCTGATACCAAATTGCTCCCCGGATTCCGTAATAATGCAAAGGATGGATCATGGCATTATAGATAGCACCAGGAGCCCCTGGCCAATTGTTACTACCATTATGAGCATCCATAAATGATCTTAATAAAGAATCTTTCAGGATCAGGGTCTCACTTGTCCAGGCTTCAGCAGGACTGCCTCCCCAACTGGAATTTATAAGACCAACGGGTACATTGAGCTTCCGGCTTAGTTCGCGTCCAAAGAAAAAGGCTGTCGCACTAAATTCGCCCACGTTTTCGGGAGTTGCATTCAACCACTGGCCATTACAGGAATCTATTGGAACAGGTGAAGACGCTTTTTTAACCGTAAAGAGTCGCAGGTTTGGATAACCCTCTTTTTGCAGGTCAGTTAGTTCGGAGGGATAGGTTTCTTTCCATCCTCCTAACATGTTAATTGTAAATTCCATATTCGACTGGCCGGAGCACAACCACACTTCACCAAGCATTACCTGGTGGATTACCACAGTATCTTTATTTCCTTGAATTGTAATTGTATATGGTCCGCCAGCTTTTATTGTAGGCAGTTTTGTTTTCCATTTACCGTCTTTTGCTGCCACGGTGTTCAGCTTGGTCGTCATCCAACTGGCACTGATGCTTAACTTATCGCCTGCTGTGCTTTGTCCCCAGATATGAACTTCTGTTTTCTGTTGCAAAACCATATTATTGCCTACCAGAGCTGGTAGCTTGATTTGTGCAAATACCAAATTGTTAAACATAACAAAGAAGAGAAGCAACGTGGCGTTCCGGGCTTTAGTCATAGTATACATAACTGTCAGATTTTTTATACGGGCAAAGGTCATAAATTCCTAAACATGAAATGTGCTTTAAATCCATCGGCTTACCTGTTTTTGTGAACATGAAAAGATGGATACAAAGGTTGATTTCTTTACAGATATGGAGAAGCACGCATGAAGAGTACTTTAATCAGTGCATTTTCAAGCTTCAATTTTAACTATTTTTGTCAAAGATAAATCCAGAATTATGAAGAAAATTTATATCCTGATCTTGTTGTTGACTTTAGGGTTCCTTGGAATATTTAAATTCGGTATTCTCAATAAAAGTGCTTCAAAACCTTTGGTACAAAGTAAGCAAAGTCTTGTAAATGAAGGGCCGGAGGAGTGGATGGCTAAACAACGTGCATACCCTTATGGTAAAATCAAGCATCAGTCATACCTGGAAGCCATGCATTCGGCAGCACTTTTGCATGCCATATCACCAAAACAGCGATATGGATGGCAATATCTTGGGCCAGGCAATATTGGTGGCAGGATTACAGATATTGAAGTACCAGGTAACGATACATCGACTATTTATGTTGGTGCCGCTACCGGCGGTATTTTTAAAAGCACTGACAATGGACTTACCTGGGATAACATTTTCGATCAGGCCGAAGTAATTTCTATCGGCGATCTGGCAATTGATCCGAATAACAATGATGTGATTTATGCTGGAACAGGAGAAGCCAATGCCTCCAGTTTCAGTTTCCTGGGCAATGGTATTTATAAATCGACGGATGCCGGAGCGACATGGATGAATATGGGATTGCCTAATTCAGCATATTTTGGAAGGGTAATCGTTGATTATAACAATAGTCAGCGGATATTCGCAGCTGCATGCGGGAACCTTTTTACTCCAGGGCCTGATCGTGGTATCTATCGCAGCGACGATGGTGGCCTTTCCTGGACCAGAAAATTGTTTGTTACCGACTCCACTTCAGGGATAGATATTGTGCAGCATCCCACAAATCCTTCAATCTTATATGCCGCAATGTGGGAACGTATGCGTGGCCTCAACTACAGAAGATCTTTCGGCTACAGTTCCGGGATTTATAAATCAATTGATGGTGGTGATACATGGCAGAAGCTGCAGAATGGATTAACGCCGGGATATGCTTTTGGCCGTATTGGCTTGAGCATATCACCCTCCAATCCGGAAATGATTTATGCTTTTTGCGATAATGAATATTCCGTTGATGTATATCGTACCAGCAATGGCGGTGCTTTGTGGACTCAGGTGGCCGACTCCCCGTTGCAGGGAATGAATAGCAATTTTGGCTGGTACTGCGGTCAGGTTCGTGTTGATCCGGTCAATGCAAACAGGCTTTACGTTTTAGGTATGGATATGTACCGGTCGGACAATGCAGGAAATTCGTGGACGCAGCTGGCAGGGTATTATAATTTTGACGAGATACATGTTGATCATCATGCCATGTGTATTGACCCTTTGAGTGGCCGTATCCTGGAGGGCAATGACGGTGGACTTTATGTGAGTTATTCACACGGAAATTCATGGCAAAAGATAAATAATCTCCCATTGACCCAGTTTTATGATATTGAAATAGATGAGCAGAAGCCAGAGAGAATTTATGGAGGAACCCAGGATAATAATACTATTCGAACGCTTACCGGGGCTACTGACGATTGGCAGGCTATATTAGGCGGCGATGGTTTCTACAGCCTTGTCGATTATACGAATTCCAATGTGATATATGCGGAATCCCAATGGGGAAACCTGGCTAAATCGACAGATGGTGGCTACAACTGGACCAGCATGGTGGATCAGATGTCTGCAGATCGTAAAAACTGGTCAGCACCAGTTGTGATGGATCCTCTGAATCACCAAAAGTTATATTTTGGAACATACAGGGTATGGAAAACAAGCAATGGAGGAAGTAACTGGTTGCCTGTTAGCCCTGATCTTACAAAAGGTTCTGATGGAAGTACATGGCATACGGTATCTACCCTGGCTGTGTCGCCCGTAAATCCCAATATCGTAATTGCTGGCACAGATGATGGCAGAGCCCATATAAGTACCGATGCAGGTTTGAACTGGACAGATATTACCAATGGGCTGCCCGACAGGACAATCACCCGTGTAGCCGCCGATCCTTTTAATGAGAATGTGATATATGCCACAGTTTCAGGTTTCCGATGGGACGAACCTGTACCACATGTTTACCGGTCGCCCGATCAGGGTAATAACTGGGTGGATATCAGTGGCAATCTTCCCGATTTGCCAGTAAATATTATCGCACTGGATCCGGACCTGCCGGATCATTATTTTGCAGGAACTGATGCCGGCGTGTATTATACTTCTGATGGAGGACAACAGTGGTGGGGTCTTGGCGATGGGTTATGCAATGTTGCGGTTACAGCCATGAAAATTCATAAACCTACGCGTACACTCGTGGTTGGCACATATGGTCTCTCTGCTTATAAAATTGATCTTGATAATGTAAACGTTGGGATACAAAAGAGCAAGGAAGATGAAGTGAGTATGGGACTTAAGGTGACCCCAAATCCAGTAATTATATCACAGAGAGCCACAGCAAGTATAGTATTTTCAACTAAAATTGCTGGTAAAGTTGACATCGCAATCAGCGATATTAATGGAAAAATAATAATAAGACTTTATTCAGGAATTCTTGCCGGAGGGCAGCATACTATTCAATGGAGCGGATGCGGTTACAGTGGAAAAGCTTTGGCTGAAGGCATTTATTTTATCAGCGTTAATGCAAAGGAAGGCCATTCGCTGGCAAAGGTGCTTTTGCTAAAGTAAATCTCAATTTTATCATTTAAGTTGAATACTATATCTTTGCTTTGATCAGCTTCTTTTTTATTCGGGCAAAATATAGCTGCAATTGAATATTGAAGGGCATCTGAAAAGAATTAAACCTGGCTGATGTGAAATTAAGACAATTGCTTTTTCTAATGAGTGCGATAGCATTTTGCGGCTGCTCTTCATCCGGTCAGAAGAACCAAGGTAAAAACGATTCCGCTGTTTCTGATTCATCCCGGCTTTATGAGAATAGTTTTACACTGGCAATCGAGCTACCTGAATGGGCGAAACAATTAGGCTTGGTTGAACCACGTAATATGGTTCTGATACCAGGTAAATCTCATATGACTTCGGCAGATGAACATGATGAAGCTTTTAATTCAGTTACTCTGATGTACACTGGTAATTATGATACTGCTATGAACCAGGCCAGATTTATATCGCAAACCGCGAAACTGCCTTTGAGCAAGGATTATAAGGCAATGCGAAAACAGGCTGAACGTGAAGGAAGGGGTTCCCGCTTTAAGGGGATTGCTTATATGAATTACGATTTATCCACCCGGGATATTGAGTTCCTTGTATATGTGATTGTTGACGACAAAGGAAACCTTACGATATCTGCAACCGACATGAAACAAATGAATGAACAGTTAAGTAAGCATGAAGGTGTGGCTAACAGATTGAAAAAAAGTGAAAAGTGAAAAGTGAAAAGGGAAAAGGGAAAATGGAAAATGGACGGGGTACGAGTGAATGAAAAGTATTTCAAGTTTCTACAATCCCGATAACCTGAGAGTTTGACACCCTATCTGCTTCATAGCTTGATCTCTTATAAAAATTTATAAATAATAACAATCTCTACATGCGCACCGAAACAGATTCACTTGGAACCCTAGAAGTACCGGATGACGTGTTGTATGGGATACATTCGGCCAGGGCGGCGAAGAACTTTCCTTGCGACCCTCCATTTTCTCCTGAATGGTACAGGGCTGTGGGATTGGTGAAGCAAGCCTGCTACCAGACCTGTAAGGAATTCGGAAAAGCAATTGCTGAAAAATATCCGGATAAACAAATGCCATTTTCACTTGTTCCGGATCAGGTCCTCGATCAGCTAATTCAATCAGCATGTGAAGTATCCGAAGGTAAATACATAGAGCATTTTATTGTTTCGGCAATTAGCGGTGGCGCTGGGACGAGTATCAATATGAACGTGAACGAAATAATAGCGAACTCGGCACTTTTGCGAATGGGTCATTTCCCTGGCAATTATTCAGTAATTGATCCAACAGAATCTGCAAATGTTTTTCAATCTACGAACGATGTTATTCCTACGTCATTAAAGGTTGCTGTTATGCAACTGCTTACCCGTCTGGAGGAAAGTATCAATTATCTTCGTCAGGGAGTTGAAACGATTGAAGCACGCCACAGGAATCATCTGAGGTTGGGCTACACACAGATGCAGGAGGCGGTCCCCTCTTCCTATGGGATATTGTTTAGCACATACAGCGAAGCCCTTTCGCGAGACTGGTGGCGGGTTTCCAAATGTTTTGAGCGTATAAAAGTTGTCAACCTTGGTGGCAGTGCCATTGGAACTGGAGTAGGCGCACCCCGCTTTTTTATCATGCAAGTGGTTTCTGCTTTACAAAGAATTACAGGCTTGCCGGTAACACGTGGCGAAAATCTCTCTGATGCTACTGCCAATCTTGACGCATTTGTAGAGGTACATGCCATTCTGAAAGCCCATGCTGTTAATCTCGAAAAAATGGTATCCGATTTACGTTTATTGTCTTCTGATGTGGCCCGGAGCCGTGAGATATCTTTGCCACAACAACAGGTTGGCAGTTCAATTATGCCTGGCAAGGTGAATCCTGTGATTCCGGAATTTGTTGTAAGTATAGCCCATAAAGTATATAGCAATGACGTTCTTATCACTTCTCTCAGTGCGCAAGGATGCCTGGATCTGAATGCCTATCTTCCGGTTATCGGCGATGCTATTATCCAGAGTCTTAAGTTGCTTGAAGCGGCAGATCGCACCTTAAGGCAGAATCTTATCGATGGACTTGAAATTGATACAGTATCGGCTAGTGCCAGAGTGAATAATAGTCCTTCCGTTACAACAGCGTTAAGTCCTTATATTGGTTACCACAAAGCTACACAGTTGGCAAAAGAAATGAAGCGCTTAGGGATTGATATATTTGAAGCGAACTTACATTTAAAACTTATGGACGAAACCCGCCTGCGATTTGTTATGAAACCGGAAAATCTTCTAAAGACCGGTTTCACAATTGATGAACTATTTGACAAACCGGGTAAGGAGTAAATCATAATATTCAGGATAAATAAAAAACTATATCAATTAACACAACTCGCAATGTCTCTCGATACAATCATAGAACTCAAAAATGCTTCCATTTTTCAGAAAAATAACATGGTTCTTTCCAGTGTGACCCTTTCTATCGAAAAAGGTGAATTTGTTTATCTTATCGGTAAAACCGGAACAGGGAAGAGTAGCTTGTTAAAAACACTATATGCGGAACTCCCGCTTTCAGAAGGTGAAGCTACCATTTCTGGTTACAACCTGAAGCACATCCGTAGTAAAGAAATTCCTTTCTTAAGACGAAAATTGGGCATCGTATTTCAGGATTTCCAACTCTTAAGTGATCGATCTATAAATGACAACCTGCTTTTTGTAATGCGGGCTACCGGATGGAGCGATAAACAGGAAATGAAGACAAGATTGACAGATGTATTGGAAAAAGTAGGACTTGGAACCAAGGGTTATAAAATGCCACATCAGTTATCGGGTGGAGAGCAGCAACGCGTTGCCATTGCAAGGGCTTTGCTGAATGATCCTGAAGTGATTCTTGCCGATGAACCTACCGGTAACCTCGATCCCGAAACTTCAGAAGGAATCATGCAACTATTATTTGATATAAGTAAATCGGGGAGGGCGGTGTTAATGGCTACCCATAACTACTCGCTTTTCAGGAGTTTTCCAGCACGAACCATTAAGTGCGAGGCGGGAAAACTAACAGCTTTCGAAAATGGCGTGAATTAGCTTGTTGGTGTTGATCCTGTTTGAGAATCTGCTTCCCAGGATTTTTTCGCGTTTATAAATTTCTTCTTGTTCGAATGTCCTGCTGAAAAGACCCTGGAGTTCCACTTTGAAGCCCGCAGCATCGTCAGCTATTGTACAAAGCTTGTTAAGCCCCGTGCCATTTAGCATCGGTCGGTTCACAAGGACAAATCTCCCTTTATAAAGAGTGTTCAATAGTTTTAGTTTGAGCCCGGTAGCCTGGAACGACACCAGTACATTCACATGTGCATTTTGCACAAGAACATCCATTTCTTCCTCGCCAGGATTAAGCACCATTCTAATATTATTTTTATCCTTTACTAATTTTATTAAGCTTTTAGAAGGATTTAGTCCTGCAATAATTAAAGGATATATATTAGTCTCAAAAACATTTTTCACCAGGAATTCTGCGGCTTTATTGTTTTCGGGGACTGAAAGGTTGCCATGATATAGTGCATATTCGCCTTGCCCTGTCAGGCTGCTCACAATTTCATTTGCGTGAAAGCTTGGCAGGTATGTCACTTTGCTGTATGGGAATCTTTGCTTCAGGTAGTTGCAATCCTGCTCAGAAACCACCAGCATTTGGGTTGCATGCTTCAATATACGTTGAAAAAGGCGTAATTTCAGACTTGCAAAAAGAAAATAAGCACGTGAGAACAAGTTCTTTTCGGCAATGGCCAGATGGTAATAATACGCGTGTTCGATATTGCTTTCCCTGTAGATGAGTATTCTTCCCTTCAGCGATGGATGATCCAGGTAATAGCAACTATGAAGCCCTTCAAACAGGATTGGGTAGTTGTCCTGTAGAAGCCGTCTCAGTAATTCAGTGGAACGACGGCTTGCTACTATGTAAGGTTTGAATGTGAATGCTGATGATAATCCTGTCCTGCGAGGGTAATAGAATACATCTTCACAATACTTTAAGAGCTCGGAAGCTGATTCGCGTTCATAAGAAAAACAATGCAGATGTATCTTGATTCCTGCTGAATGCAGCGCCCGGAGTTTGTAAAATACGTCAATCACTCCACCATAATTAGCCGGATAAGGAATGGCAAAAGAGATAATATGGATGTGGCGGTCAGACATATTTTGTATAAATATTTATTAGAACCTTTTCTTCATTCTGCCAATTGAGTTCTTTAGTCGCAAGCGTTGCATTTGCTTTGTACTCTGACATTTTTTGTTTGTCTGCTAACATGCCGTTAATCTTCTCTGCTATATGTTGCGGGTCGTGGTTCTCAATAAAACTCCCGACCTTATATTTCTCTATAATCCGGCTTATTTCAGGCAAGCGGGATGCCAGCACAGGTAGGCCAGAATGGATATAGTCGAATAATTTATTTGGCAGGCTGAAACGGTAATTCAAATTTGTGTCCTTGTCTATTGTAAGGCCAATATCAGCATTGGCAGTGTATTCCCGCAATCTCGCGTAAGATTGCTTCGGAATAAAAATTACTTTATCAAAGAGGTTGAGCATAATTGTTTTTTCTTTGAGAAGTTCCAAAACATCACCACCTCCTATGATTAGAAGCACACAATCCGGGAGGTACTGCATGGCTTCCACGGCCTCTTCGGCCCCGCGCTGGATGTTAATGCCAGCACCCTGCATAAGGATGATATATTTATCAGAAGGCAAGGAAAGCGAACTTCTGGTCTCTGTAGCAGGTATGTTAACAAATCGCGGAATATTACGAACCACATTCACTGTAACCTTGTATTTATTTTCATAGAGCCGTGCTATTGATTCATTTACAGTAATGACATCAGTTAGTTTTGGAAAAATGTTGCGCTCAAGGGTTTTCCAGCTACGCTGAATACGTGGGCGGTTTACCAGTTCCGGAGTTTCAGTATAATATTCGTGACTGTCGTATACCAATGGAAGACGTCTGATCCGGCTGATCAGATAGTTGGGTAGCAGTGTGTCCAGATCGTTGGAAACGAGGAGATCAACATTATTAGTGAGTAAATAGAAAAAAAGGCGCAAATTATATTCAGCATAGAACAAGGGGCCTTTTTCCCAAAGCAGGCGCATCCTGTGAGTTTGGTAAGCCCGGGAAACCATAGTTGAACTATCAGTTTTGCGACGGCCAACCAAAGTTACAGAGAATCCCATAGCTACAAGAGTATTACATACCTTATCCACACGTTGGTCAGTTACTAAGTCGTTAGTAACTGAAACAATAACTCTTTTTGACGTGCTGATAGCCATAGGAATGCGAAATTAGGATTTTCTGCCGGAATAGTTTCGATATTGTATTTAGTTTAGTAGCTTTTGCTCAATTGTATTATATTTGTAATTGATTGACGCGTAACAACTATCGAAAAGTGATTGCAGAACGAATTGGATAATCTGACATAACATCGGACAGTTATTTAGATTCCTGATCATTATCACTTCATACTCCTCCTTGCTACCATCGCTTATAGCTCTTCATTGCTCTGATTAACTGCCAGAATTGCTGAAAATTGATTCTTTCTGCTATCCTATTGAATTGGCAATATGGTTTATAATTTGATTATTTATCAACTAATAATAATTTATCATGTCCAAAAAAGAAGAATTGACGTACGTAGTTAAAGTAGAAAATAATACAGACTATAGGATAGTAGTAAGAATTGGCGATGCTCAGGACGGTGATCATAATGTTTTTGGAACTTGTCCCTATGCTACAAATCCTGAAAATGATAATCCTGAATGGAATAGTTTTTTGGGAACTGGGAATCAAATACGAAACAAAGTTTTATATATTTCTTCCGCAACTCAGGATAATAACCCTAATACGAACCATGTTTCGGTAAGGGTATTTATCAATGACGAACAGATATTGCCTTTAACAGGAAACTTTGAAATGACAGTTGGAGATAATGAAATAGCATACTTCAACCAAAAAATTGACTTTGTATGAAAAAGGTTTTGATTTCTTTTGGCTTCATATTGCTTTTTCAATTCACAGCCAATTCACAGGAAACTGATCCTGAATTGCAAATACCAGGTTCTCCGGGAATGGACATCATTGGTGTTCAAAACGTTGAAATCAGTAAGCCGGGAAATTACACAGGGGTATATTCCAGCCTGATTTCCCCGATAATTGCGAACAATGGCACCATCCCTACTAACTTAGCGCTTGAATTCTCTCCATATTATCTGGAATCACGAGACCTTACCTATAAAGAACTGAATAAGACAAATCTTTTCAGAGATTTTAAAATCTCAATTGCCAGTAATAGTGTAACCGATTCAGATTCCAATCATTTCTCCAGATTAGGAATGGGTTTTCGAACGAATCTGATTTCAGGGAAAATTAATAATCCGGTTAAAAAGAAGATGACATTAAGTGTGCCTGCTGAAATTCGTACTACAATAAATAAAATAAATAGTGGAATTTTTGGAAATATAGATACTGCTGACGTCAGCAAATTTATTGACCACATTACAGACAAAGAATTAAGACAACGAGTTGCCGATATAATTACCGGTAATAAGGATAATAAAGACAAACTGTTAAACATGCTGACTGAATTAAATGACGAAATAGATAAACTAGTTGAAATTGATGGCTCACGATGGGACTATTCATTACGTACAGGACATTTTGTTGAAATAGCATTTGCGCTTGCCTTGGATTTTCCTAAGAATACAATTGAATACAGTGATATCAATAGGTGGGGGATATGGCTCAACTATACTTTCCGACCTGAATCCAAAAATCAGGCAATTGATTTCAGTGCACTGGTCAGAATATCTGATTATTCGTTTGATCCTTCGGTCACATTTAATAATGGAGCACTATTTGCGGATTTAGGCGTAAGTGTAAACTGGAAAATTCCAAAATCGAAATTTGTTGTTTCAGGTGAGCTTGTTAGTAAAGTGGGATTTACTGATATTGAAGCCAATAAGGGGGAAAATGAATACACATTTAAAAGTGTAACTGAAAGCAAATGGAATGGTTCTGTTGGATACCAGATTACTCCTAACACCTTGTGGAGTGTCTCGTTTTCAGATATTAATGGCAATAGCAGCTATTTGAAAAATAACTCAATGCAAATATTGATGGGATTGAGCGCAGCTTTGGCGCCAATCCGGAAATGAACGAATCTCAAAAATGAACATTGCTTAAATTATATAAATTATTGATATTCATATAAGTAGATTGATTTTGCATTTAAATGATATAACACAGAAACTAGTTCTTGCTTAAACATGCATTTTTATTTGGCCTAACTATAAACATATTTTCAATGAAGTTATAACTGTAACCAAAATAATCTGACATAAAACCATGTTCAATTCACCTCTTCTGGATATTGCCATTGGATTGGTATTTATCTTTCTGCTGTACAGCTTATTAGTTACCTCCATAAATGAGGCAATAGCAACTATGTTTGGCTTGAGAGCTAAAATGCTAAAATCCGCTATTGTTGTTGGAATGCTTTCCGATACTTCTAAGGATGGACGATGGATAAGTTTATTTAAAGGGATTCGCAGTTTTTTTCAGGGCTTGGTTCACTGGGAGAAAAAGCCGCTGAACTATGTTCCGAAAATCGGAGAAAAGTTCTTCGATCACCCCTTGATAAAAAACTATGGTTCGAGCAGGCTGTTCCCTTTGCCTTCCTATATACCTGCAACTAATTTCTCAACTGTATTAATCGATGTACTGAAACAGGAATTTGATGCGAAAGTGGATGATATTTCCAAATATAAGAGGTCAATGCCTTCTTTGAATGATAGTTTGGAAAACCTGATACTAAACCTGCAAAATGCCTCAGATGCAATAAAAATTAAAGAGTTGCTGGAGTATTATGGCCAGCACTATATGAATAATAATTCAGCACCTCCTTCAGCCATTATCGATAAAGAAACCTGGCAGATTATGCAAATGCACTTGCGGAATAGTATTTATGACATCAGGCAATTTGAAGCTAAAATCGAAGGCTGGTATGACGATTCGATGAGCAGGGTTTCAGGCTGGTATAAGCGGCAGACACAACTCATCCTGTTTTTAATTGGGTTTTTAGTGGCAATTGTCTTTAATGTTGATACGATTGAAATTGCGGGCAAATTATCGACAGATAAAGATGCGCGGGACAAGCTCGTACAAATGGCTTCACAGGCAGCGGAGAACTACAAGGACGACCCGAGGGTAAAGAAGATCGTAACAAATAATGGCACTGAAATTCTGGATACAACCAGAACAGGTATAGAAATCAACAAAGCTGTTTTTAAAGAATATCAGGCTAAGGTTGAAAGCGTCAAAACCCAGTTAAATGGTGATGTTGGTAAGACGAAAGAAATATTGGCAACAGGCTGGAATGATTATGGAGGTAAGAAAAATTTCCCCGGAAAAATTGGTTTTGTACTTTGTGAAACGTTTTCAAGTGGCCGGAAAATTCTTGGATTCCTTATTCTGGCCTTTGCTGTGTCTCTTGGCTCTCCTTTTTGGTTCGATCTGTTAAACAAACTTGTTAAACTCCGCGGCTCAGGTAAAAAGGAAGATGACAGGAGTGATACAACTGCATCAAAATCTAATTCTGCCCAATCACCTGTTCAAGTTGTGGTTAACTCAAAATCATCCGGCGAGGAGGCCGTAGGTTAAAATTATGCTTCAACTAGTTGTAACATCAGATAAGCTGAATATTCGCAGATCTATTCCTGCTTCATTGCCCGATCCTTCAAGCATCGCAGGCTCAGTGAGCAAAGGGTTCACTTTTGTAGGACAGGAAGTAAAAATTGTCCCCAATCCTGCCCTGGGGACATGGTATAAGGACCGCGACAGCAATTTCTATTGGGGTGGAGGACTAAGTGTCCTGAAAGATATCCCTGACGAAAAAGAAGCGGAAACGACAGCACCTGACAATGTGCTGATGGAGAATACCGTTATTACTCCTATAATAAAGAAGAAAGTTGAGCAAGTAGTAAACGCTTTTGAAACTGGTTCAGCAAATGGCAAATATGGAGAATTGGTGAAATATCGGGATTATACTGACCCCGCAACCCAAACCCGGATAGTACAGGTAACTTTTGGACGTTCTCAAACCACAGAATTCGGACACTTGAAAGCCCTTGTTCAGGATTATGTTAATAGCAATGGTATATATTCAGATCAGCTATTGCCATACATCGGGAGGATAGGTAGAAAGCCTAGCCTTGCCACGGATGATGCTTTCTGTAATGCACTTATTGCTGCCGGTAAAAATGATCTGGTAATGAAAAACTGTCAGGACCATCTCTTTGAAATCAAATATTACCAGCCGGCATATCATTGGTTTACTCTGAATGGATTCATCCTGCCATTAAGTCTCCTTGTTATATACGATAGTACAATACATTCGGGTGGCGTTCTTGGCTTTTTAAGAAAACGTTTTTCAACCGTGGTTCCGGCAAGTGGCGGTAATGAAAAAGAATGGATTACCAATTATGTGGAAGTAAGGGAAAAGTGGCTTGCCACGCATAGTAATCCGTTGTTGCATGCCACGGTGTATCGTACACATTGCTTCAAACAACAAATTGAGCATAATAATTGGGATTTGGCACTAGAAGTAATTGCTAACGGGGTAAAGATTGTATGATTTGTAGCAACCTTTTTTGTACCCGAACAAATTATTAAAAACCGGGAATTTTTTCAGTAGAAACATAAAGATCAAATACAGATGAAACGAATAGCGATTTTTTGTGATGGAACATGGAATACACCTGATGAGTCCAAAGGTGGGGAACTTTGCCAGACGAATGTTGTTAAAATGGCAAATGCACTTTGTCCGGCTTCAGCTGATGGAACTAAACAATTGCTTTACTATGATACCGGTATTGGCAGTGAAGGCAATCTGCTTGAGCGGGTTTTTGATGGTGCAACCGGAACCGGCATTTCTGAAAATATACTTCAGGCGTACCATTTTATTATTAATAACTATGAGCCAGGGGACGAACTGTTCTTTTTTGGATTCAGCCGCGGTGCTTTCACGGTTCGCAGTTTGTCAGGATTGATCAGAAACTCCGGAATATTAAAACCTGAAAATTCAGACCTGATACCAAAGGCATATGGAATTTATCATTCCCGGCGGCCTGAGCACCAACCCAGGGAAGTGGAGGCAACCCTTTTCAGAAAAACATATGCTGTTGAAGAAACGACAAAAATAAAATTTATCGGAGTTTGGGACACTGTTGGCGCTTTGGGGAATCCTCTTTTACTTAATGGAATCTTTAGTAAACAAAATCAATTTCACGATACTGATTTGTCATCGAGAATTAGTTTTGCATTTCAGGCCCTGGCAACTGATGAGAAAAGAAAAAACTTTAGAGCCACGTTATGGAATCAGCAAAAGGATTCAAAAGACCAGGTTTTGGAACAGGTATGGTTCCCCGGCGTCCATTCTGATATTGGTGGTGGCTATCCCGAGAGTGAATCAGGATTGTCGGATATATCATTAAAATGGATGTTGGGAAAAGCTGAAAGTTGTAATTTGAAATTTGGTGATATTGCCATGAAGCCTAATCCTGTGGCATCAATGCATGAATCATACACAGGGTTCTACACAATAATGTATAAACTGTTTCGTCCTATAGGAATTGTTGAACCGGAAAAAGGAAATACGAATGAGTCTTTACACCCATCGGTGTTGGAGAGATATAAAAATAATCTTAATTACCGTCCAAAGAACTTAGTTGATTATTTTAACCAACATCCTTTTTGATACGTTTTTTGAAATTAAATTTT
>CAZEDO010000045.1:0-27534 GCA_964511085.1 uncultured Lentimicrobiaceae bacterium
ATTTGGTTTTATCATCCTGTACTATGCAAATGCGGATCAATCCATCGGCATCATGGGGTTTGCCAGCTTCAAAGACAGCAAGGTCAATTTTTATGCGCTTGTTTTTGCCTTCAAGGTCAACATAAGCAAATCCGAAATCGCGTTCCATGTCGTTCATCTCAAACCCGTACTCTTCATTAAGCATCAGGATAAGAGATTGCAGGGTAAGTTCTTTGCTTTTGGCTGGTTTAATTGCATCTGTTAGTGCGCATATAATCTGATTGTCTTCAAGGACAATTTCTTCGTTGGTTCCCGGTGTTTTGGCCATATTATATTAATCTTGTTTACTTAATTCATTTGTGAGAGAAAGAAGGCTGTTATAAACATCTTCGTATTTCATTGTCTTATGAGTTTCCATGATTTGGTTTATCAATATGCTTTCATCTTCCTTATCCACTTCGGTTTTGAGAATTCCAATAAATTCATCAAGAATCTCAGGATTAGTTTTGAGAATTTCTTTCATATCTCGTCCTAATAGTGACGCTCCGGCTATATAGACTGAAAAGCCTTCAACTTCATAAATATCATAGTGCTCGGTAACTGCCCTTTCAATATTAATCTCAAGGTAATTTGAGATAATAAATGCCATATCATCGGCATCCTTATTGGTTGCAAGATGCCTGTCGCTCCATGCTGCCAATTTTAGAAGAAAAATGCCCGGTAAATTAGCCACATAGATTGTGAAACTATTATCAACTATGATTTCGAGCGTGTGTTTCGCTACTTCGGAAAAACCAGCAACAGACATTGCATGTGTTTCTTCTGGTGGCCAGTAGATATTGTTATCAGCCCTGGCAATTTCTCCGAAAGGGACAATATCAAGCATGAAAACATTTTTAAACCAAAACCTTTGTTTTTGTTCCTTTGATTTAATAAAGCCTTCAACTTGTACTAATTTATCCGCTATCTCGGCGTATTTATTCCAATCTGGAATAGCTATTGCTATATCCAAATCATCAGTCATACGACCTGGCTGCTGATTGTGAATACCGGAAATAATTATATCACGGGCTGTAGCCCCGATTATATAAAATTCAGAACCAATTGATGCAAAAAAGGCAGTTAGGTTTTCCAGTAATTCTTTTAATAGTGGATTATCGAATCCTTCACTTGATATATTGTAACTCATTTTTGAAGATCATATTTGCGGTTTCTATATTTCGGTCGCTTCCACTGCTCATGAGGTCGGCATAAATTAATACCGGAGGGATTCCCTGCCAGGTCCGTAAATCCCAGAATATTTCAAGTACTTCCACTTTTCCGTTGTCGTCAGGTACTAACCCAATATCCTTAAAGTTCTGCCAATTGCGATCCGTGTAAATGGTAAAGATACCCGGATGCAAATAGCCTGTGAGGAGATGGGCACCAGGTTCACCACCCCAGAATGTAAGGCTATTGGTTTGTTCCAGGTTAATATCTGTCCATTTATTATACCTGTCCTGATTGATGAAACGCATTTGCTTTTTCAATAATCGTGGCCTCATAACATCATGGTAGGCTGTTATCCACCGGTTCAGAAGATCTTTGGTGTTCTTTAGTTTCTTCGTTTGTTTCGTTTTAAGAATGAAATTCAAATCAGTAAGTTCCTGCATAATCATACCTACAGAACCTAAAGAGATATTTGCTAAACCGGCAAGATCACGGTAGGGGAGCTGTGTCTTTTCGGGATCGACCAGAAACTGAAAAATCAGTTTAATTCCGGCTTCCTGAAATGCACGTGGCTGGTTGACTTTACCTATTCGTTCAATCTTTTTTCCTTCAATCAGGAGCATCAGTTTACGCTGCCTTATGTTGCAGTTGCCGGCAACATCGAGGTAATAAACTCCTTCGTCCACATACTCTTTGGATATTTCGCCGGGGATATATCTTGTGATTAGTATTATCGGAAGATTATTCTCCCTGGAAACTTCCTTGAGTTGTGCCAGTACTATGCCTTTATTGCCTTTCGTAATTTCAGGTTTAATTTCAATTGCGAACTCTTCTTTGGCAATTTCGAGGATTGCATCACGCCTCAGTCTTCCATCCTTTACGACAGCCTGTATTTTCGTGTACCTGAGCAGGCTATTTATAGCCTCATCAAGAATTTCTCTTTCTTTCTTCATGATCTTTGTTCATTAAAAGCTTCTGTTCATTTACAATGAACAGGCAAATATAGTGAACATTTATAGAAAACGGATGAATTTTAATGAAATTCTTTAAAAAATATTTTATGCGATATAGGATTATAAATGAGCATAATACATAAGTTTCTGTTCATCAACAAGTTCTGTTCATTGAAAATGAACAGTGGAAAATGCTGAACAAGGAAAAATAAACTGTAGAAAAACCATTTGGGTAAGGTGGGTAAGATGGTTTGATGAAAAGATTTTGACAAAATAAAAAAGCCCCTGCCGAAACAGAGGCTAATTAGGGAACAGGCAGGATATTAAGAAGGATAAAAAATGTTAATGATTTTCGGGCTTTTATTCTTACCCTCCTTACCCTGCCTTAGAAAGGAAGTGTATCATCATCCTGATTGGCAGTATCCTCTTGCGTTTCCGGCTGATCGTCGACTTCTTTTGGAGAAGTGTGGTTTTCGCTTTCCACCTGGTCGTAGGTAAGTTCGATGACCTCGTACACATAGTTTCCGTTTTTCTTCCTGCGCTCAAAGTTGTGTTTCTTGAGTACCTTCCCCAAAGTAATGACATTGCCGGTTGAGGTAGCAAGTTTGGACAAGGCCGCAAGTTTAGTGAGTATCTGAGAAGTGGAAAGATACAATGGGCTTTCATTGGTTTTCGGATGCCGGAACCACGTGAGCAGCAGTTCCTCTTCGATGGATTTGATCTGGTATTGCTCATTGTTGGCATTGATGTGCCTGATTTCGTCCTTATTGAAATAGAACCTGAAGCCTTGTTTGACCAAGGCTAAAGCCTGAGCATATACATTGGCGACATCCACGTTATGGTCGTACCGGATCGAGGAGACCTCGAAGCAAAGAAACCTGCGTGAGCCGGTAGTGTCGTTCAGGAACTGGCTTGTGTTAACAGAACCCATGAACGATGCCCGGCGGGGCAAACTTTCGTTGTTGTGTCCATAGGCGCGGCGGAGACGAATGGCTGACTTGGTAATGAGTTCTTTGAATGTGCCTATCTCGGTCCTGTTCATGTTTTCGAGCTCGTCCATGTTGATGAACCAGCATTCAGAAAGATGCACCAGCGTGTCCTTATTTGAGGGATTGATAGTCCCTGAAAAAAGGTAAGGCAGAAGTTCTTTCGGGCAAAGGTTCTCCATCCAGGTTGTTTTCCCGATGCCCTGTCCGCCCGAAAAGATGATTGCAGTATGATTAATTACCTTGGGGTCGAGCAGTGAAGCTACCGAAGCCACAATCCATTTTTTGAAGCAGTATTGCCAAAGTGTTTCATCCTTCGTGGATACTGTTGCCGCAAGCTGGGATATGTGATCCGTTTCGCCGTCCCATGCCGGGAGGTTTCCAAAGTATTCAGCAAAGGGATCGAATATGCTGCAGTAATCGGAGAACAAGATATTCCGGAGTTTGGTAGAATTGCACAGGATATTGTTTTTAAGCAATTCGCGGAGGATGGAGTTTTCGATGTAGTCGGTCATTGGCTCAAATCCGGTTTGTGCACGTTTCCTGACTTCGAGTTTGCCGGATACAATGTTGTATCTCAAAACATAGTTCATGTTGAGGTAATTCTCGATCCGTTCTATCTGATTCTTACGTTTTTTCTTCGGCAGCTGTTCTTCCACAGGAGGTTCCTGCTTTGGCGGCTGATAATCTGAGATGTCGTAGGATTCGACCGGTGAAATATCGATACCCTGATCCTTTGCCAGAAAGAAGAAGGATTTTGCAGTGACACCAGAGCCATTTGATTTCAGGCATTTGTCGTACTGTTTGTCGCAGGCGGAGGTTTCGTATTTGGCAGATAAGCTGCTTACTTTGTGGAAATACTCACGGCCTCCTTCACCCAAAGCATCCGTCAAAGCAAATCCAATCGTGAGCCAATCCTTGTAGTCGTTGGTAATATCCACTTTTCCGGATTCGATCTGTTCCACTACATTATTGATATCAGTATCTATCATTGTTGTTCTTAGCTTAAATGTTTGTGAATAGGTGTTTTGATAAAGGTCCCCGTCCCAGGAAAAGAAGCATAAACGTGTTATGTCCTTCCCGGAAGGGTCGATTGATTGCCCGAGCAATTGTTCATAATACTCCTTTACCTGTTCAAAAGCCTGTTTGTGAAAGACCTGCCTGCTATCGGTACGGACAAGGATCTTGAGACCATTTCCACCGGGACTGATGAAGCAAGCATAAGTAAAAGGAATTTCGGATGCAGCTGTTTTGATTGCCTGAACAAGTTTGACATGGAGTTTGTCGAGGTCGAGAACAAGAACTCCGGTGTATTGAACCAGAAATTCAGGTTTTCTTCCACCTTCAAATGTTGCTGAGGGCGTGAAAGCAGGAAGCGACTTTTTCTGTTTGTCGTATTCCTTCTTTTTGCCATCGTTAAGGAGGGACCTTAATTGTTCGATACGGCTTTTGAACCTGCCGTCCCGGATTTGTTCCAGAACGACAGGGAGAGCCATGTTTTCGGAGACTTCGTTGAAGTTGTGAAAAACCGATACATTCATGGCGTTACTTTTTATGGGCGAAAGCCTTGATGTAATGATTCTTCAGGTGCTCTTCGATGTCGAATGCCCGGAAGTAGATTTTACCACCTATCTGACTAAAGGAGAGAATCCCGTTGTCACGGTAAGATTGAAGGGTGCGTTTTGAGACTTTAAGAAGTGCACAAGTCTCCGGAATATCCAGCCAGCGTTGAGACAGCGGATTTTCAGCAGTTCGATTATCGAGCTTTTTAGAAAGGGTATCTACCTTATTAAGCAGTTCATCGAATTTTTCGGATGGAATTATTATTGCTTCCATTTTTTTGATTTTTAAGATTAAACAATATGTAAATTGTCATCTTCTTTTTTGGCCAAATCAAAGATTCTGGAAGCAAAAATAGGTTGTGCAACGCATCTGTGGTAGTGGCAGAAGGTTGTGCAACCCTGAACTAAATATCAGATATACAGAGAGTTATTAGGAGAAATCTTGCCTTATTTTGGTGGCAATTTTCAGTAATTTAGAGAAGCCAGTTTCCCAAAAATCTATTGCATTGATATCGGGGGAGAGGAATTTATTCTTGATGTTTTTGGGAGAAATGTCTTCTTTATTCCGACTTGAAAAGAATGCTGCAATAACCCTGTATAAATCCTCATCATGAAAAGGTTTCATTAGTTTAGCATCGTGTAAGGCACGAAAAAGGAAGGCAAGTTCGGCTACTGTAAGGTCTGTTGGTATTTTTGGTAATTCAGATTTTGTAAGTTTGGTTGGATCAATATGCAAGTTAGCCTCCAGGAATGCCTTCTGAATTAGGAACCATGCTATGATTTTGCGAGGAACAGACGGTTTGAAAGTTGATTCTTCAATTATATAGTTACTTCTAAGGAAGGAGTAACGCTCCATTTCATTCGCGATAAATTCCAGTCGGTCGCTTGCTGAAGGAAGTTGTCCGATCTGCGCATGCAGTTCAGAAGTATATTCCTTATAGGTTTTTTCAGCAAGCGCGTTATTCAGTAATTCATCATAGGAGGGGTTTACGGTTGCATTTGTGAAACAACGAATGAAGATGAGGTTTTCCAGTGCAAGGATATGCGTTACCAGGCCTTCGTTACGGCTAATAGCGTTCGTAAAGGAGGAAGGTGTGTCCTTGTAAAGCAAAAATTCTTTCTTTGTAAACTCAAGACGTTCAACAGCCATTTCCAGGGTGAACTCATATTGATCGAGAAACCGGCGGATCAGAAACTCATTTAATACAGTGATTTTCTTAGCAACTTTGATAATGGGAGAATGGGTTCCGATGAAATTAATGTAGATTTCATCTTCTGAAAGCGGCTGAGTTTTCAATTGATCGGGAAACAACTCCTGCACTTCGAGGATCAACCGAATCAATGACCATTGAAGAATACGAAGTATATAATCGCTGTCCTTTTTGATTGCCAGTGTGGCAGGATCGTCGTTTGTTGAAAAGGGGAGATTCTCGTCAAAAGCAACCTGCCGATTCTGGGATATAGTTTCTGTCAACAGGTATTTAATATGATCAAGGGCGTCGCTTATTGCAACTTTAGCAATGGATGTTGTTTCGGAATCCTGAACCTCAGCATAGAGCCTGTTGATGAACCGGGTGCCTTCGTTCCTGATGAGGTAATGGTAAAACTCGGTTTTTGGGTTGTAATGCAGAGGAGTTTCATAGTTTATCAATGGCAAAGGAAATGTAATCGAGCCAGGGGAATTGGATGGCTTATCATCAATGGATTCTTCGTCATTACTCAGTAATTCGGGAGCATTTTTAAATGCCAGAGTAAGGGCATTTTCGTATTCAGCTAATTTACCGGATTCGCACCTGAATTTGGCGGAAAGTTTTTGAAGGAAAGAATCCTGGTTTGTATTTTCGGGAAGCCAGGGGCGGAGAGTTCCGAATAGGATGCTGTTGTAAATGTTGATTTTTGCCATGGGAATTAAAGGAACAGAAAGTTATGGTTCAAAGCATACATATTTTTACTCAAAACTGATGGTCAGGATTTAATGAAGTTCTTATGGGATAGACAGTAGTTTACGATTTCCTCCGGGTCATTGAGCAACTGGGAAGAGGCTGCGCCCCTAATGAAAAAGAGTTTACCATCCTGCCCCTTCATGAAGACCGGACGGATACTATGATAAACAGTTACCACAAAAATAATTTTGTCATCCAAATAAACATATTCTCCGTCGATAGATGTATGCACTTCGCGACTGAAGAAATGATTTATCATTTCATCAAATTCAAGTTTAAAAAAGTCTTTAGGATCACCTTTTTCACATAGACTAAAATCGCTACGCAATCCTTTTGGATTCCCATTGTTATCAATTCCTATTAGCAAATATCCGCCTTCCGAATTAAGAAAAGAGCATATGGTTTTGGCAATAACCGCCTTTTTTCCAATGCCTCCTGTTTTTGTTTCAGGATTGAATAATAAAGTGGATTTGAACTCAATCTGCTTCCCTTCACCACTTTTGAGAAATTTTTCGATTGTTTCATGAGGGGTAGGAATAAAGAGAATACGTTTTGGCTTTTCTTGCGGTGTAATCAGATCAACTGTCGGTTTTGGATCCCCCATAAATAATTCAGGTTCCGACTCCGTTTCAACAGTTAAATCATGAGCTAAGACTAAATCCCAATCAGTTGGAGTTTTAAGAACTATATAATCTAAAGGCTCAGATTCACCAGCGAAGAGGTATTTAATATTGACAGCATATCCTTTTATATCATAATTGAAATGCTCATAATATCTATATTCAGAATCGAGACCATCAATCAGGACTTCAGGATCGAAAAGTCCGGTATCATAATCTATACCATAAACTTCACAATCTTCGGGTTCGTAAGTTTCAGTATCCTCCCTCGGATCGATTGGGACATTCAATACACAATAGATTCCAATACCATAGGCTGGACCGATTGCATCCCGACTTCTAAAGCCTGCAGGAGAAGCATATTGATTAAGACGGGCAATTAATTCATCCATGCTCAGATCTTCTCTTGGAACTTGAGGTTCTTCTATTACAGGAGTGGAGATGCTTTGTCTATTTTCAGGTTTAAACCGATCAAATATATCTTCAGATGATAATGACAGCACATCAATATAATCATAGAAATAATTAAAGGCTTTCTCCCGGGCCAAAATAGGATTCTCATCTTCAAAGGTTTCTTCAAAGGTTACAAAGTCAATCTCATCATCCTTTTTAAATCGAATGAACTTTCCTTTTACTACATAATGAATTGCTGCTTTCATACTTGTATGATCTTACCATCGGGCGAAACCCAAAAATGAATAATGTCGAGTTTTTTAAGAAAGGGGATCAAATTGCCAATCTGCTTTATTATTGCATCATCCAAAGGATGGGCTATTGCAATAAGGCAATCAGGGCTTTCAGCTTTGTATTGTAATACCTGGACAATAGCTTTTCCGAAATGAGTTTTGATCTGACCTGAACCAAAATATTCCCGGACCCGATTTGGGGCTTCTTTGTCTCCGGCAGCGCCTTTCACTTCTACTATTAATGTTGTTCCGTCTTTTACTGCTTTGATATCCATTCCATGCTTAGAACCCAGACAATAATTATCTCCGATAGACCAGCCTTCTTTCTCCAAATGAAGGATAAGTTTTTTAATGACTTCGTTTTCAGTCATTTTAATTGGGAAAGTCATGTTTACATCTGATTGAGATTACCATGAGAGATTTTAGCAAACCGGCGTGCAATAGACAAACAAATCTAATCATTAAAAACATCCATAGCCTTGTCTAACTCTGAACTTATAATTTTTGCATAGACCTGGGTTTCCTTAATGGCAGAATGGCCCATCAGCTTTGACACCTTATCTATACTGATGCCTTTACGAAGTGCCCTGGTTGCCCAGGTATGACGACTTGTATGGAAACTGATGTGCTTTTCAATGCCTACCTTGGGGGCAATATACTGCAGGTTCTTATTGATGTAGGATGTTGCACAACTGATGGCATGGTCAACGGCTCTCAAATCTTCAGTATTGAGGTCGTTATTGAGCATCGGAAAAATATAGTCGTTAGAATTTGCTTTTTGAGCTTCGTATTTGTGTATTAATTCGAGCCCTTTATTTGGCACTTTGATAGAAATCTGAGAACCGGTCTTTTTGATAGTGAAGTTAATGTTTGAACCATCAAAATCAGGCCACCTCAGTTGTAATACATCAGATACTCTTAACCCTCCTGCATAGGCAGCAAAAACAAACATGTCCTTATGAAGGTCTAACCGAGTACCGGGCGTTGCTTTGAAATTATCGAACAATTGCAACTCATCCTCTGTAAGGTAGCATCTTTCGGTTTTTTCGGTTTTCAGCTTGTACTTGTTGAATGGGTTTGACTCATGGGGGATCAGCTCCTGGCGATAAGCATCATTGAAAACCTTACGGATAAACTTAAAGTCTTTACCAACAGTGTTTGTTTTATTTTTAAGGTCCTCCCGGAGGTACTTTTCATATTTGGCCAGAAACTCCGGCGTAATGTCCTGAAAGCAAATGTTAGCTTCTTTCAAGTATTTTCTCAATTTTTCTATGACCGATTTATTTTTGTCATAGGTGCCGATTTTACCAGCTGCATTGTATTCTTCAACTATTGCATCGGCAAAAGGGAAAAAGTCAGTCGGCTTTTTACCGTAGATTTTGTCGCGGAGCTGACGTCCGGTTAAGGATTTTTGCGCTGTGTCGTGTTCAAAGACCTGGTCCTGGAGTTCGGCATGCTTATTTGAAAGAAATGAGTTGAACCGCTTACTGTTCTTGTGTTTTGGTTTAACCTTGTTTTTCGCGAAATCCCAAAGATCAATATTTATCATTATACCTGATGCGATATAACTAATTTTTCTATCTTTGATGATACGAAAATGGATTGGAGCTTCGTCCTTTTTGTTGAGCTTGTCTTTCCGGTAAACTGTTGATACTGTTGCCATTTTGATTGGAATTTGCATATACAAAGATAGGCAAAATAATGTAAAGTGGGGTAAACAATGGGGTAAACATTATCAACAATTTGATACTTTTTTATGCACCGGAATGAAATGTTAAAAATGCTAAAGTATTGAATATAAGGTATTAAAGTGCAATGTGATGCAGGAGGGTGAGGGAGGGGTAATCCCTCCGGGGTCACTTTTATAATTTGTTAGCGCCGTTTGTAAAAGTATTATTTTCAAACGGCGTTTTGTTTATATATAATATATACGATTAATTTGTCAAACGCTGAATCCAGAGAATAAGCCAACTAAGAACACTTGAGATTGCAGCATAGATTTCCTGCAAAAATTCGCCGGTAATGTAAACTCCCCCCATATATCGGTAACCATCCTTACTTTAACGCCAAACTCCCCTGTTTCACCGGGCAGCGAATCAACGATTTGTATTAGCCTCTTACCGATTGCAGTTGCCTCTGGGTGAGCCTTGTGCGTAATTTTATGCTAAATTAAAATTAACCGTTACAGGAGGAAAAGTTATGAAAAGAGCAGTTATAATACTCGGATTGATATTGATCGCATTCTTGAGCAAGGCAATTAACCCACCCATAAATGATATCGTGATAACCGATGATAAAACGTATTTCGGTGATAAAGTAGTTATGGGCCCTTCAAGTGTAAGGATTTATAACAAAGCCGGAGAAATCACAAAAATCCCTAGCCACGCTGTTGAGTCTTTTATCAGGAACGGACAGGTGTTTGTTAAGATGCCGGTAATAACCAAGGCAAATGATACCGTTGGAATGGCTTTTATGCAATACATCACCAGTCGTTCGGGGTTGCAGTTGTTTCGTTATTGCAGCCACTGTTTAAATTATGATCCGGTTGCTGGCGTAATTGCTCCATTAAATCAGGTGTTCAGGTATTACGTCTTCAAAGGAGGGAAATTTATAATGCTTCTGGAGGAAGACAACGCAACTTCTTTTCTTTCCTATTTCGGTGTGAAAGTGCTGGCCTGAACTATTGGCCTGCCAACATCTTTTGTATGGCCGATTTCTCATTTTGGGTAAGCGAATTCATCTGATTTAACGCTGCTATAGTTTTTGTCTTGAAATTCCAGCAGGTCATTTGCCTGAGCGACAATCGTCTCGCGAATTCATACGTTGAAATATCTTCTTTTCCCTTACATACATTGTAAGCGATATAGAACGCCTTGCTTACCGGGAATTTGCAGTTGTGAAAGATGGTTCCCGTGGTAGCCGATTCTTCGGATTTGCATTTTGTGCAACGGCGGGAATGCGGTGTCTTGCCAGCGCAATAATTGGTGTTTCCACATTTACGGCAAACAAAACCATTTTCCCATTTGAGGTTAGCTAAAAATTCGAGGCAATTGTCGTCGCTCTCGAACAATGCTTCAAGTTGCCCGGCGGTAAGCCCTTCGCTGAAAATCATACTCATTCCATCCTGTTTAGGGGCAAAAGTAAAAAAAATAGTGATACTAAAAAGATTTAGGTGATACTAATGCGATTTATATAAAAATAATATTTACTTTTGCAGCGTCAGAGAAAACATGTGGATCCACCGATGCTTTCTGATGAATTTCTAACCTGTAAACCCGAAACCAATGCCATCAACAGCAGTAATTATTACCATAGCCCTAATTGTAGCTGGGATAGCTTATCTCTATTTTGCCGCCCGCAGGCTGAAGAATATGCCGGATGTGCCGGAAAATCTGAATATCGTTACACTGGACAGCAGCAACTATCAGCACCAGCTTAAAAACGGAATTGCACTTGTAGATTTCTGGGCATCGTGGTGCATGCCCTGCAAAATGATGGCTCCTATTCTTAATGAAGTGGCTGCAGAGATTGATGGAAAAGCCAAAATCTGCAAAGTGGATGTTCAGCAATACCAGGATGTATCTGCCAAATTCTCGGTACGAAATATTCCAACACTCATTTTATTCAAAAACGGGAAAGAGATCAACCGTTTTGTTGGCGTTAAAACGAAAGACTTCCTGCTGAAAGAGATTAAAAAAGTGCAATAAATATCTACTTCCGTTAAGTTGTCCGACAATTTCCGGATGAACAATTCAACAGTAATAAGGACTAATAATTAATCAGAATAAAGATGAAGGAAACGTGTGAAACGGATACCAAACCAAAAACATTCAAGGAACTGATCCGCTCTTCCTTTTTCTGGAAGCCTGCTTCAGGTGTAATAATAGGCGGAATACTTGGCTTTTTATATTACTATTTTGTGGGCTGCTCCTCCGGCTCATGTGCCATAACAGGCAACCCGATATCGAGCGTTCTTTTCGGTGGATTGCTCGGGCTCTTTATTGTAAACAGACCTTGTAAAACATGTTGATAATTTAGATATCTTTGAGCTAAATCGGATGGAAATAGAACAAATAAACAACAGGTACAGCCAATTGGCTGAATCGGAATGCTGCCTTTCATGCGGTGGTGCTATCAATTATGCAGTACCAGAAGATGGTGAGGTTTGTGTTGACCTTGGAAGCGGTCGCGGCACGGATGTGTTGCGTATGGCAGAATCGGTTGGTGAAACAGGTTTTGTTTATGGCATTGATATTTCTGATGGAATGCTGGAAAAAGCGCGGAAGAACGCAGAAAAATTTAAGGTCACAAATGTTAGTTTTATATGTTGTGAACTTGAAAAACTTGAACTTCCGGATAACGTTGCTGATCTTGTAATATCCAATTGCACGCTCAATCATGCAAGTGATAAGCAAGTTGTATGGAATGAGATACACCGCATCCTGAAAAAGGGTGGCAGGTTCGTAATCAGCGATATTTATGCTTCAACAGCCATAGCTGACGAATACCGGAATAATCCAGTTGCTGTGGCTGAATGCTGGGCCGGTGCTGTAACCCGTGCCGAATATATGATGCATCTTGAAAACGCGGGATTCACTTCTGTCGAAATAATTGAGGAATCGGCACCGTACGCCAAAGGGAATGCCGAAGTGGTAAGTTTTACGGTAGCTGGTAAAAAGGCAGCCGGATGTGGAGGTGGAAATTGAAAAATGCAAAAGGTATTAAAAGTGTGTTGTAGATTTACAACTGAACCTAGTGAGCTCAGCGAAGCTAATTTCCGTTAAAAATATTAATTCATTTATCGAGTATAAATAAATAGAAATTATGAAAAGCCTTGTGAAAAAAAAGACTGAAAAAACAAGTACAAAAAAAGTAGCCCAATGCTGCGCAAAGACTTCGAAAACCGTTGTTGGTTGCCACGATTAGCAGAAATGTAGTTGAGGAATTACCATGCAAAATTCAAAAGCATCCTTCGTAATTAAAGGCTCAAATGAAATCACGTTAATGATTTATTCCAGGCATAATATATTCTCCCGTATATCCGGGTCGGGCAATTATTTTATTGTGAATCTGCTGAACGGAAGCGCGGATATTTTAACACCCGAAGAAGGCGGGATGTTAGGTGATTTTCTTGGCGGTAAAGAAATTGCGCCTGAGTTCCTGAATAGTTTAAAGGAACAGGGTTATTTTATGGATGAAAAAGAAGAGGAACTTCTTTATCGCAGTAAATATCTTGATTTTATTGATTCCCGGGATGAAGATGAGGTGCAGTTGTTTTTTGTCCCGAATTACAGTTGCAATTTCGCTTGTACCTATTGTTATCAGGACGAATATGCGAATCCGGCCACAGGACTAACACATAAAGTGGTTGATGCTTTTTTCTGCTATATCAATACTGAATTTGCCGGCCGTAAAAAATACCTTACAATTTTTGGCGGGGAGCCTTTGCAGAATTCGCCGAAGCAAAAGGAAATGATTGGTTATATGCTGAGGCTGGCAAATGATTCTGCTCTGGAAGTCTGTTTTGTGACCAATGGCTACATGCTGGAAGAATACATTGAAATCTTGGGAAATGCCCGCATCCGCGAAATACAGGTTACCCTTGATGGTAAAGGAGGTGTGCACGATACACGTCGTTTTCTGAAAGGCGGAGGAACTACATTTGATAAGATTGTTAAAGGAATTGATGCTTGCCTGCTGAATAAAATACCGGTGAACCTGCGTATGGTAGTGGATAAGGAAAACATTGACGGCTTGCCCGAACTGGCTCAATTTGCGATAGATAAAGGCTGGACCGCAAGTGAGTATTTCAAAACACAGCTTGGGCGGAATTATGAACTTCATCATTGTCAGGCAACTTCTGAAAAACTGTTTAGCCGGATTTCGCTCTACGAAACCCTTTATAAAATGGCAAAGCTGCATCCCCATATTCTCGAATTTCACAGACCTGCATATTCGGTTTCTAAGTTCCTTGCCGAAAACGGAAGCCTTCCCGATCCATTGTTTGATGCCTGCCCTGCCTGTAAAACTGAATGGGCTTTCGATTATACCGGTCATATATTTTCCTGCACGGCTACCGTAGGGAAAGTTGATGAATCGTTAGGAACTTTCTATCCCGGGATATCCCGGAAAGAGGAAATGATTAACCTGTGGGAAAGCAGGGATGTTACCGCTATTGACGCATGCCGCACCTGCAACCTGCAACTGGCATGCGGGGGAGGATGTGCTTCGGTAGCCAAAAACAATACGGGGACTATAAGTTCTACGGATTGTCGTCCGGTAAAAGAATTATTAGAACTAGGATTTAGCGCATACTTTGAAAAGCATACATCATAGCGCTCACCGGTATAAACCGAATATTATCAGTACACATAATTAATAAAATAACAGATTAAAAAGCAGTTAATGAAAGAAATATCAGCATCCGAATTCGAATCAGAGGTTCTTGCCGGCGGCAAAGTTGTACTAGATTTTTATTCTACCGAATGTCCACCGTGCGAAGCAGTAGCTCCCAAGTTTGAAGGGCTGGCTAGGCTATATGGCAAAGATATCAAGTTTGTAAAAATGTTCCGTCAGCAAAATAAGGAATTAGC
Organism: uncultured Lentimicrobiaceae bacterium; assembly: GCA_964511085.1. Classification (GTDB taxonomy): domain Bacteria; phylum Bacteroidota; class Bacteroidia; order Bacteroidales; family DASVHX01; genus DASVHX01. Next base: position 14,532 of record CAZEDO010000045.1, read on the forward strand.
TGAAAAACTCGGAGTAAGATCATCACCAACACTTTTGTTTTTCGATAACGGTGTGCAACTTGCCAACACCCTCAGCGGAGGAATCAAGCGAAGCGATATCATCAACCAACTGGATAGTTTATTGCCTGCCAAAAGAGTACAGGAAATAAAGGCTCTCATAACACCCACTGTCTCGGAATTTGATGTTCTTATTTTAGGTGCGGGGCCTGGCGGACTTACAGCAGGATTGTATCTGTGCCAATCGAAAGTGAATACAGTGCTCATCGATATTGCGCTCCCTGGCGGACATGTTTCTACGACCCACGAAGTGTCCAACTACCCTGGTTTTATTGATCCGCAACCCGGGTATCTGTTGTCGCACAACATGTCGGAACAAACAAAATTGTGTGGTACAATATATAAGGTGGCCGTTGATGTTACTAAAATTGATCTCGAAAATAAAGAAGTTGTTATAGATGAATTCGAAACCATTAAAGCAAAAAAAATCATCATTGCAACCGGAACATCGCCGAACCTGATGGGCGTAGCGGGTGAGAAAGAAATGAAAGGAAAGGGGATTTCCTACTGTGCAACCTGCGATGCTAAATATTATGGCGACAAAGAAGTTGTTGTTATTGGAGGTGGAAATTCAGCCGTTGAAGAGGCTGATTTTATCAGCAAGTTTGCCAGTAAGATTACAATAGTACACCAGTTTGATACTTTCACTGCTAATAAGCAGGCACAGGAAAAGTTATTAGCAAATCCAAAAATCAAAACTCTTTTTGAGCATGAACCAAGGTCTTTTGCGCGTGAAGGCGATAAAATGGTAACAGAAATAGAAAACTTAAAAACGAGAAAGATAACAAAGCTGATCAGCGATGGCGTGTTCGTATTCATCGGAATGAAACCCAATATCGCCATGTTCAGTGATAGACTTGAACTTGACAGCTGGGGCTATATTAAGACGGACGAAGATATGCGCACCAGCGTGCCGGGTGTATATGCAGTTGGAGATGTTATTAGCAAGAAATACCGGCAGATAACTACTGCTGTTGCTGATGGAACCATTGCTGCCATTGCTATTGCCAAGGAATTAAATTAACAGGATAAAACTCAGGACAATGAACACAAACCAATTAATTATTGAGCAGGTGAGCCCTTTTGATGTGGCTACCACAGTTGAAAAACTTATTGCAGCTGCAAATCAAAAAGAATGGCAGAATCCGGCTGTTCACAATCTTCAGCAATCGCTGGCCAGGTCGGGTAAAGAAGTGAGACCTGTGCAGGTAATCGAGATTTGCAAGCCTGAATACTCAGGTCAAATGCTTGAGAAGAACCACGAAAGGATTGTTTCCGTGATGATGCCATGCCGCATTTCTGTTTACGAAAAAGAGGATGGTAAAGCCTATGTAGCTCTTATGAACACTTCAGCGATGTCGGCAGGAATGCCACTTACAGTAGCCCAGGCTATGCAGGGAGCTTCTGATGAAACATTCGAAATAGTCAAATCTGTAATCGGGCCTTTTTAAAAGCTAATTACAGCAGGTTCGCTTTCGAAAAGCCGAAGGTTTAACAGAAAGTAAACCTAAAAAGAATTAGTATAATACAAAAGCCAAATAGCAAGATATAGCAACAGTCCGGTAATATTTTATAATATGCTAATTGTCAATATATTACATACGATTCTTTCGATATCACATAGTGCTGAGAATCAACGTTTTGCGCCTTTGCGTCTTTATTCGCTGAGCTCATGAGAACGCTTCGCTAAGTTGCGAGAAATGAAAAGTTACCGGAGTATTGATATAGTAAACATACTTTTAATCTTCCTCCCATGTCCGGGATTTTCTTCCTTTGAATCGGAGGATCTTATAGTTATTTTCCTTAGCTAAATGAAATACTTTTCTTCTAAGTAATTTTGGATAAAAATTTGAAAACACGTTGCTGTAATAGGATTTGTATCTCAAAATCCCAATCTGACTGAGAATATCGTATGTTGCTGAAGCGCATCGCATTCCAAAGAATGCATAATCATAAGGTGATATATCCAGATAGCTTGTTATGATGATATTTAACTGCTGATATTGAGTTTCGGTAATTGGAATTTCGACAATTGCGTATTTCTTTGTTATAGTATCCTTCAAATAGGTTTGTTCATCTTCCTGCACAAATACACCTTTAATATTCTTTTGCCTGGGGAAAATGTGATAACCATCGGGAGAATCGAATCCGATAACGATAGAATCTATGCTAAGGCATACATGTCCGCCATGAATGCCCCCAAAGTCAGTATGTTCAATTTTTTCATATCCTTGTGCAGGTCGCGAACCATAGCGGAAAAGCACTTTCAGGATATGATCTGACTGCCCGGTGGCAAAACCTGTTATTAAAACCAGGATGAGTGTTAATCGTAGTGTTCTCACAATATAGATTATTGTCTTTCCTGATCTCCTTGGGAGATAGTTGAATTTGTTTAATTAGAATGCCTTTTTCGGCTTTATCTTGAGCCTATGGGTTTGCTTTTTTCACATAGCCAATTTAGCCAAAGTATAATTTAACAAAAATACTCAAAATCAACGGTATGCGTGTGCTGGAATTGTATTTGACAACAGACTTTTCTATATAAGATTATAGACTTTTCTCTAAAATTGAGTATAGGTTGAAAATTCAGTGTTAACAATTCTTAGATTTAATTAACAGTGTTTAACATTAGATGAGTATTTGCGGCTGTATCTTTGCCCATCATTTATCTAATAACATGCTATTAACTAACATTAAACTTAAATTAGCAAAAAAATGAAAAAGGTTTTGATTATCGTATCTGCAATTCTGATTGCAGCAACTACAACAGTTATGGCTCAGAATGCAACTGTAAATAGCCAACCGCAAAAGGCTGCAACAGCTACTCCTGCTGTGAAACAGGAAGTACAAAAGGCGGTTATAACAACAACCACAAAACGGGAGACTCAAAAACAGGCTGGTCCTACTGAAGTTATGGCCACTTCCCCTGAAATTGGAGCTGCTTCAATTTCAGCTACATCTGTAAAAAAAATGTCAACTGCTCCTGCTGCAACTTCAAAGAAACATCATAAAAGAGGCTCAGCAAAATCTGCAGTTGCTCCAACTGCCAAACCTACACAAACTCCTAAAAAATAACAGGGTTTTATCAATTGTACAAAGAGGTCGCCTTTTGAAGCGACCTCTAGTTTTTTAACAAAATCTTAATTGACTTTTGCTGCAATACTTTTTGCAAACTCATACAGTAGCCTTACGCCTATGCCTGTTCCCCCTTGTCCGCGATAACTGTCGCGTTTATCCACGAAAGCAGGGCCTGCAATATCCAAATGAATCCAGGGGTAATCAGTAAAGTGTTCGAGAAATTTCCCTGCTGTTATAGCTCCAGCCTTGGGTCCTCCAATATTTTTCAGGTCAGCAATTTCTGATTTGAGTAATTCGGCATAATCATCCCAGAAAGGGAACGGCGCTATTCGTTCGCATACCTTTTCTCCGCAATTTTGAAGCAGGCTGTAATCTTCTCCAGCCAAAGCGCTCATAGCTACAATACCATATCGGCCTACAGCTGAATCAGCAGCACCAGTAAGTGTAGCAAGATCGATTACCAGTGCCGGATTATATTTTTTCGCGTAACTCAATGCATCTGCCAGCAACAGGCGTCCTTCGGCATCGGTGTTTAATACTTCTACTGAAGTACCATCGAACATAGTGATAATGTCTCCCGGAACATAAGCGTTACCATCAGGGCGGTTATCTGTAGCAGGAAGTAAGGCAATTATATGTAGCGGAAGTCTCGCCATGGCAATCATATAAATTGCACAGGCTGCAGCGGCAGCACCAGCCATATCGCATTTCATGGTATCCATGCTGCTGGTTGGTTTCAGGCTCAGCCCTCCGGTGTCGTACACCACACCTTTGCCAACAAACACGATTGGTTTGGTATTTATGTAGCCTGATGGTTTCCATTCCATAATGGTAAATGTGGGAGGATCCGGGCTGCCTTTGCTTACAGCAAGGAGGCCTCCCATTTTCAGAGCTTCTATTTTCTTCCTGGTAAGAACTTCAACATTTATTCCAACTTTAGATCCCATTTCCTCGAATTCATTTGCCAGGACTGTGGCATTTAGAAAAGAAAGAGGCTCATTCACAAGGTCGCGGCATTTGTAAACTGCTTTTGTGAGCTGTGAAAGTTCATTGATTTCGTCCATTGAAATCTTTGAACAAATCAACTGAATATGCTGCAATTTGAAACTTTTTTCGCCGGCATCTGCACGGTATTTCAGAAACTGGTAACTTCCCAGAAGCATCCCTTCGCTGTAAGCCAGCAATTCCGCAGCCATGCCTGAAGAAGATGAAATCGTAACTTCCGTAATTTCATGGTCGTGGAGCATTGAAAGAACACTGTCTCCGGCTTTGCGGCATTTTTCGAGATAAGGTCCTAAAGGTTTGCCTTCGGCAAGAGGAGCAATAAACTGGATGAACAGCCATTTGTTATATCTGTTAAAAGCTATAAGTTCTTTTTTTGATTCCCTGCGCTGTAGAAGATAAGCTAGTTCCTGATCTGTTATTAAGCCAGGTTTGATTTCTTTCGCATCAGAAAGCAGGATTATCTTGTTACCGTTATCGGGCAATTTATTTATTTTACTTAAAATCGGGAGCATAATGAGATACTTTTCAGTAAAGCGAACAAATTTATCTTGTCCTTGACTGCTGACGACCATGCCATTTATTCTCGCCTCCTCGGGAATAACCTGAAGTTGCTGGTCTGTGCTGCTGAACAACTTTTTTTGGAGCAATATAGGGGGTATTCAGCGAAGTGTCACTCATCGCATAAGGATGATCTGAAACAACAGGTATAATCTTCGAAATGAGTTTATGAATGTCTTTAAGAAATGCTTTTTCTTCTGCATCGCAAAATGAGATCGCCATACCACTGACTCCTGCTCTGCCTGTCCTTCCTATGCGATGGATATAAGTTTCGGGTACGTTAGGTAATTCGTAGTTGATTACAAGCGAAAGTTCTTCAACATCAATTCCCCGGGCTGCAATATCGGTAGCAACCAGCACCCGTGTTTGCCCGTTTTTAAAGTTATCTAAAGCAGCCTGACGCGCGTTCTGCGATTTATTCCCATGGATGGCAGCAGCTTTTATCCCCATTTTTATCAGATCCTTGCTCACCTTATCCGCACCATGCTTCGTACGTGTAAAAATGAGTACACTTGAGATAGATTTGTCTTCCAGCAAGTGAAGCAGTAATGATCGTTTATCGTTTTTTTCTACAAAATAAACTGATTGGCTGATAAGGTTTGCAGTAGCTGTAACAGGCTTAACCTCAACTTTAACAGGATTAACAAGGATACTATCTGCCAGCTTTTGAATTTCGGAAGGCATTGTAGCTGAAAAAAACAAAGTCTGTTTTTTTGTTGGTAATTTGGCGATTACTTTTTTTACATCGTGGATAAATCCCATATCTAGCATACGATCAGCTTCGTCAAGAACAAAGAATTTAATATGCCGTAGATTGATAAATCCCTGATCCATAAGGTCGAGCAAGCGGCCAGGTGTTGCAATAAGTATATCTAGCCCTGCTTTCAGTGCATTTGTTTGTGGATTTTGTGGTACACCACCAAAAATTACGCGGTGTTTTAGTCCGACGTGTTTTCCATAAGATGTGAAACTATCGCCAATTTGTATTGCAAGTTCTCTGGTTGGTGTCAGAATAAGGGCTTTAATAGTTCTTGGGCTGGCTATATTGATTTGCTCATCCCGGAGTAGTTGAAGAATGGGAATAGCAAAAGCTGCTGTTTTTCCAGTTCCTGTCTGGGCACAGCCGAGCAGGTCTCTTCTTTGAAGTATAATGGGAATCGACCTCTCCTGAATTGGAGTAGGCACTGTGTATCCTTCTGTTTTTATAGCCTTAAGGATGGGCTCAATTAAATTTAAGTTTTCGAATGACATTTTTAAGTTTTAGAAAGGCTGAAAGCTTCTTAAGTAAGGCTTGTCAGCGGTTTGATACTATTAATTATAATGTTATGGTCAAATAGCCTGCTTTTCCAAAATCGTCTGCATAATGAGGATCATGGGGAGTAACTTCCCCTTCTTTCTTAATTGAACTAATGTTGTCAGGGATATAGATAGGTAGGATATAAGATTGTGCAAAGGTAAACAATGTAACCATAGCTTTTGCATTTTATTGACAAAACCAGTATATTCACATTAAATGCTGTTTGCAATTAGATTTTAGAATATGTATTCCGGATTCCTGAATCAAGACAGATATTTCGTTATAAATTCGATTAAGTCGCTGATTAATAATATGTATTTATTATAAGTCGGGAAATTGGGTGGGAGAAAAAAGGTGTCCGGATTCCTGAATCCGGACACCTTTTTTCTTGGTAGTATCGCAATTTTTTTAAATTTGCTTTAAATAAAGCAGAATGTAAAATTGGTTGCATTTCTATTATGGTATTAATTAGACGAATTATTTCTTAATCAAGCGTATACCTAATCTTCTCCTTGATTTGGAAATTTTGATTTACTGAATTGAATACTATTTCTCGTGCTTCTCGTCAAGTTCTTTTGTCTTACTATTTGAAATTGAAAAGGCTGTTTTTGTCCATCAGTCTTTGTTTGGCTCACTCATTAAGCATAAAGTTATAAAGCTCATTAAGTATAAAGTTATTCCATTGAATTTCAGTATGATTGAAATACTTATAGGGTAATTCGGTGGAAATTAAGAGAAAGCTTAGCTCATGCGGTATCAAATTGACATAATGATTTTCAATTCACTCAAACGACTATTCGTGCTATTATCACCAATATAATTTTAATGATATGAAAAGGATTTATTTCACATTAACCCTGATGTTTTTTTTACTATTGACAGGTAAATATACATCATCACAGACTCCTTCTTCATCAAAGGATACATCGGATTACCCATATTGGATTCAGATGATGCAGGATCCCGGAGCAAATTATTTTGCAACAGTTAGTGCATTTGAGAAATACTGGAAGAACAGGACTATCACAAAAGGTTGTGGGTGGAAGGTATTTAAAAGGTGGGAATATATAATGAGAGGCCGGATTTCACCAGATGGTACTAAACCAGCTCCTGATAAAATTTTTAATGCCTGGCAATCATTCACAAATATTAACCGTTCCAGTTCCGGAAACTGGATTTCGCTTGGACCTTCAACTATTCCTGCTCCCGGCCCTGCCGGATATGAAGGCCTTGGAAGATTGAATGTGGTTGCATTTCATCCTACCGATCAAAATAAAATATATGTGGGGTCGCCTTCGGGTGGCTTTTGGTTGTCAGCTAATAATGGCAGTACCTGGAGCACATCTACTGATAACCTGCCAACAATAGGGGTATCTGCAATATCTGTTGATTATTCTAATCCAAATACTATCCTTATGGGAACTGGCGACAGGGATCATGGAGATGCACCCGGAATGGGTGTGTTCAAAAGCATAGATGGCGGATATAACTGGGTAGTTTCCAATATAGGAATGGGTAATGTTACCGTTTGTAAGCTGGTTCAGCACCCCGGAACTTCTTCAATCTTTCTGGCTGCCACTACCGGTGGGATTTATCGTTCAATAAACAATGGAGCTTCGTGGACACAAACTGTGTCCGGAAATTTTTCAGATATCTGTCTGAAGCCGGGTAATAGTAATATCGTTTATGCTGAGTCATATGGCAATTTTTACAGATCGTCCGATAACGGGCTGTCTTTCATCCAGGTCACATCGGGATTAACATCGGGACAGCGGGGAGCAATTGCTGTTTCCGCTGCCAGCCCAAATTGTGTTTATTTTCTGCAATCCGATAACAGCAGTGGTTTTCAGGGAGTTTACCAGTCAATCGATGCTGGTTTGAATTTTACAACAAGATCCACATCACCAAATATACTTGACTGGTCGTGTGATGGAAGCGGAACAGGCGGTCAAGGTTGGTATGACCTTGCCATAGCAGCTGATCCGGCCAACGCTAATGTAGTATACGTGGGAGGAGTGAATGTATGGAAATCAGTTGATGGAGGGATAACCTGGATAATCAATTCTCACTGGTATGGAGGATGCAGTGTTCCGGCAGCTCATGCCGACTGCCATTTTCTGGGATTTTCACCTGCAAACGGAAGGCTATATGCCGGTAATGATGGAGGAATATACTACACAGCAAATGGAGGTACAAACTGGACTGATTGCACGGTAGGCATGACAATCGGGCAGATTTACAAATTAGGACAGAGCCTTACAAATTCCCAGAAAACCATTAATGGACTTCAGGATAATGGAACTTATATGAATCTTTCAACAGGCTGGGTGGCTACTGGTGGGGGTGATGGGATGGAATGTGCGGTTGATTATATAAATGATGCTTATACCTATCATACAATCTATTATGGCTCAATCTTCCGCAAGTACAATAATGAAGGGGAGGCTCAAATTGCAGGGGATGGTGTAAATGGAATTAATGAAGGCGGTGGATGGGTAACCCCGTTTATCCTTAGCGAACCCGACCCAAGAAAGATGTTTGTTGGTTATAAAAATGTATGGAAAAGTAATGATGTAACGGCGGGAACCCCGGTATGGTCGAAGATTTCATCAGGAGAAACAGATGATTGTTCTGTTCTGGAGCAGTCGCCGGCAAACCCGGATATTTTGTATGTTGTTCGATGGGGTAATGTTCAGCGATCTGATAATGCTAATGCTGCCAGCCCGGTATGGACTGCCTGTGCCCTTCCCGGAGGGGATACACCATCTGATTTGGAGGCACACCCAACTGATCCCAACATTGTATATGCCACGGCAGGATATAATGTTTATAAATCAGGGAATAAAGGTGCATCATGGACGTTGGTTCCGGGGGCTCTTCCCGGTGTTCCTGTCAACTCGATAGTTTATGATAAGAATAGCGCTGAAGGGCTATACATTGGTACCCAAACAGGAGTATTGTTCAAAAACACCGATATGCCCGATTGGGTTGTTTATAGTACGGGCTTACCTGTGGTGGATGTGCGTGAATTGGAAATATACTACGATGCTGCCAATCCATCAAATAGCCGACTCATGGCAGCCACATTTGGCCGCGGGCTATGGAAGAGTGATCTCATTGAAACCGGGCCACTCAACCCTTCTGTTTTTGCAGCTACAACGGCAAGCAATGTACAGGTCAACCTTTCATGGAACAGGAATCCAAGCAGCAATAATGTTATGGTTGTTTGGTCTGCTACAGGTTCATTTGGGGTTCCGGTTACAGGAACAACCTATGCTGTTGGAAACACCATCCCTGGCGGAGGAACCGTTCTTTATTCCGGAAGCGGGACTTCCTTTAACCATACCGGGTTGAGCCAGGGAACAACTTATAATTACAGGGCATGGTCGTATGATGGAACTCATAAATATTCATACGGTATTTCAGCTAATGCTACAACTTTCGCGACGCCTGCAGCTGCCTTTTTGGCTTCTGAATTTACCCCTGCAATTTCGCAGACGGTTACACTTAATGATATGTCTGTTTTTGGACCAACAAGCTGGGTGTGGTCATTCAGTCCTTCCACAGTAACTTTTGTAGGTGGGACAAATGCAAATTCACAAAATCCACTGGTTCAGTTTACGGCAATTGGCCAGTATTCAGTTACCCTTACAGCTTCCAATATTTATGGTTCGGATGCGGAAGCGAAGACTAACTATATAAATGTTATGCCAGGAAGCTATTGCATACCAACTTATTCCACTGGTACCAGTGCGGGAGACTTTATTACATTGGTGCAGCTTGGGACAATTAATAACGCAACAGGGGCATCAACAAGTCCATATTATAATTGTTACAAAACAATGTCAACCAATCTTGCGCTTGGGTCTGTCAATACCATAACACTTAGTCCCGGAACGTATTCAGACGGGAACAATATTTCTGTCTGGATCGATTACAATCAGAATGGTGCTTTTGAGACAATAGAAAAGTTAGGGAATATAGATATTCCACCAACTCCTGCTACCGGATCAATCACCTTTACGGTGCCTGCTTCTGCATCAATAGGGATAACCCGTATGCGCGTCAGGGAAGTTTGGGCTAATGGCGATTTTGATGCTTGTTCCAACTATGATTATGGTGAAACGGAAGACTATTACGTTATTATCCTTAGTGCTGATAAGAACCTTAACCTGACAGTTTTCCTTGAAGGATTGTTCAACGGGGCAACAATGAATAAGGCACAGAATGGGGCAGGAAATCAATTCCCGGGTACAGTAGCTGACCAGATAACAGTAGAGCTTCACAATTCGACATCCCCCTATGCGATAGCCGGAGGGCCCTATACAGTAAATGTAAATTCTGATGGAACTGCTTCTTTAAGCATACCTAATTCCCTTGGCTCCAGCTATTATATAGTATTAAAGCACCGGAATAGTATTGAAACCTGGAATGGTGTTCCGGTATCATTTGCCGGAGCTACGATGAGCTATAACTTCAGTTCGGCTATAGGACAAGCTTATGGCAGTAATCTGAAACTGGTTTCAGGAAAATATGTAATATTTGGAGGAGACGTAAACCAGGATGGAATTATTGATTCAGGCGATATGGCACCGGTTGATAATTTGTCATCTGCAGCCGCAACAGGGTATTTACCGGAAGATATCAATGGTGACGGACTGATTGATTCTGCCGATATGGCTAATATTGATAATAATTCGTCAGCTGCCATCGGTAAAGTTGTCCCATAGAAGTTTGTTGAAATGACCTCTTAACCAGTCCTTTGTTTTGGCGGTAAAGAGGCGAATAAATTGTTGATAATCTGATGTTTTTAATAAATCATATATTTTTGACTAATAGAATAGATTCATTCCAATATTATCCTAATATTAATAATTTCAATCACTTACACCAATCACTAAAAAACAACTCTTATGAAAAAAATTACTTACTTTTTACTTCTGGCTTGTTTTGTTTCTTTTGGTTTACAACTTTTTGCACAAAACACTGAGCCTGCTCAGAAAGCTACGCTTTTTGTAACGTCTGAGAAAATGATTGAAGTCCCTTCCATTGCTTCTCAGATAGCTGACGGGACGTTTATTCCTGCCCAAGACATTCCTAAAGAAGTTAACCCAAAAAGATGGGGTGCCAATACCTCTGTTCCTGGTAAAGGACTGCCGAAAGGTAATGATCCCTTATGGCAAAAGCAGATAATGGCGGACAAAACGCCTGGGAAAGCACCATCACTTACTTTTGAGGCTGCCAGTGCCAGCGCTACACCAAGTGACCCAACAGGTGCTGTTGGCCCAAACCATTTTATGAATTCATGGAACACTTCTTTCAGGATATGGGATAAAACAGGTAGCGCTCTGATTCCCGTTGCATCTCTTGGAACTATACTCCCCGGAACAATGGGTGATCCAATAGTGATGTATGATAAGTTTGCCGATCGGTTTCTAATAACTGAATTCTACTCAAATGGATTTGATGTCGCGGTTAGTAAAGGGCCGAATCCAGTAACCAGTGGCTGGTGGGTTTACCGTTTCCCTACGAGTAGTTTTCCTGATTATCCTAAATTCTCTGTCTGGTCGGATGGGTATTATATTACTGCCAACAAAGATCAGAGTTCTCCAACTACCAGCCAGGTCGTATTTGCTCTTGAAAGGGATAAAATGCTTGTTGGAAATAGTACTGCCCAAATGATTGGGTTTTCGCTTCCCGGGATTGTGAACAGTGGTTTTTATAGTCCTTTGGGATTTAATGCTAATGGAAGCGCTTTACCTGCTGTTGGGAATGCTCCTATTGTTTATATGCAGGATGATGCATGGAGTGGAGTAACTGTTGATCACCTTAAAATCTGGTCAATTAATGTCAACTGGACTACTCCTGCCAGTTCAACTATCTCAAGCCCGCAGATTTTGAACACCCAGCCTTTTGATGGCCTTTTCGATGGAGGATCATTTTCTAATCTGCCACAACCTTCAGGCAGTGATATTGATGCATTGCAGGCTACCATTATGTATATGGCACAATACCGCAGATTTCCGACATATAATACTGTAGTATTTAATTTCGTAGTTGACCTGGATGGGAATGATAACAAAGCTGGTATACGTTGGTATGAGTTAAGGCAAACTACCGATGGTGCTCCCTGGACTATTTACCAGGAAGGAACTTATTCACAACCCAACGGACATAGTGCATTTAGCGGTAATATGTGTATGGATGTCAATGGTAATATTGCGTTGGCATATACAACTGTTAGTACTACTCAATTTCCTTCATTGAGATATACGGGTAGATATGCATCAGATCCAATAGGAACTATGACATTTGCAGAAGAAGTAATTGCAAATGGTGTTCAGGTTGACCCATCTTCCAGATACGGAGATTATGCCCAAATGACTATTGACCCTACTGATGATGTTACATTCTGGTCAATTGGCGAATATTTCTCAGGTGGAGCAAGAAAGAATCAGGTAGGTGTTTTTAATTTTGCGCCACCTGCTCTAACTGCAAGGTTCTCAGGCACTCCAACAACTATCTGTTCGGGAGGTGCCGTTACTTTTACCGATCAATCTTTAGGTTCACCTCTAACCTGGACATGGAGTTTTCCGGGAGGAATACCATCAGGTTATGTTGGACAAAATCCTCCGTCCATTACGTATAGTGCCGCAGGGACTTACGATGTTTCATTGACTGTGACGGATGGAGCAGGAAATAACACGGAGTTAAAAACAGGATATATAACTGTCAAAAACCTGATTGCAGATTTTACAGGTGTTCCAGCAACTGTAGTAGTTGGTAATACCGTAACTTTCACCGATATTTCCAGCTGTAGCCCAACAGGATGGAACTGGTCATTTCCGGGTGGTGTTCCTGCAAGTTATAGTGGTCAAACCCCTCCAGCAATAACGTATAGTACTGTTGGAACCTATGATGTAACGCTTGCAATTACAAAACCGGGCAGCACGGATACCAAAACAAAGACCGGTTATATAACCGTGACTCCGCCGATATTTAACATGA
>CAZEDO010000046.1:0-18772 GCA_964511085.1 uncultured Lentimicrobiaceae bacterium
AATAGTGGTGCGAAAGTAATCAATCCTGATGAAATACAGTTGTAAATTGCGATGCTATTTTAACCACAGAGACACGGAGAGTATGGAGAAGCACAGAGTTAATCTGAAAACTTTGTTTTGCGATAATTTGAACACCATTGAAATAGAACAAATTGAGAGTAAGCTTTGTGATCTCCGTGTTCCGTGGTGAATACTATAATTATTTTAATTAAGTTTGTCAACAGAGATCAGAACTATATTCTGCTTTCGAATGAAAGAAAGTTTATGCAGGAAATTGACAATCTAAAGCGGCTTTATCTGAGCTGGGCAGGGGAGGAAGTGTTGCTTTTCAACCAGTTGCCTTTATCCGGCTCTGCTAGAAAATACTTTCGTATGCAAGGCCATACTTATTCGGCCATTGGCGTTTATAACCCCGATGCCAAAGAAAACAGTGCATTCCTGGCCTTCACCCGGCATTTTAGCAGCCACGGATTGGCTGTCCCGGAAATATATGCAACACAGGAAGACGAATGTATCTATCTGCTACAGGATTTGGGAGATAAAACGCTTTATCAAATGGTTACGAGCAGGGAAACCGGCTCACCAGTATCAGCTGAAGTAGAATTACTCTATCGGAAAGCCATTGCCGAATTGCCCAGATTCCAGATTGTTGCCGGGCGCGATCTTGATTACAGTTACTGTTATCCGCGCCAAAATTTTGACAGACAATCTATAATGTGGGATTTGCACTACTTCAAATATTATTTTCTGAAGCCGAATGGAATCATTTTCGATGAACAATTGATTGAGGATGATTTTGGCCGCCTGGCCGAATACCTGTCACAAACACCATCAGATTATTTCATGTTTCGCGACTTCCAATCCCGCAACATTATGGTGGATGGCGACAAGCTGTTTTTCATCGATTATCAGGGTGGGCGCCGGGGTGCATTGCAGTACGACCTGGCAAGTTTGCTATTCCAGGCAAAGGCGGGCCTGTCTCCTGATTTTCGCGAAGAAATGCTAAAGCATTATTTAAACGAACTCAAACACTATATTTCCATAGACGAAGATGAATTCACCAGGCAATATTATGCTTTCGTCCTGGTAAGGTTGCTACAGGTAGCCGGAGCCTATGGTTTCAGAGGCTACTTTGAAAAAAAACCTCATTTTCTTCAGAGCATTCCTTATGTGTTGAAGCAAATGCAGTGGTTTGCTTATAATGTTGATATTCCTGTCGTTTTGCCCGAACTAAAATCGGTTATTGAAAAAATGGCGCAAATCAAAATTGAAATTCCTGAGTCGCAAAAATTTAGCGGGCTTTCGGTGAGCGTCAGTAGTTTTTCATATAAGAACGGAATACCATTAGATTATACCGGAAATGGTGGCGGATTTGTGTTTGATTGCCGCGCGCTGCCTAATCCCGGAAGATTTCAGGAATATAAAAGCCTTACCGGCAAAGATAAACCTGTGATTGATTACCTCCAGGGCAACCCGGAAGTAGAAAAGTTCCTTGCAAATATCTTCAGGATAGTCGGTCAATCAGTTGAGTTATATATGAGTCGTGAATTCAAACATTTGCAGGTTAATTTCGGTTGCACTGGTGGGCAGCACCGCTCAGTTTATTGTGCCTCCAGGTTGTGTGATCACCTTCTGTCTTCATTCCCGGTGAATGTTATCCAAAAACATTTTCAGATCGAAACCAGGGATTGAGTATTTTTACACTTTATCTTTTTCTATGAGCAAGACCTTGTGCATTAGCAGCGATGATTCCAAAATAAAGCCCGGGGAAGTAAAATTCAATTGCAAAAAGTGTGGCAGGCCTGCCAAAAAAGAAAAGCAATTGTGTAAACCCCGAAAAGTATAACTCCCAATAGTTTCTAATAATGGAAGATTTTGATATTTCACCTTACAAATTGCAAACAGATATTATTCAACAGACTGTTAAGCAGATTATAAAGGATTTTTCGATGTTCGGCATGGATATTTATTTTTCAGGGAACATGAAAATGGCATACGAAGAAGTGTTCAGGCAATTAGCAGGATTTATGGAAATGCTCATTGATCGTGATTTTCATAAGTTGCTTTCATTGCTCTACCAAATTGACCTTAGTGACCAAGCAATTATTGAAGCAGAAAATGAATATCCTGATATTCCACGTTATGAACTGATTACCGAGATGATCATTTACCGGGAATTACAGAAGGTGGTAATGCGAAACTATTACAAGCAACATAAAGACGAACTGGCATGAAGGCAATGATTTTAGCCGCAGGCATTGGTAGCCGGTTAAAGCCGCTTACTGAGAATAAACCAAAAGCCCTTATCGAAATTGGGGGCAAACCTATTATTGGCGGCTTGATCCATCGTTTAGCAAAACAGGGGATAACGTCTTTTATAGTTAACGTGCATCATCATGCGGCACAAGTAATTGATTACCTGAAAAGTTCCGAATTCAATGGATTTGAAATTGCCATATCTGACGAGAGCAAGAAATTGCTCGATACAGGAGGTGGCTTGTTTAAAGCTTCCGGGTTCTTCTCGGATGGCAAACCTTTCCTGTTGCACAACGTGGATATATTGTCGGGAATAGATATACTCCAGATGCTCCAGCATCATCAGGCCGAAGGGAATCTTGCTACACTGGCTGTAAGCCGCCGCAATTCTTCCCGGTTTTTACTGTTGGATAACCAAAACTACCTCAAAGGATGGCAGGATGCAAAAACCGGGGAAGTTAAGCGTGTTACCGGGGCTATTGGTAAATTGGATCCGCTGGCTTTTAGCGGCATTCATATTATTGATCCTTCTCTTTTTGCATTCTCCCGGCAAAATAAGCCTTTCCCGATAATGGATCTCTATCTCAGCCTTGCGCAGAATTACAGGATAGGTGTTTATATCCATGAACCTGAAAAATGGGCTGATATGGGAAGCCTGAATGGATTGAAGCGGGCGCAGGAACTTCTGCCTTTATTAGATACTATTAGTAGCACTTGAAAAGTTGCCAGTGACAAAGCCATTTCTGCAAACACTTGCTGAAGATATTTCCAAAACCTTTGGGATTGGTGAAAAGAGGCTGGCTGTTATCCTGCCTAACCGCAGGGCTGGCCTTTTCCTGAGGCGATACCTTGCGCAGACTCTTGCAAAGCCAATATGGGCGCCGGATATTCTTGCAATTGAAGACTTTATCCGTTTGAAATCAGGATACATTGTGCCTGATCCGATGACACTCCTTTTTAATCTTTATAAGGCTTATTCTGATGCCGAAGGGCAGGAGGCAAGATCGTTTGACGAATTTATGCCTTGGGGGAATATGCTGCTGGCAGACTTTGATGAGGTAGATCGCTATATGGTAAAAGCATCAGATGTATTTTCCTACCTGAGTGAAGCCAAAGCCATCGAAAACTGGAACCTGGGAGAGAAGGAACTAACCAAAGCTGAAAAACAGTATATACGTTTCTATAATTCCCTTGCCGGAGTTTATAAATCTTTTACCTCATCCTTGGTTTCACGCAATCTGGCTTACCATGGGCTTGTTTGCCGCCTGCTTGCCGAAACCATTGCTGATGTTAAATTTGACGAATGGGACAAAGTGATCTTCGCAGGATTTAATGCATTATCCACATCTGAGAAAAGAATAATCGGGCATCTGCTTACTATGGGAAAAGCAGAAATACGCTGGGATGCTGACGAATACTATATGAAGGATAATCTTCAGGAAGCAGGAATGTTTTTGCGGGGATACAGAAAGTCGGGCATCTTTGGCGATATGAAATGGATATCTCAGGACTTTGCAACAGGATCAAAGAATATAAAAGTAATTGGCGTCCCCCAGCAAATCGGTCAGGCTAAAGTAGCAGGCCAGCTTGTGTCTGATATCCTTTCGGACAAGGATGGCTTTGCAGCGTCAGAAACAGCGTTGGTACTTGCTGATGAGAATCTGTTGATGCCTGTAATTAATTCGCTTCCGGCCAATTGTTCAGAAATGAACGTTACAATGGGCTATCCGCTGCGTTATTCTGCTATTGCGTCACTCATAGAAGCAATCATAAGGCTGGTTGTGAATACAGCCCGTTATTCCATGGCCGGCAGTGATAATTCTGTAGTAACGCGTTTTTATCTTCACGATCTTGCCGAAATACTTTTGCATCCAAATATCAGGCAAATAGCGGAAAACAAACAGCCTGGCGATAACTCAAACAATAATTGGAACTTACTCTCAAAAGCTTTTATTCCGGCTTATGAAGCACAAAAAATATTTGAAGGGATAGATTTTGCGCTGGCAGAAGCTTTTGAACCATTTTTCAATGGGAAGCCAATTACATCCCCTAAGTTACTTCAGGTATTGTCAGATCTGATAACAGTACTCCGCGATTCTGCAATTGCCGCCAAAGGCGAAGGCGCTCAATCTGGCAGTGCTTTACTTGATCTCGAATACCTTTATCAATTTGCTGTTATAACGAACAGGTTGAGGAATTTATTAGCTGAAATGGGCATTGAGCCAGGCATAGCAGTGATGCAGGCAATAATTAAACAGGTAGTGTCTGCTTCTGTTGTCCCATTTTATGGAGAGCCGCTAAAAGGCTTACAGGTGATGGGAGTCCTTGAAACAAGGACGGTTGATTTTAAAAACATTATTATGCTTTCGGCTAATGAAGGATTATTGCCGGGAAGCAAGCATAGCAATTCTTTCCTTCCGGCAGATATCCGCAATCATTTTGGGCTGCCTGGTTATCAGGAAAAGAATGCCATTTTCGCGTATCATTTTTACCGTATAATTCAACGCTGCGAAAACGCCTGGCTGATTTACAACACCGAATCAGATGAGCTTGGAGGTGGTGAAAAAAGCAGGTTTATAACGCAGATGATCCATGAATTACCATTGTGGAATCCAGCAATTACAATTAACGAGACAACAATTGAAACTGCAATTTTAAAACCATCTGCCGATTTTGAAATCAGTATTGAGAAAACCACCTCAATTCTGCAAAGGCTGACCCGAAGGGCTGCTAATCCGGAAAAAGGATTTTCGCCAAGCCGGTTGAATGTATTCCTCACTTGTTCCCTTCAGTTTTACTTCATGGAAATTTTAGGAATAAAGGAAGCTGATGAAGTTGATGAAACAATTGATGCAATGCAGCTTGGGACTGTTGTTCACCAAGTACTGGAAAAACTTTTCAGGCCATACATCGGAACAAATCTGGCAGAAAACCACTTTGCTAAAATGAAATCAGATGCAGAAAGTTTTGTAGAGCAAGCTTTTAGTGCCCTTTTACCAGAATATGATTTTAGTACAGGAAAGAATGCGCTTCTTTTTCAGGTTGCCAAAAGGCTGGTAATTAATTACCTCAAATCTGAGTCGGATTTTGTAGCAAGTGAAGCAAAAGGAAACCAGGCACTTAGAGTGTTGGCGCTAGAGAAAAAGATGCGATCAGAAATTGATTTTTCTGAAGTTACAGATAATACAATCCCGCCAAAAATTTACCTGAACGGGACTGCCGATCGCATTGATATGCTTGGTGAAATAATCAGGATTGTCGATTATAAGACTGGCAACGTTGATGAAAAAGCATTAAAATTAAAATCGGTGGATTCTCTGTTGGAAGGCAGGAAACAGGGAATGAGCTTTCAACTCCTGATGTATGCGTGGCTTTTTTCTCAGGAAAAATCTGATCAGAACATTGCTGTAAACAGTCATATTGTATCCGGGATTTCAGGCTTGCGAACTTATAAAAAGGGATTACAGATGGTTTCTGTTGATGGGATTACAGAATTGTCCGACAATCATCGTAATGAAATGAAGGAAGTACTAAAGACAATTTTTATTCATCTATTTAATCCGGATGAGCCATTTTCCCAGACCAGGGATAGAGATTCCTGCAAATATTGCACTTTCAAATCCATTTGTAACCGTTAGGCAATGCTGTACGAAGAATGAAAATCACTCTTATGTAAAACAATCACGAAGGATTAAGCGAAGAAAATATTCAGTTTATTAATTCATTTAACAAAGCCATTTCTCTTTAAAGGCAGGCCTTTTGAGGAAATTTGATTTTTTTTAATATTTCTTTTGACTGAATCAAAAATTCGCTTATTTTTGCACTCCTTTAATTAGAGGATGTTCTTTAAGATGGTTCGGTAGTTCAGTTGGTTAGAATACGTGCCTGTCACGCATGTGGTCGCGGGTTCGAGTCCCGTCCGGACCGCAAAAGCCTCGCTAATGGCGGGGCTTTCGCATTTTTGGGGTCACGTTTGAATTATAGTATCAATATTAAATCCCCCCCCCCACGTAAAACAGATGAATTCCTTTGATTCTTTGGAATCCTTCATAAGCATCCGCCTTACAGCAATGTCTTATAGTCTCAAAAAAAGCAATGCTGTTTGCTTGTTTCATCATATTGTATCTCTCTTTCTTTGTCTTTCTGTTGATTGCTAAAATTGCAGGGTAAGCCTTGTTTGCCTGCGATTTGTATCTAGCCTCCTTATTATAGATTTACAAAGAGGCATCTTCAATTATATTCAATTATTTCTATATGTAAATTCAGCGAAAAAAATGAGTACTTTTGTACTTTCCCATCTTGAATTTCAAACAGACCGAATTTTATAGTTGTGGATATAGATGCATGGCTAAGCAAGGAGTTTTGCATCATATTTGCAATTTGAACTTTTTGCATTCGAGTTGAGGATTTTATAATCAAAACATGGTATAGCTATGAAAACCCCTTCTGATATACATACTTTCCATATTCCGGTAATGGGTATAGGATTTTCGATTGATACGCCTGTTAAAGTTGCTCCTTATGGAATTTCCTCCGTCATTTCACTGGTTGATGATTCGTTGATGGAAAAGATGAGAAAGTTCTATTGCCTTAATTTTGATTTTCCTTTTCAGGCTATTTCTGACAAGATTGAAGATTTCAGGGCAAAAAGAATAACGGCTTATCTCGACCTGATGGATAAAATTGTGAAAGAAAAATTTGAAGAACTTAAAGATTCTTTCGGCAAAAAGAACAGTGAATTAGCAAAGTACATTGAGATGCTCCCAGATGTTCATGGCATAAAGGAGAAATTTCAGCATTTTATGCAAAATTGCAGTTTGAGTGAATTAAAGAATTGGATTCATGAAAACCTGCCTGCAGGAAGTATCGATGTGAATATTATGACAAAGCTGGATGTCGAAAATTATTCAAATGGCGAAAAACTCTCCGCCGAACATAATGATGCACATGCTGCCTTGCGGGGTTTTGCACAAAGTAGGCTCAATTCTTCAATTATTTTGTCGGCAGGGATGAATCCTCGTTTGTACAGTTATATTGAGGGGTTTGATGATTTTTATCCGGATGAAACCGGCCATCTTCGAAAAAAAATCGTCCTGAAAGTGAGTGATTATCGTTCCGCTCTCATACAGGGTAAATTCCTGGCAAAAAAAGGATTGTGGGTTTCGGAATACAGGGTGGAGTCAGGCTTAAATTGTGGCGGACATGCATTTGCAACGCAAGGCTTTTTGCTTGGGCCAATTCTTGAAGAATTCAAAAATACACGTGATATGTTGGTGCAAACCACGCATCAACTGTATATCCAATCACTTAAAGCTAAAAATCGTTATTGCCCTGAAAAGCCTCTTGGAGTCAGAATTTCTGCACAAGGGGGAGTTGGGACTGCTGATGAACATAAATTCCTTCTGGATTATTATGGGTTAGATTCTGTAGGATGGGGAACACCATTTCTTCTGGTACCGGAAGTTACCAATGTGGATTTATATACGCTCAACTTGCTTAAAGAAGCAAAAGAGGATGACTTGTATCTGAGTAATATTTCTCCACTTGGTGTGTCTTTTAACAGTGTGAGGGGGAATACTCAGGATCTGGAAAGGCAGGTTAAGATTGATAAAGGTAAGCCTGGTAGTGCTTGCGAAAAAAAATACGCATTGTTTAATACGGAGTTTACAGATAAACCTATCTGCACAGCTTCCAGGCAATATCAAACACTGAAACTTAGGCAACTTGATTCCCGAAACCTGAGCACCGAAGAACATGCGATAGAATTCAACAAAATCGTTGATAAATCATGCATTTGTGTCGGTTTGGGCACATCAGCTCTTATTGTTAACGAATTGGATACTAAATCGGAAGGTACCGGGGTTTCAATTTGTCCGGGACCTAACATGGCTTATTTTTCAGAAACATTGACATTGAAAGGTATGGTTGATCACATTTATGGCAGGACAAATGTTATTCAGCGGACCGATCGTCCACATATGTTTATTAATGAAATTAAGATGTATGTCGAATATTTGAAAGATAGAATTGGAGAAACACCTACTCCTCTTTCAGAGAAACAGAGGGAATATTTCCAGACATTTAAAAATAACATGAATGAAGGCATTGAATATTACAAACAACTGTTCAATACAGCTAAAGTTAAATTAGAAGAATTCAAAGCCGGTGTTATGCTGGAATTGGATGTTATTGAGGAAAAACTAATTCTGATTGAAAGGCAATTTTCAGATACCCACACGCTGGCTTCTTGTCGTTCTGATAAGTAGTAGCTTATTTCCTGTTGTATCATAAACAAAGAGCACGGAGAAAATCCGTGCTCTTTGTATTTTAATTCGTTCTATGACTACTTCCGGATGACAAATCGTTTTGTCCATTTATTGCCTGAATCCTGTATTTTTAATAAGTATATACCATCAGCCAGGTGTTGGAGGTCAAGAGTTTTATAAAATGAACCTGTCAGCTTCACTTGTTCATTGTAAACCACCTTGTCGCTGGCTGTAAATACCTGGATCGATATTGAAGTGTTTTTTATCCTTTCAGCGATAATTGAGATAATACCAGAGGTTGGATTAGGATAGATATTAAGTGAGATTTCATTTCCTGATTCCTCAATACCGGTGCAATCATGGAATTTGACTGTTATGGAATCTTCAGCAATGCAATTGTTCAGGTCTGTCACAAATACATGAAAAATCCTTGAGCCGAGTCCTATGCCAATAGAATCAACAAGGATTGAAGAAGTGGTTTGACCACCAGGTAACCAAAGGTAATTTTGAAAGTTTGATAAATTCAGATCAAGTAATATACTGAGGTTGGCACAAATATCCTGGTCATTTCCAAGTTCAACGGCAGTGAATGGCTTAACAACCATATCAGATGAGACTGAATTCTGACATCCTGAAACGTCATCTCTATAAGTATATGTTATTGCAAAGTTCCCGGTACCAGTAATAGATGGGTTGAATATACTGCCAATTATACCATCACCGGAATAGGTTCCACCATCGGGTGATCCTCCTTTTAACTCGAATGCTGGCGTGTTTGCACAAACAGGGTCAATTTCAAGTTCTACTACAGGTAAAATATTTACTGTCATGTCAGTTGAAGCAGAATTCTCACATCCGGTAACTTCATCTTTATAGCTATAGGTTATTGCAGAGTTCCCGGTTCCTGCGACAGTTGGGTCGAAAATACTCCCACTTACACCATTTCCGGAGTAGGTTCCACCAGCAGGCGATCCTTCTGTAAGTTCGAATGCCTCAGCGTTTGCACAAACAGGATTAATTGACGTCAATATTACTTCAGGCAGGGAATTAACAGTTATTTTTCGGAAGGCAGTATCGGAGCAGCCGAATGTGTCTGAATAAATATAAGACAGGTCAAATAATCCAATACCTGCAATTTGGGGATCAAAAACGAGACCGCTGCCAACAACACCATTCCCGGAGTAGAGTCCACCAGTTGGCTCGCCACCTGTGAGATCAAAAGCTGTTGCATTTGCACAAACTGAAGGTAGTTCATTGAATGAAACAACTGGTTTCGGATTAATGCTCAGTGTAACCAACGTGCCTGTACTTTCACATGAGTCAGGAGTTTGTGTTACATAGTATGTATAAATTCCCGGTAAAGTTTTTCCTGTAGCAAAAGAGTTTCCCTGATAAACCAGATTTGTAAGGCCGGCGTTTGAATACCATTTAATATTATCTCCTACAGCACTAAGATCGGGAACATTCTCTCCTTCGCATATAACCTGGTTAAGTGTTGTTGGGGTATCGGGTAAAGCAGTTACAGTTATATACCCTGTCTTTATTTCAGTACTATTTCCCATAGGGTTGCTCACAGTTAAACTTACATCATAAGTTCCTGGTGTGCTGTAAACAATATTCGTCGGATTAGAGGAATTTGAACTTGCCGGCGACCCTCCGGAGAATGTCCATTCCCAGGATGAGGGTGGCCCGGATGAAAGATCAGTAAAGTTGACAGAGGCACCAGCGCAAATATTTATATTACTGGCACTAAAATTAGCCAAAGGTGCAATAGCGGGTATTGATTTTATAGTAGCTGTTCGTTTATGAACAGGCGTTCCATTGCTCCCTTTTGCAATAAATGTAACTACATAGTCACCAACTGGGACTGTACCATTGGCATTAATCTGCACCGGAACTTCGCCTGGATATGACCATAGTTTATTTCCCTGAGGATATGAAACAGTGAACAGTCCGGGAGTACCGCTTATTGTAGCAGATACAAAAACAGTATCAGTATAAAGTTTAACACCAGGAATCTTCAGGTAATACAGGGCATAAGGTGCAAGAGTGTCCACCTGGGGCGTCACCTTTGTGGCGAAATCGGGAAAATATGCAACATAACTACCGAAAGTTCCTTCGCGGAAGTCGGTCCAGGCTAACATAGAACCTAAAGTATTTGCAGCAACACCATTGTAATCGCCCTGGTACATTTGACCTCCACCACAAGTTGTGCAATTGATTTTCATTTTCTTATTTGAGATTCTCTGGTTAGGAGCAAAATTTATCCCGTCATCAGTATATGATGCATAAATCAGGGCGCTGTCGCTGGTGGGACTTTCACGCGTGTCCATCCATGATACATAAAGTCTTCCGGTTTCTTTTTCGCACCAGATAGCAGGAAACCAATTATGATTGAATTGTGAGTTTGGGTCATCGTTTACAACGGTAGGAGTTGACCACGTTGAGGCTCCATCATCTGAATAGCGACAAAAGATATCAGGTTTATGGTTATCTCCGGAAGGACTGTTTGAAGCATAAACTAAATATAGCCGTCCCCGGTGAGGGCCATAACTATTATCAGCGGCTATATTTGGATAAGGTCGTGTACGCATATTTTGAACTGAGTTACGTCCACTCACATTAGATCCAACATAATTTGCAAATTGTGCGCTGGAGCGGTTTTGAAACATCTGACCTCCATTTGTCGACTTATAGAAAGTGTAAGTTGAAGCGAAAGAACTTCCGGAATTAGTTACTACATATTGAGCTCCACCTTGTATAGCACCCTCAGGTCCAATACATACCGACATGCCAGGTAAATTCTGGGTGTTCAAATTTGTTGTATTTGACCAGGACACACCATTATTTGTACTGCGGGAAACATTTCCACTGGTTAAACCAGGTGAAGTCATAGTAGTGACTAAATAGTTGGAATAGGGTCCGGCCGTTTGATCAGCAGCTATCCAGTTTTTATCACCACCGAGAATTGCACTTAATGGCGAACCCCATGTTTGTCCGTTGTTTGAGGACATAGCTACTTTCGCAGCAGTTTGATTTGAAAGCATATTCTCATAAGCCAGATTTCCAATACTATCATAAGTTACAACAACATCTCCTATCATGTTGGACCAGGTAGGGTTCCCTGTGCTCCAATCGAAACCGTTATTTGTAAAGTAGCCATTTCCACCTATTGAGCCTGATCCGCTATTCCAGGCTGCATAGTATTGTAATGGGTTTCGGGGATTATTGGCAATACTGCATTCAGCAAAATCAACGCCAAGTTTAAAGTTATCGTAATCGCCTATGGTTATAATCCCAGCCATCGCCTTGTTCCCGGCAGGAGGAGTATAGCCGGGAACCATGATCATAGGGTCACGGTTAATATTTTCGTCACTGGTTGCAGGTTGGGCTTGTATTTTCAGGCTGCTGAATATGGCCATGAAAATTAAAAGGAACAGAAATAGTAATTGCGTATTATTTTTCACAATTTAAGTTTTGTTTAGGAAGTAGATTGAATACGAGAGGGCAAAATTACTATTTATTTTGTAAACACATCATTTTTAAGGTAATATGTCTCAAAATTTAACCTGAATATTCTATTGAACTGATCTCCTTTTTGTTGGGAAAATTAATTAGAATACTCCAAACCTTTAACATAAAACAGGGAATAATTTTACATTATACTGAAATTCAATATTATAACTTTCTACTTTCTGCTTTATAAACTTTCTGTTTATTTAGGTTGTTTACTGTCTTTGTCACTACGTGGCTGAGAGATAAAAAAAGAGTCCCGGTTTGAGACTCTTTTTCAAATGATTAAAAATGCCGGAGTTTATTTTGCGAAACTAATTGCCCTTGTCTCGCGTATTACTGTTATTTTTATTTGACCCGGATAGGTCATCTCTTCCTGTATCTTTCTCGATAAATCGTAAGAAATCTGGTTCGCTTCTGTATCTGTAACCTTATCAGCTCCAACAATAACCCGAAGTTCGCGGCCTGCCTGAATAGCATATGTCTTAACAACTCCGGGATAGGTTAGTGCCAATTCTTCGAGGTGGTTCAGCCGTTGGATATATGCTTCTACCACTTCGCGCCTGGCGCCTGGGCGGGCACCGGAAATAGCATCGCAAATCTGTACGATAGGGGCAATCAGGGATTCCATTTCAACTTCGTCGTGGTGTGCACCAATTGCGTTACATATATCTGTCTGTTCCTTAAACTTCTCAGCCATCTTCATTCCCAGTATAGCGTGTGGCAATTCAGGTTCATTGTCAGGAACTTTACCAATATCATGAAGTAATCCGGCTCGTTTGGCTTTTTTTGGATTTAACCCGAGTTCGGCAGCCATGGTAGCGCATAGGTTGGCAACTTCTTTGGAGTGCTGTAAAAGATTTTGCCCATAGCTAGATCGGTATTTCATTCTACCTATCATCCTCACAAGTTCATGGTGAAGGCCATGAATTCCCAGGTCAATTGTTGTGCGCTTACCAATTTCAATAATTTCCTGTTCAAGTTGTTTTTTTGTTTTAGCAACTACTTCTTCAATGCGGGCAGGATGAATCCGGCCATCGGTTACTAATTTATGCAGCGAAAGCCTCGCTACTTCGCGGCGAACAGGGTCAAAACCGGAAATAATAATTGCGTCGGGTGAATCATCAATAACAATTTCAACGCCGGTGAGCGCCTCAAGCGCACGGATATTACGGCCTTCCCTTCCTATAATACGACCTTTAATCTCTTCACTTTCTATGTTAAAAACAGAAACAGAATTTTCAATAGCATGCTCAGCAGCAGTACGTTGAATGGTTTCGATAATGATTTTTTTTGCTTCCGTGTTGGCTGTAATCTTCGCTTCGTCCACAATTTCACGGATATGGATCATTGCTTCAGTTTTAGCAACTTCTTTAAGGTTTTCTATCAGTTGTTCTTTTGCATCGGAGGCCGAAAGACCGG
The DNA here is from genome assembly GCA_964511085.1 of uncultured Lentimicrobiaceae bacterium. Taxonomy (GTDB): domain Bacteria; phylum Bacteroidota; class Bacteroidia; order Bacteroidales; family DASVHX01; genus DASVHX01. The sequence goes on from CAZEDO010000046.1 coordinate 13,458, forward strand.
ATATGGCCTCTAATTGCTCAACTTGTTGCTTATGGAACTTTTCTACTTCCTGTTGTTTTTTTGTAACCAGATCCATCTGAATAGTAAGGTTCTCTTTTGCAGAATCTAATTCTTTTTGTTTCCGATTTGTTTCTTCAATTTTTTGGGAAAGTGATGACTCTTTTTGTTGAAGCCTGTTCTCAGTCCGTTGAATTTGAATATTTTTTTCCTGGGTTTCCCTGTCGTGATCGGTTTTTAGTTGCAGGAATTTTTCTTTAGCCTGAAGTATCCGTTCTTTTTTGATTACTTCAGCTTTTTCTTCAGCTTCGCTGAGTACCTGATTGCTTTTTTTCTCGATAGCCTTTCGCAGGATTGTGGAAGCTATTACCGCGCCTGTTACCAGTGCAGTAATAGCAACAAGAATAATAATGAGTATGTCTATTTCCATGCTTTAGTGTATTAATAGTGAAACAATTGTAAAGGAGGGAGAAGAAACAAAAAATAAAAAAACCCGCATAAATTCATGAGTTTTGGTAAACCCCAAAACTATAAGAATAGAGCTGCCAAAATGCGCGAAAGTCCACTGTCCTCCCATAGAAGAAACCAGGCAAGCCTGGTTGAGGCCTTTTCTTACATTTATGAGCTTTGGCTCTAATTGTTGTACTGTTGAGTTTACAAACAATTTGAATAAATGCGGGTTATGCTTTCTGTTTCAAAGAACGGGGAATTGGTCTATTCTATATGATCAGACAAAACTTTGTCAATCGATTCGAGCGATTCTGCCAGGTTAGTGTTTGTGAATGATAATTCCTTTTCAAAATGGAGGCTGCTGGTGGTAAACTGCAAGGCTACCATGGCCAGTAAATCCTGTTTATCCCTGAAATCGAAATTCTTTGCATACACTTTAAGTTGTTCTTCAATTATTTTAGTTGCTTTCCTTACGGTTTCCTCCTCATCTTTGCTGATGGAGAGTTTATAAGGTCTGTCAGCTATCACCACTGTAATTGAAAGTTCATCCATCCGGGTTTTATATCGAATTATTTATTCAAAAGACCAATACATCTATCTATTTCCCGCACAAGTTCATTTATTTTTGTTCTTGCTTCTACGGTTCCTTTACCGGGTTCTAATGATTTAGCTATTTTAATTAAGTTTATATTTTCCTCCAGTTTTATTATCGTTTTATGCTGTTGATCAGCAGCTTGTTCCAATTCGGAAATTCTTTCTGTTTTAAGTTGTATCTCCTTTTTTAACGACTCATACTTATCAACCAGTTTCCTCAGTTTGTATTCAATTCCGGCGACAAGCGTACTTGTATTCTTCATGCTCCCTCAACTTGGGTTCTATCCATTCATCAGCAAAATTAGTTATATAGCACAAGCAATGCAAGTTTTTATTGTCTTCATTTTTAGTTGGCTTATACACAATATTTTATATCATCATCTTCTATTATATTCAATCATTCATTTTGCAGATAATGCGAAAAGAAGTGCTACATTTGTGATAATGCTTCCATGTCCGAAGTATAAAAACCATTCATCGTTTCGGTGAAGTTGCTGTATGAACGAGGAATTCCTTCAATACCTTTGGAAGTTCAGACTGTATAAGCCTGGTTTGGCATTAGTTACGGGCGAGTCTCTGGAGATTATTCATCCGGGTGAGCAGAACTTCGATTCAGGTCCTGATTTTTTTAATACGCGTATCAGAATCGGCGATACTATCTGGGCTGGAAACACAGAAATACACGTCAAGGCTTCCGATTGGTTTCGTCATAATCATCAGTCAGATAAGAGTTATGCTAATGTGATTCTACATGTCGTGCTTGAAAACGACTTGCCGGTTACCCGTGCAGATGGGCATCCGATATCAACCATTGAAGTTAAAGGAAATTTTGATGAAGGGATGTATGAACGCTACCGTGATTTTATGCAAAACCGACAATGGATTCCTTGTGCAGGTCAGATAGCTGTTGTTGAGGCCTTTGATAAAGATGCCTGGCTGGAGCGCTTGCTGATTGAACGGTTGGTGCGGAAAGAAAATTACATTGCAGAAACACTAAAGTTGAATCAGAACGATTGGCACGAAACATTTTACCGTTCATTGGCACGTTCATTTGGATTTAAACTCAATGCCGATGCATTCGAAACTTTGGCCAAATCCTTACCATTGAAGTATCTTGAAAAAAATAAGGGCAACTTACTTCAGGTGGAAGCTTTACTTTTTGGGCAGGCAGGGTTACTCACTGAAGAATTGACTGACCAGTATGCACAAACGCTATTTCACGAATATTCTTTCCTGCGGAAAAAGTTCCGGCTCTATCCAATCGACGGGCATCTGTGGAGGTTCATGAGGCTTAGGCCATCTAATTTTCCAACCATACGGATAGCTCAGTTTGCAATGCTTGTTCATCAATCGGCAGGATTGTTATCAAAGTTACTGGATGCGGTGGATATTTCCGAACTACTCCGCTTGCTTGATGTAGGTTGTTCCGGTTATTGGCAGGATCACTATCAATTTAACAAACCTTCATCAATACGAGAGAAAAAATTAGGGCAGAATTCAGCTATTTTATTGATTATTAATACGGTAGTTCCTTTTATGTTTGCTTTAGGGCGTCAGAAGGACGACCAGGCTTTAAAAGATAAAGCACTACATTTACTCCAGGACTTGCCAGGTGAAGTGAATTCAATTACGAAAAAATGGGCTGCGTTAGGAATGGACGTTAGCACTGCTGCTCAAAGCCAGGCACTTCTTGAGTTGAAAAATAGTTACTGCAATTTAAAAAAATGCTTAAATTGCAGGATAGGAAATACCCTCATTCGCAGAGGTTAAAGATTTAGACTGTTTAAATTTACAAATAGAATGCTTATTTTAGCTAATTGCTTAATATTCGGTCAGGCTGAGTGCATTTCGACTCCGCTCGATGTGACAGTTATACAAGTTTTTCCAATTGGAGATAATTATTGTCAATTTTAAAAAGACACTTAAATAACCAACAAAATAAATATGAAAGTTACGGAACAGCCTCATCTTTTCAAGAAAAGCCTTACACTAATCGATTCTACTGCTATTGTAATAGGATCGATGATTGGCTCCGGTATTTTCATCGTAAGCGCTGATATGTCGCGGATTCTTGGGTCTCCCGGTTGGTTGCTTGTTGCATGGATCGTTACCGGAATTTTAACACTGGCTGCTGCTCTAAGTTATGGCGAGCTGGCTTCTATGATGCCCAAAGCAGGAGGGCAATATGTATATCTTCGCGAAGCCTACAATCCACTTAGCGGTTTCCTGTATGGCTGGACGCTGTTCCTTGTAATTCAAACCGGAACTATTGCCGCGGTAGGTATGGCTTTTGCTAAATTCATGGGTGTTCTTTTTCCCTGGTTTTCGGAGCAGCATGTTCTTTTTGATCTGGGATTCTTTAAGGTTAATTCAGTGCAATTTCTGTCTATTGTTTCAATAGCGCTTCTCACGTGGAATAATATGCGTGGAATTAGTGCCGGTAAATGGGTGCAAAATATTTTTACATTTCTTAAAGTATTTGTTCTCATTGGTTTTGTGGTGCTTGGATTATTATTAGCCCGCAATACAGATGCGATCGCAATTAACCATATTAATTTTTGGAATCCTGTTTCATCAACTGGTACGTCATTAGCAGGATGGGCCCTGATAGCTGCCATTGGAACAGCTATGGTTGGATCGCTGTTCTCGGCTGATGCCTGGAACAATATCACGTTTACTGCAGGTGAAGTTATCAACCCTAAGAAAAATATCCCCCTTAGCTTGTTTTTGGGAACAGGATTAGTGATTATACTCTATATTTTCGCCAATATCGTTTATCTGCAAACATTACCGCTTCGTGGTATGCCTGATGCGGCAAGCGTGTTTGAAAGAGGGATACAATATGCAACCAACGATAGGTTAGGCACTGCTGCAATGAGCGGCCTTTTTGGCGAATCGGCAGCCATATTTATGGCTGTTTTTATAGTTATTTCCACTTTTGGATGCAATAACGGGCTTATTCTAGCCGGGGCGAGGGTTTATTATGCCATGGCAAAGGATGGGTTGTTCTTTAGGAATGTCGGAAAATTAAACGGCAAGGACGTACCCGCAAACGGTTTAATGATTCAAGGTGTATGGGCATCGCTACTTTGCCTGACTGGTAGATATAGCGATCTGCTGGATTATGTAATTTTTGCCGTACTTATTTTTTATGTACTCACAATAGCAGGAATATTCATCCTGAGGCGTAAAAGGCCTGACGCAGAACGTCCTTACAAGGCATTCGGGTACCCAGTTGTGCCAGCACTTTACATTATCATTGCAATACTGATTATGATTATTTTGCTTATTTACAAACCTGACTATACCTGGCCAGGTTTGATTATTGTTGTACTTGGTATCCCTGTCTTCTATCTCTGGAAAAAAGATCAAAAGATGTGACGTTTGTAATCGCATAAATGAATAATATTTTCAAATCGTATTTTTACTTCAATCGCAGCGAAAAAAATGGAATTTTGCTGTTCATTCCTATTATTTTAATTTTGTTTTTTATTCCATCCTACCTGATTTATATAAGAAAACCTGTTAAAACTGACTTCTCGCAGTATAGCAAAGAAATTATAGCTTTTGAAGGGGCATTGCAAAGTGATTCTATACAAAAAGCCAAAAAGAGTTTCTTTCCGGATTTTGAACGTGTGGACCGATCTGTTGCAGAAAATAAATTGCACCCTGTTCCCTTTGATCCAAATGGGCTTCCTGCCGAAAAATGGATAGCGATGGGTTTAAGCGCCAAGCAGGTGAAAACAATCCTTAATTTTCAGAAGAAAGGTGGAAAGTTCTACCGGAAAGAAGATTTGAAAAAAATATATGGTATTTCAGAAAGCGAGTACGCTGTTTTAGAGCCTTTTATAGCTATCAGCAAGCCTGCTTACGAAGATGAAACAGCGCATAAAACTTTTGTGAATAGTAAGTTCCCTGAATATAAAAAGACTATAATTGATATTAATACAGCAGATTCAGTGGATTTGCTGGAAATAAGAGGTGTCGGGCCATCCTTTGCCCGCAGGATACTCCGTTACCGGAATAAGCTTGGTGGTTTTTATGCTAAAGAACAATTACTTGAGGTATTCGGGATGGATAGTGCTCGTTTTGCTCAGATTTCTGAGTATTGTACGCTCGGGAATAGCCTTCTTCAGAAAATAAACATGAATACCGCTGTAGTCGCAGATTTAAAAAAGCACCCTTATTTTGATTATTACCTGGCTAAATCCATTGTTGATTACCGTATCATACATGGACCTTATGCCAAAGTGGAGCAATTGAGATATACCCCT
>CAZEDO010000046.1:18872-22327 GCA_964511085.1 uncultured Lentimicrobiaceae bacterium
GTGGCTGTTTATAAATACAAAGGAGAATACGCCAAAGCTCTGAAGTATTCCCGCCAGGCCCTGGCCATTAATATTAAGCATCACTCTGTATATGGAATGATGGCCCAGTACAATGCTCTTGGTGTTCTTTATGAGGTGCAGGATCAGTTTGATGAATCACTGGTTTATTTCAGGAAGGCCCTTGAACTCGCAAGGCAACAAAATGACAAAAGTAATACTGCCATTTATCTTTACAACATTGGATTTGTAAATTACAGTAAAGGAGATAATGCCACAGCACTTGATTTCCTAAACAAATCCTTGCCATTGCGACAGGAGATGAATGATAAATCAGGCATATCAATAACGTTACACGCGATTGCCAGTGTTTATGAAGATATAGGCGAACTCTCCAGGGCAAATCAATTACATTATCAATCGCTTAAGCTTTCAGAAGAACTGGGGGATAAGAGGACCGTTGCAGCCACGTTAACTAGCATAGGTAAAAACCTTTTAGCTGATAACAATATAGTAAAGGCAATTGATTACTTTGAACAGAGCCTTGATATTGCCGAAAGCATTGATGCAAAAGCGGAAATTGCTGCTAATTACCAACATCTTTCTATGGCTTACGCGACAATGAAGGAATTTAGTAAATCTGCTTCCTACATGGATTCATATACACGAATTTCTAAGATGCTCGACCTTGGCGAAAATGGTATAACTGAGAATGATACAACCGGGCAGGATTCGCTTGCAGAGGTTTGGGTTTCAGGTATTTCGCCAGGTAAATTACCGGGTAAAACAGCTGCTTTCGGAAAGATCTGGGTTATACTATTTTGTATCTCCAGCCTGATTACAATAGTGCTGCTTATACTTTTAATAAGGCGCACAAAAGCCGAAAATCAGTCCTTCCGGAAAATGTAATTTATCCTCACTTCTTCTGCTTCTTGTGGATTTTCGTCCGGCTGGTTTATTTCAGGTAGGTTTTCTCCGGTAGTTCCGGCAATTATTGGCTCATCTCCGGCATAATCCATTTCTTCAGTATCATCTTCATCCCATGTATAAATCGGTCGTTGAGGTCCTGTACGGCGGTAGTATATGGCAAGAAGAAGTCCTGCCACAAAGCCCATCAGGTGCGATTCCCAGGAAATATTCTTTGTGGGAAAAAAATCAGGGAATACACCCCACACCATGCTTCCATAAAGAAAAACTACTAAAAGGGTAAAAGCCATTAGTTTTGGCTCCCGTCGTATCAACCCACTTACAAAATGAAATGTTGCCAGGGCATAAACTACACCAGATGCTCCAATATGATATGAACCGCCCCGGGCAAAACACCACACCCAAAAGCCAGTCAATAGCCAACTCCATATCAATACCCGGAAAGCTATTTCCCGATAAAAATAAAATAAGGCTGAAGACAATACGAAAAAGGGAACCGAGTTGGCCGTGAGATGTGCAAAGTCAGCATGAAGAAGTGGGGAGCAAATAATCCCATACAACCCTTCGGCTTGAAGCGGCAGTATACCTAATTGGGCAAAACTAAGTCCTGAAAGGCTTTCAATGATTTTTACTGCCCAAAATATGCCGATGAATATTGCCGGGTATATCGCACTCTTAATTAGCCGTGCTTTTTCTGGAGTCATAAGGATGAATTGACACTTATTATCGCGGGCAGGTTTATTAATTACCCGGAAATGTATGCCTTATCAAAAACCATGACAGGATTATCAGTTTTTAAAAGTTTTCGGTTTTTTAACAGTGAAAACCCTTGAAATGTTAAACCCGAAGTAAATATCCCCTTTCGACCATTTACCGGTGGTTTCAGTGATAAATGCACGATCGAACATAGGCTGGGCATTTGTAAAATGAAATTGAAACACATGACCGCCTGTTTCAATATCTACGCCAATTGAGAAACTATTCACATATGTATCAGCAGTATTACCAGGGAGCAGGTAGAAATATTCTGCATTCACTGCCAAACGTTGTGTTAATTTATAGCGGCCTCCAAAACCAACTGCAAATATGTCATTCTGTGATTTGGCAGTAGGTACTAAATTCTTATGTATAAATGTGGGAGTGAGTTGAAGTGAAAGGTCATTTGAAAACTTCCTTGCAATAAGCAGTTGATTTGTAAATGCCAGCCTTGAAGTGAAGTAATTCGTCTTGCGCTCAGGGTGTTGCCAGTGCATCGAATTTAACACTATATCCGAATACAAGGAGATTGAAAGCGGCATATTGCTTTCTCCGCTCCTTTGTCGTAATATTTTTGCTTTTAGCGAAGCGTCAAATGTCTTTTCGTAGGAACTTCTTCCAATTCCGATACTTACAAAATCATTCAAACCATATTCCAGTCCCAACCGAATTGTGGATTGATCGAGTCCATAAAAATTATAGGCGCCGGAATTTATCTTTCCGAAGTGATGGGAAATCATGAATAGTAAAGTTCCGTTGGCAGGATTTTCAATTGACTGGCCATTCACAACACGTGTAGTTTTAAAAGTGGCGTAAGCAAATTCAGTCTTTGGTTTATCGTCGCCAAGCATGTCCATCAAATCCTGTGCATATAGTTGCCCCCATGCAGTACTGATTGTTAATACAGCTAATGCGAAAAGTTTTTTAGTCATTATCTATCAGTTTATTAGTTTTTTTAATTCTACACTAACCTTAATTTCAAGGGATTCCGATATGCTGTTGATAACAGTATTAGGGATTTTGACACCATAGTCTTTAATAAGAATCGTAAATTTAGAATCCGCAAAAACAGATCCGGCTTTTATTTCGAATGTGCCTTTCACGCTCACTTTTTTTGTTACACCATGAATTAGAAGATCCCCTTCTACAGTTGCATTGTACTTCCCGTCTTTTGTGAAGTTGATGTCTTTTAGGTTGGTCACTTTTCCTCTAAAGGTTGAGTTCGGATATTTATCTGACTCCAGGTAGTTTTCGTTGAAATGTTCCTGCATAAGAGCTTTCTCAAACTCAAATCCCCGGATGAGGGTTTTAAATACAAAATCCCCGGTGGTGATATCGAGGGCGCTGTTAACCTGGGTGTTCTGAGCTTCAATTTTTTCGGCGGCAGTTTCAGAAAAGAAGGATATCCTGCCGTTTTTTGTGGAATATTTCTGGGCGCTGGCAGCCGAAATAATACAGAAGGACATGCCAACGGCAATTAATATGGATTTGAAGGTTGAATTATTCATATGAAAGAATTATTTAATGATTGAACATTTACTGAATTTAATATCGGTCTGATCATATCCCGAGCAGAATCCTTTAACTTTTAGTGGTGCTTTAACAATAGCTTTTGAAGCTTCTTCATTGTATTTAGGCAGCATCTCGCAACGTATAGTTTTATCACCAAAATCAGGATCGGGTTCCATTACGAATACCAGATAAACCAGCGAATCAACTTTATCTATTTTACTTAGATTACCGGTAATCTCAATAACCTTGCCAGTATATAAGGA
>CAZEDO010000046.1:22427-27463 GCA_964511085.1 uncultured Lentimicrobiaceae bacterium
GTTTAATTATTAGGCATACCGAGGTTTCGCCACTGATTGATTTTGGCAATATCGCATTTGGATAATTTACCTCCGTTTTTTGGCATAGGGAAAGGACCAATATGATTTATAGAATACCATATCCTGCTAATATTAGTAGTGTCAGCGGCATAATTGTCGGTAATTATACTTCCAGCAGCAGAAGCTGAACTATGGCAACCATCACCATTACAGTTTCTTGCGAAAATGGGAGCTACATCTGCATTGAAAGTAACATTGATTGAGTCGCAATTTACTTGTTGGCTATTCGTAGGATAAAGGTATTCTTCGTTGTCGTAATAGCATGAACTAAATAAGGCACTTCCCATGAGCAAGGTGAGAATAGGGACAAGAACGCTGAATAATTTCCTTTTGATTGTGAGGTGTTTCATCATTTCATCAATTTGTGTTTTGTATAAATGTGCATTCTATTATATGAAAGGCAATAACAAAGCCTGCAATAAAAAGAAGCGTCATGGGCAAGTTGTGTGTTCTGCTCCCTGAAGTATCCAGATAGTGATGTCGTTAATCTCTTGAACTGTCAGCAGAGGGCGTGGCTTTGGAGGCATTACAGTGAGTACCATACCTTTTGCCGTTATAACGTTGTATAATTTACTTTTATTCGGTTTACCGGCTTTAACATAGGATTTGATTCCATCATAGGAAGACAGATCTTGCAATTCGCCACCACCACTACTATGGCAACCCGACATAGCACAATTATTAACCATCACATTCAGCACCTGTGTGTCGAAGCATATTTTTTTTGTACCATCTGCTAAAACAGGTTCCTTTCTACAGGATGAGATTGCAAGTGCTAAAACAATAGCAGCCAAGGAAGTAAATTTAATTATGTTTTTGAAAATCATACGATATGTTTTTTATTTGGTGCCTTCTGAGTTCTTTCCAGTTTTGCTTTTGTATCTATATACTGACTATACAGTTTCTGTGAATGTAACATTAATCGAATTACGAACAGTAGGCGAGTTACCTGATGGAGGATTTAGCTGAACTATTTTTGTAATGGAATGTTTGATGGTGTTCAAGAGCACGTTGTGTAAAGTAGCAATGCCAGTTAGGTGTTGTAAACGTCTTTTTGATCTTTAAATAATAGTACAAAGATATGACAATATTCCGGCATTTGTATGTTTTTAACTGCTGATCCAGATAAAATTAAGCAGTAATAAATTCATTATTAATAATTTAGAATCACTTTTGCCTGTTATCATAAAATTTGTTAATTCCAAATTCTACTTCTTTGGGCAAGCCGGTGAAATTTATGAATTACACTACCTTTGAGCAAAATATTGAAAATAATATACTTGTTAAATAGATTTTTATGAACGTTAAACATATTTCAGGAATTGTAGGATTAATAGCCTTTTTTATCCTGTCAAGCTATAATTCACAGGCGCAATCATTAGTTCAACCAAACAAAGAACGGGCTTCGATCGAAAAAATGGCCACGGCGTTGCAGATTATCGATTATTTTTATGTTCAAAAGGTAGATCAGGATAAACTGGCCGAAGAAGCTATCGTAAGCATGTTGAAGGAATTGGATCCGCACTCTGTTTATATTTCCAAAAAGGAAGTTGATGAAACCAATGAACCTTTAGTTGGGAATTTTGAAGGCGTGGGCATTCAATTCCAGTTGTTTCACGATACAATTATGGTTATATCACCGGTTCCCGGAGGTCCTTCTGAGAAGCTTGGAATATTGGCGGGGGATAAGATAATCCGTATAAATAACGAGGAGGCGTTCGGGAAGAAGGTTAATAATAAATATGTCCTGGATCACCTTCGTGGTGCTAAAGGATCGAAAGTGACAGTGAGTATTTTGCGCAAAGGGCGCAAAGGCTTTATCGATTTCACTATAACACGTGATAAAATTCCGATTAACAGTATTGACGCCACATTGATGCTTACAACTGACATCGGAATAATCAAACTTACCCGGTTTGCACGTACTTCTATGGATGAGTTCCACGAATCAGTGCAAAAGCTGAAGGCGCAGGGAATGAAAAACCTTATTCTTGATCTGCGCAGTAATTCAGGTGGGTACCTGGATGTAGCAGTCAGTTTATCCGATCAGTTCCTTCCTGCCGATAAGTTAATTGTGTTCACCGAAGGCCTCCGCAGCCCAAAAGAGGAGTTTCGTGCCACTTTTCAGGGTGATTTTGAAACTGGCAAATTAGTTGTTCTTATTGACGAAGGATCGGCATCGGCCAGCGAGATCGTGTCAGGGGCTATTCAGGACTGGGACCGCGGTTTGATCGTTGGGAGGCGTTCATTCGGAAAAGGATTGGTGCAACGCCCGTTTATGCTGCCTGATAGTTCCATGATCAGGCTTACAACGGCAAGGTACTACACTCCAACAGGCCGTTGTATTCAAAAATCCTACGAAGATGGAGCAGAAGATTATTTTAAAGATGTTTATAAACGATACAAACATGGGGAATTTATCCATGCTGACAGTATTCACTTCCCTGATTCATTGCGCTACCACACCCAAAATAATCGTACAGTATATGGTGGCGGCGGTATAATGCCTGATATATTTATTCCCCTGGACACCTCATTCAGTTCAAAATATTATACCGATATCTGGAGAAAGGGATTGCTTAACGAGTTTACAACGCAGTATTTAGATGACAATCGCAAAATCCTGGTGAAACAGTATTCTGATGTGAATTCCTTCGTCAATAATTTCAACATAGATGAAAGTATGCTGGATAAGTTTATTAAATATGCTGATAAAGGTGGTGTCCCTCGCGACGAGAAAGGATTGGAATCATCCGGAAAGGAGATCAGGTATGTTCTTAAAGGTTTGATAGCGCGAAACCTGTTCTCGGTGGATGCATATTTCCAGGTAATAAGTGGTGTTGATAATGAGGTCCAAAAGGCAATTGGTTTGATTCATGATGATGCTGCTTTCAAGGCTTTATCCGGAAAGAAGTAATTATTGGAAATCAATGCTTTGATATCCCGCATTTCTTTCAGAAATAGATGCGAACAAGTGCGAAGATCGCTACATTAAGTTCCCTCTTGCTGAATAGTTGTAATAACTTACCTTTGCCACTCATTTCATATTTATGGCACTGTTACATTCCTTAGAAAAATCCGGGAACTGGTTGTTTAGGTATCGCGGTCAACTTCCGGTTGTCTTATTCCTTGCTGCCATTCCTGTAATCTGGAGAACTTCAGACATGGAATATAATGAAGATGTTTTGTTTGCAATAAACTGCATTGCAATCATCATCAGTTTTGCCGGTCTGGTTGTGAGGGCCATTGCCATCGGGACAACTCCCAAAGGCACTTCGGGCAGAAACACAAAGGCACAGGTTGCTGAGACACTTAACACCACTGGTATCTATTCATGTTTAAGGCATCCGTTATATCTGGGTAATTTTCTGATGTGGATAGGCATTGTTATATTTACTTACAGTCCGGTATTTGTAATAGTTGTTTCCCTGGCTTTCTGGCTTTACTACGAACGGATCATGTTTGCTGAAGAACGTTTCCTTGAGAAAAAGTTCGGTGCAACTTATATGGATTGGTCAATCCTGGTGCCGGCATTTATACCATCATTTCGTAGTTATCTGCCAGGATTGGTTCCGCTATCATTCAAAAGTATGCTAAAGCGCGAATATTCAGGAGTTTTTGCTACTGCATTTGCTTTCGCTTTTATAGATAACCTACGTGTTCTTTTTCAGCAGGGAACAATTCAACCCGGGCGGTTGTCTAACTACATTCTGGTTGCTGCCTTTCTGCTTGTTCTGATACTTCGATCGTTAAAGCATTACACAACTTTGCTGGATGAGGAAGGCCGTTCCTGAGCATATCAAATTACCCTCCATCAACTTTATTGTTTTCCAAATTTAATTTATACTCTTGAAGATCAGTTCGTTTAAATTCTATGCTGCTGCGGTTTTCTCCATGCTTTTCTGGGGATTGTCGTTTGTATGGTTTAAAATTGTTGTTAAATATTACGACCCGATAACTATTATTTTTCTGCGTCTTCTCATCTCAAGCTCTTTACTTCTGTTGTTTCTTTATTTTACAGGCAAATTTGAGCGCATCAGGCGAGAGGATTTCAAATGGTTCCTCATTCTAGCATTTACTCAGCCGTTTTGCTATTTCCTTGGCGAAAGTTTTGGCTTAAGGCAGGTTTCATCTACTATTGCTTCAGTAATTATTTCAACTATTCCGGTCTTTAGTCCACTGGTGGCTTACTACACGATTAAGGAGAAATTTTCAGCATACAGCCTTGCCGGTATTTTTATCTCATTTGCCGGTGTGCTGATAATGGTAGTTAAAAAGGACTTTTCTTTAAACGTTGCTCCGGTAGGGATTGCACTGCTTTTTTTTGCTGTTCTTTCAGCTTTGTTCTATGGTGTCATTATTCGCAGGTTTACGCATCACTATTCTCCTTTAACTATTATCACTGCTCAGAATATAATCGGAATGTTCTATTTTTTACCATTGTTCCTGGTAATTGACTTTTCTCATTTTATTACGGTTAAACCTACAGGGGAATTGCTTGCTGCACTTCTCCAACTGGCAGTTTTTGCATCAACATTTGCTTATCTGCTTTATATTGTTGCACTTCGAAATTTCGGATTAACAAGGGCAAATATTTTCACAAACCTTATCCCGATTTTTACGGCGATAGCCTCGTTTTTTATCCTTGGAGAGATGCTCACACCTGCAAAGATTGCAGGAATAGTTATCGTAATTTGCGGCGTCATTGTGTCGCAATGGAAACAGGTGAGAAGATTATATACATCCAGGTAGTTGCCTTAAAGCAGAAGATTATGCACCAGAGTGTACCGGTAAAACAGTTAAGATTTCTCTATGGTTCTCCGTGATCTCAGTGCCTCCGTGGTTTTTCTTCATTTTACCCATTGGTTTTGGAAAATTTTGCTACTTTTGCACCTCCATTTCGAGGCGTGGTAGCTCAGTTGGTTAGAGCGTCGGATTCATAACCCGGAGGTCACGAGTTCAACTCTCGTCCACGC
>CAZEDO010000047.1:0-19002 GCA_964511085.1 uncultured Lentimicrobiaceae bacterium
GTGATAATGAGTGAGGTGATTTACTTACATTCATAAGTATATTTATAAACTATGTCACTAAATGGAGGAGTGATGTAGTATTACAAGATTTATTGGGTTTGTCTAAATATTATTCATACTCATATGTATTGGTGAGATGACTATTATCGGTATCAAATGTTTCTTCAATTGTTGTACAATTGTTGTTAACGTAAGTATATGTCAGGATATCTTTCCCCAATGAAATTCCACCTGTTGTACCATCAACAAATTTGAGCCAGCGCGTTTGCTTGGTTTTGTAGCTGTCAGCATTAAATTCATTAAAAATAGAGTCGTAGCGTGTACCTGAAAGACATACGATTTTATAGAGTTGTATACTTCATCTCTGTATTATCCCTCTGAGGATTTGGTTCCGATTGATAAATATCAATAAATAAGATTATTTTAAAACTCTCAAACATGGAAAAAGAATCTCAAAATCCGGTTCATTTCGTTATGTATAATTAAATATAAATAAAAATATAAATATATCTTTATGCTCTCCAATTTTTCTCGCCCTGCTACTTCAATCTTTGCTAATATGACTTTTGCTTGAGGTTATGCCTTCAGCTCTGCCAGTTCCTGCCACAAACAGGTTTCTGTGCATTATTAGTTATCCGGTCCGTTAGGAAATAAAAAGACCAGGTAATAGTGTGATACAACTATCGGTAGTATTTCCGGTGAATGGCATCAAAATTAAACAAATCAAAACGACTTAAAATTCTCAAAAAATAAAAAGCATAATTAATTGAATTTCAAGTATATGAAACTTTGACAATCAAAATAATAAATGAAAAAACAACTACTTACACTCATAGCAGCAATTACATTATTTACTGCCCATGCCACCGATCGGCTTGTTCATGAATTAGGACTAGATGGAGCTTACACCACTATAAGCGCTGCCATAGTTGCCTCAAGCGCAGGTGACCGCTTTCTGGTTTATCCTAAAGCATTAGTGGCGGCGTATGTGGAAAATGTAAATGAAACAAGTAAGTCATTACAGATAATAAGTGCAGTTGAAGGAAAGAAGTTTCATATAACCGGAAATGTAACTTTCCAAACGTCACCTCTTTTCCAGGGGGCCTGGGTTACAGGCAATATCATACCTTATAGCGCTTATGCAAATGATGTACACATTGTTGGTTGCCGGATCAACGGCAATATTGTTTAGTTTAATGGAGCTTCTTCCAACGGAATCTATATTGATAATGATAGCATCTTTGGCAAGGTTAAATCTTTTTCAAAGGACGAAAAATGGTCTGGTTGGCCATTTGACTGTCTCTTATATGTTTGATTCATTCGTTCTAACAGTTTTGCCCTTTTATTAAACCCTGGGATGCAAGTATCCTTTACTATTCTCCATCAGGTAGTCAGTCGCCAATTTTATTAACAGCTAAATTAATACCTCAATGATCATGAAAAAACTTCACTTACTATTTTTCTTTTTCTTTATTGCAGTGCTGCCTTATAAAGGATTCGGCGCCATATTAAATGTACCCGCTTCATATTATTTGATTCAGGATGGTATAAATGCATCTTCCGAAGGTGATACTGTCCTGGTTGATCCGGGTACCTATTATGAACATCTGACCCTGAATGGAAAGAATATAGTCTTATGCTCATGGTACCTCACCACCGGCAATTCAGCTTATATAGCAAGCACTATCATTGATGGAAGTACTGCGGGACGTGTGATAACAATCAACCAGGGGGAAACTTCTTCCTGCATGATTGTCGGATTTACTGTTCAGCATGGGAATACGTCCTATGAATCTGGTGAGACAAATGGAGCCGGAATTTATATTTTGGATGCATCTCCCCATATCCTGAATTGTATCATACAACTTAATTATGCACCTTCTTATGGAGGGGGACTAAGCATTTATGGTTCAAATTCCGGTGCCAAGGTTATGAATTGCATCATTCAAAACAATACAGCAGAAAGCTTTGGAGGAGGTGTATTCATGGGTGATTGCGGCGCCGATGCTGAAATAACCAATTGCACAATTTCCAGCAACACGATCACATGTGCTTGCGACTGGAATGGCGGTGGCGGCGGAGTGAATCTCTATCATACCGGGAAATTAACGAATTGCCTGATAATGAATAACAGCGCACCAAATTCAATGGCAGGTGGAGGAGGCGTTCACTGCGACTGGGGCGATTATTATGGTAGCCAGGGAATTTTTGTTACCGGTTGTACCATAACCAATAACACTGCTTTAAATTATGGAGGTGTAAGTTATGTAATAACCGGCGGTGAATTCAGGAATTGTATCATCTGGGGGAATACTGATCAATACGGTTATACTTCCAATTATGACGGAAATACATTCACTTATTGCTGTTCCGATCCTCAGCCCCCTGGTACCGGGAATATTTCTTCAGACCCGGCATTTGTAGATCCTTTGCCGTTCAATTACAGGCTATTACCGGGAAGTCTTTGCATCAACGCTGGAAACAATACATTTAATACCCAGCCACTCGACCTGGATGGAAATCCCAGAATCAAGGATGTCATTGATATAGGGGCATATGAATTTGGTTCTGCGACTGACGTTACTGTTCAAGTTGGATCAGGTTCTGATAATTACGACCAGTTTCCAATTTATGCCTATTATGTATACAGTTACACGCAGCAGATCTATCTCGGCAGTGAAATTGCCTCAGGTGGAGGCGCTGCCGGAGCTATTACGAAGATCAGGTTCTTCTATTCGGGAGGCAGTAATGCATACTCTTCATGGAATAATTGGACTATTTACCTAGGAAATACTTCCAGGACTGAATTTTCCAACTCTGCTGATTGGGTCCCTCTTTCCTCCTTAACACAAGTATTCACCGGGCTAATTCCTGATGCTGTTACCGGAACATGGGTTGAAATTACATTACCCACTCCTTTTAATTATTCAGGTGGTAATATTGTGGTTGCTGTAGATGAAAATTCGGAAAACTGGGATTGGAATGTTCAATGGGCTTCATTTAATTCCGGATCACCCCGTGGATTATGTGTCTTTGATGATAATGTAAATCCGGATCCGGCATCCCCTACTGCTGCCAATTTTGGCCCTGATAATTCTATTGCCCAGGTTCAGTTTGAAATAGCCAGTGGTTATGGTTCACTTGAAGGCTATGTTTATGAAGAACCCGGCTGTACGCTCCCACTTCAAGGAGCAACTGTTACAACAGGATTATATTCCGCTACAACAAACGCTTCTGGTTTTTACCATCTTTCGCTTCCAATTGGGACTTACCTGGATATATCGGCCCACAATTTTAATCTCAGCCAGACTATATCACCGGTATTTATCACTTCAGGCAATATTACCACCCAGGATTTCTGCCTGCCGCATTATTATGCACCGCCCGTAAGTTTGAAAGCCGCTGTTACAGGACCGGTTCAGAACAATGTTCACCTTTCCTGGATGGACCCTGGTTCAATTGCAGATCAATGGTTGCATTGGGACAACGGAACCATGTGGGGAGGACTTGGATATGACGGGCCCGCCACATTCAGCGTGGCTTCCCGCTGGCCGGTGAGTGATATAGCTCCATATAACGGCACTTATCTCAAAAAAATCCGTTTCGTACCTACCGAAGCTACTGCATCTTACACATTAAAGGTCTGGAAAGGGACCGATGCATCTACCCTGCTGCTTTCACAACTTGTGATTGATCCCCTGATCAGCGGATGGTGCGAAGTGACGCTTAATAGCCCGGTATTGATTGATGGAACTGAAGAATTATGGTTTGGTTATGAAATAACCCAGACAATAGGGTTTCCTGCCGGATTAGGTCCCGGTCCGGCTGTCGCAGGAAAAGGAGATATGATAAACAGTGGCTATGGTTGGTTCTCAGTAAAAGAGGCCTGGGGCTGGGAATTTAACTGGACACTCCAGGGATTCGTCTCGGAAAGCCCGGCTGCGATCATGATGCCACTGACACCTATGGTCCAAAACATCCCGCAGCAACCAGGTATCAATACCCCGGCGACTGCATCAGTAAAACCCCGGGTAATTCAGTTTGAACAAACCACATCTGTGACACTTCCGACTGACCTGCCGGTGATGGGATCGATTATACCAAATCCTGCAAGTACGATTTCTTTTGCTCCGGCATCAACGCTTACGGGTTACAATGTTTACCGCGATAATGTAAAAATTGCTGATAATATCCCGGGCCTTTCGTATGACGATCTTGCTCGTCCTAAAGGTGGATATGATTATGAAGTCGCAGCGCAGTATGATTTGGGAGAATCATCCAGAATCGGACCGGTGCATGTAGATATCTATACCTGCTTCCCACCTACCAACCTGTCAGTTTCAAATGCTTCGCTGACTACCACTGCTGCATACCTCTCATGGATACCTTCTACGCTTTCGACCAACCACCAATGGAACCTGGAATGGGGACCTGCTGGATTCACTCAAGGATCTGGCACCACTGTATTTATTAATTCAACACCAGCATATGCTTTATCGAATCTTAGTCCGGGCACTGCTTATGATTTCTATATCAGAACTTACTGCAGTTCAACGGATGCAAGCGCATGGGTCAAGAAAACGTTCCGCACGCATTATTTTAATTGCCCGGTGAATGCGATTGCTGAGCCTGAAGTGTGTGGAGCTACAATCAACAACGGATGTGAACAGTCGCCTCAAGCCACGGGAAGCGTAAATTCAGGGGATACAATTTGCGGAAAAGCATGGTTGCACCGTTCACATCGAGATACAGACTGGTATGCATTTACGCTGACAGGCCCTTCTGATGTAGCATTTGCTTGCAACTACGAGTTTAATTCCAACTTTGGCTTTTACGCTAATGCTTGTACTTCAAGCTATATCTACGGTTTATGGAACAGTATGCCCGGGCTCAGTATAGTCAATGTCAGGATCAATTCTGCTGGCACCTATTATGTCTATATAGCGCCTGCCTTTGGGGAAGAGGTGAAATGTGATTCACTGAACCGTTACTGGTTCTCCATAAAATGCAATCCCTGCCTGACACCAACTGCATTGAATGCAACAAATATAGCCTCTGCTTCCGCTGACCTTGGCTGGACATCCAATGCCACTTCATGGAAAATTGAATGGGGGCTTGCCGGGTTTGTCCGTGGAACCGGAACCATGATCAACAATATCGGTTCAAATCCTTATCACTTATCAGGTTTGACGATGGGTTACCAATATAGTTACTATGTGCAGGGAAATTGCGGAAGTGGCCAATTCAGCAGCTGGGCTGGGCCATACTCTTTTTACATCCCTTGTCCGGCAACTTCCCTGCCATATAGTAATAACTTTTCAGCTGAAATAACCGGAACCACCCCGCAATGCTGGCAGGTAAAAGGAGCCGGAGTGTCCTTAAACTGGTTGGTTGAATCCAGTAACCTCGCGGGGGGGATGGTACCCGAACTTGCTTTCAAAGGTTCTTACTATTCTTTCTGGAATGACCGTTCATATCTAACTTCTCCGCCGATCAATACTACTGGAAAAACCTCACTCACTCTCTCCTTTAAGAATTATATCTACTTATATAACTCCGGCACTTCCTGCGAAATTTGGACTACCAGTAATGGCGGGGTTACCTGGAATTCAGTCTGGTCTTTAGCTCAGGCCGGCACTATTGGACCTGAAACAACAAATCTTACAATTTCAACACCTGATGTAGGGTCCCCCACTTTCCAGTTTGCATTTGCAGTGAATGGTTATTCCTGGAATGTAGGCAACTGGGAAATCGATGATATTTCGCTCACCGAATCATCGGCAGGGAAATCACTCAACCTGAATGTTTTTCTTGAGGGATTGTATTCCGGTGGCGGGACTATGCACCAGGCATACGATGATCTGGGTCCACATTTCGGAACTGGAATTACCGACCAGGTTACCATAGAACTTCATAACGCTTCCAACTATGCCATTGTTGAATATTCCTCCGGGTTAGTAAACCTTGGCACAAACGGCAATATCACTGTAGGCAGTATTCCCGCCAGCTTATCCGGTTCCTATTACGTCACCATCAAACACCGCAACAGCATAGAAACGGTGAGTGCATTACCGGTATCTTTTAGCGGGAGCACGATAAATTACGCGTTTGATAATGCTTCAAAAGCATATGGTAGCAACATGTTGCTGCTAATTGACGGCAGATGGGTAATCTATGGCGGAGATGTTAACCAGGATGGGATCATTGATGGGGGCGATATGGCTCCAATAGATAATTTATCGGCTTCGGCAGCATCAGGATATCTGGTTGAGGATGCCAATGGCGATGGACTTGTTGACGGGGGCGATATGGCCATAGTAGATAATAACTCTGCAACAGCTGTTTCAATAATAGTCCCTTAATGAAATGTGGCTTTAGGTTTTGAAATGATTTATTTGAATCAAATTTGACTTAAAGGCTTTTATTGTGCATAAATGCTAAATATGGGATAGAATTGTATTTGTTTGTTGAAAAATAGTTATAACCTGGCAATCTGAGAGAAATTAAATAAAATGAAGCCACTGTTTGATAATTAGAAAAATATCTATACTTTTGCATCCCTGAAAACAAATCCAATATTGCAATGGCAAAGAAAAGTAAAGAAGCACGTGTGCAGGTTATTCTTGAATGCACTGAGCAGAAAACCAGCGGTGTACCAGGAATTTCCCGTTACATTTCGATGAAGAACAAAAAGAACACACCTGAGAGGCTCGAGTTAAAGAAATACAATCCTTATCTCAAGAAAACCACAGTTCATAAAGAAATTAAATAACGATAAACAATGGCAAAGAAAGTAGTTGCAACCCTTCAAAAATCCGGGAAGGACTTCGCAAAAGTTATCCGCATGGTGAAATCACCTAAAACCGGAGCATACACATTTAAGGAAACCATTGTAGCCAATGATTTGGTTAAGGATTTTCTTGCAAAAAAATAGTTTAGGAGTATAACGGTTCCAGGAAGCTTTTTCTAATTAGGAGAAAGCTTTTTTGGTTTTTGATAAAAACTAATTTTACCGCAAATAAAGCACATGGGATTGTTTTCATTTTTCTCGAAGGACAAAAAAGAGAGCCTCGACAAAGGGCTGGAAAAGACCAAGGAAACGGTTTTTTCTAAGCTCTCCAAAGCTATTATCGGTAAGTCGAAGGTTGATGATGAAGTCCTTGATAACCTGGAGGAAATACTTGTAACATCGGATGTTGGAGTTGATACCACACTTAAAATTATCGACCGGATACAGAAACGTGTTGCCCGTGAAAAATATCTTGGCACCAGCGAGCTCAATCGCCTTTTAAAAGAAGAAATCGCCGGATTATTAGATGAACATGACAATGGCATTATAGCAGGTTTCGACTTTCCTAAACAAGCTGAACCCTATGTTATCATGGTTGTTGGTGTAAATGGTGTGGGCAAAACTACTACTATTGGCAAGCTTGCCTTTCAATATAAGGCAGCAGGTAAAACAGTTCTGTTGGGAGCTGCAGATACTTTCAGAGCCGCGGCTATAGATCAGTTAAGTATCTGGTCGGATAGGGCAGGAGTGCCTCTCGTGAAACAGGCAATGGGTTCTGATCCGGCTTCCGTGGCCTTTGATGCAATCAAGTCTGCTCAAAGCAAGGGAATTGATGTTGTGATCATCGATACTGCCGGCCGTTTGCATAACAAAGTTGGGCTTATGAATGAGTTGTCCAAAATAAAGAATGTGATGCAAAAAGTAATACCAGGAGCTCCCCATGAGGTACTTCTGGTGCTTGATGCCTCCACAGGACAGAATGCAATTGAACAGGCCCGCCAGTTTACGGCAGTTACGGAAGTTACAGCACTTGCACTTACAAAACTTGATGGCACAGCCAAGGGTGGAGTTGTAATTGGAATCTCTGACCAGTTCAGTATTCCGGTAAAATATATTGGCATCGGCGAAAAGATTGGAGACCTGCAGTTGTTCGTCAAAAACGAATTTGTCGATTCACTATTCAGTTGATCGTTGAAAACTACCAAACCACGCCATATTCGTGTTGTCACACTGGGTTGTTCCAAAAACACAGTCGACTCGGAAGTCCTGATGGGACAATTGCGAAGCAATAATATTGATGTTCTGCATGACGATGAACCAGGGAAAGCCGACATTGTTGTAATAAATACCTGTGGTTTTATAGGCGATGCAAAGGAAGAATCAATCGATACTATCCTGCAATACATCCGCATGAAAGAAGAAGGTAAACTGAAACGTGTTTTTGTAATGGGATGCCTGTCCGAACGTTATAAACCATCTCTTATCAAGGAGATTCCTGAAGTTGATGAATACTTTGGAGTAAATGACCTGGCCGGTGTTATCAAGGCGTTGGGAGCTGAATACCGCGAATCATTAGTTGGAGAGCGCCTCCTTACAACACCTTCTCATTACGCATATCTAAAAATTGCCGAAGGATGCGACCGGCGTTGTTCTTTCTGTGCTATACCAGGGATACGTGGGAAGCATATTTCCAAACCGATTGAACAGATCATCAACGAAGCTGAAATACTTGCTGAAAAGGGAGTTAAAGAATTATTGCTGATTTCACAGGATTTGACTTATTACGGTTTTGATCTTTACGGTAAATCCACTTTAACTGAACTCATAAGAAAACTATCTGACCTTAAACGGTTTGACTGGATTCGTCTCCATTATACTTTCCCTTCCGGATTCCCTGCAGATTTGCTTGCTCTGATGAATGAACGCGAAAATATCTGTAATTACATCGATATTCCATTGCAGCATATAAGCGATAAAATATTGAAATCGATGCGCCGTGGAGTTAATGGTGCCGATACGCGGCAACTTATTTCTGATATGCGTAAACATCTGCCTCAAGCTGCAATCCGCACTGCTTTTATTGTTGGATATCCGGGGGAAACTAAGAAGGAATTTGAAGAATTGAAGGAGTTTGTGAAGGAAATGAAGTTTGACCGGATGGGTGTATTTACATATTCTCATGAAGAAGATACGCATGCTTTTAGTCTTGAAGATACTATTCCGGAAGAAGAGAAAAATGCCCGGGCTGCTGAATTAATGGCATTGCAACAGGAGATTTCATCAAACTTAAATAATGTTAAAATTGGTCAAAAATTAAAAGTACTTATCGACAGGAAGGAAGGAAATTATTACATTGGCCGCACAGAATTTGATTCACCTGAAGTTGATAATGAAGTACTCATTGAAGATTTCGAAACCTTACAGATTGGGGCATTCTATTCAGTTCTGATAACTGCCGCAGAGGATTTTGACCTTCATGGAAAAGTTAAAAAAAACCTTTAAACCAAACATCATATGAAAAAGATCATTGTTTTTTGTTTTGTAATGTGTTTCCCGTTTGCAGCCATACTAGCTCAAACTACTGTTGCCCAGTTGGCAGTTCCTGATTCCATCAATAAAATGGATGCTAAAGGTAAAAGAATTGGTTATTGGGAGGAAAAGTTAGAAAATTCAGCCACAACCAAAGGTATTTATGTTAATGGCCTTCAAAATGGCCAATGGCTTACTTATGGCCAAAATGGGATAATCGCCAAAGTGGAAAATTATGTTAAAGGAAAGAAAAATGGTGCCGTAATTGAGATTGATTCACGTGGCTACCTCTCAGCTGAACTTTATTTTACGAATGATATTCCCGAGGGTACTGCCAAACGCTACTTCTATGGAACAAATCTGGCCTCCGTCATTCCTTATAAACATGGTAAAGTTGACGGAAAAAAGATTATTTATTACGAAAATTCTGCTGGTAAACCAATGGAAGAATCAAACTTCAAAAATGATGTTAAGGATGGTATTTCTAAGTGGTACACTATAGCCGGCGATGTTGTGGCAGAATACAACTATACAAATGGAAATCTTGAAGGAATACAAAAAGAGTTTTATCCAAAAGCTGTGCTAAAGAGTGAGCAAAACTACGTTAAGAATCTGCCCGAAGGAGAATATAAGGAGTATTTTGATATAGCCAAACCTGAGGCACCGGCTGGAGATGTAAAAGCGACTAAGGAAGTCAAACCAGCCGAGGTGCAGGTAATAATAGGCAAACTTAAGATACTGGGGAACTACGTGAAAGGTGAAAAAGATGGAAAATGGACCGAGTTTGATGAAACAGGTGCCGTAGTGAAAGTTTCCAAATTCGTTAATGGTATTGAAAAATAGCACTTCAAAACTTCTTTCTAATCCCTTCAGAAACCTGGAGGGTTATAACTGTTTCGGTTGTTCGCCAGATAATCCGCATGGATTGCGGATGCAGTTTTCTGATGAAGGAGATTCTGTTATTTCAATATGGGATCCTACAAATAATTTTCAAGGATGGCATAACATCCTTCATGGAGGGATTCAGGCAACATTAATGGATGAAATTGCAAGTTGGGTAGTGTTTGCCAAGTTGGGAACCACAGGCGTGACTTCTAAAATGGAAGTAAAGCTTGCAAAGCCAATGCAGATGGATAAAGGCCCTGTTCGACTTGTGGCAAAACTCCGTGAAATGCGGCGAAACATCGCTGTTATCGATGTAGTGTTATTTGATTGTGAAGGGACAGCTTGTGCCGAAGGGCTATTCCACTATTTTACATATCCGGAAGGAGTGGCAAAGGAAAGGCTTTCTTATCCGGGAAGTGAGAAATTATAGCGAGCCAATGTTCCTGAATATTACCAGCTTCACTATTAATACAGTACAAAGGATAGACTTGCCTGAAGTGTTTTAAACACTAATAAAAATATTCCCAGCTTCAGTTTTGTTGATTGGTATAGGAAGATTCGATTCTTTTAATCCATCCATATGAAACCGGATAGCATTATAAATATATTTTTCAACCATTTCTTTGGTTCTGCCTGTAGCGATGCAACCAGGTAAATCCGGAACATAAGCACTATATCCTGTTTGTGTTTTTTCGATGATTATTAAATATTTTCTCATATTAATCTTCTTTAATACCCGCTTGTTTTAGAACACTGTTTAATGTGCTCTTTGCCACTTCATCGGATAGTTTATGACCTGCAATGGTAATTAAACCACTATTATTAGGATGTTTGAATTGTCGATGGCTGCCTTTTACTCTAGTTAGACACCAACCATTTTTTCAATTAGCTTGATGAGAGCGATCAAGCTTTCATGGCATTAACAAAGGTATAAAATTTCCAACAAAAAGAGGTATTGTTAGCGATTTTAGATTCAAATTGAATGCTACACCAATGGAATCAGAATGCTTCTCATAGTTTATTTGACAATGTATTAAATAAACCAGGCCAATCAACCTTAGCCTTGTTTTTCCCTGTCCTTACGATGATAATATTCTTAGCCGGGCATACAAAAATGTACTGCCCTAAAATTCCCTGCGCATAAAAACTGCCATCTTTCAAAACCCTCCATTGGTAAGTATATGAAGAGCCCCTCGCATCATGTGAATCATTCAAAATTGATGTCGATCGTTTTACCCAGTTTTCAGGAATAATCTGTTTACCCTGCCAATTCCCATTATGGAGATAAAGCCGCCCGAATTTTGCAAAATCACGGGATCGGGCATTCAAACAGCAGAATGCCTTAATCGTTTGATGTTTTCGGCTATCAACACTCATTGTGGCGGGGTATTCCATCCCAATTGGCTGCCAGATTTTTTCCGACAGGTATTCTGAAAGTTTTTTGCCTGTTGCCTTTTCTAAAATCTGGCTCAACAAGAGCGCATTCACCGAAATATAGTCGTAGTGAAGATCAGGAGGCTCTTTAATTTTGAGTTTCTTTAGATAGTGCTGCAAATTACGACCGTAATAATAGCGTGGCATTTGCCCGAAAGGGCTTCTGTACTTCTCGCTGAAATCAATTCCTGAGCGCATATTCAGCAAGTCCTCAATCCTTATCTTATCAAAGCCAGGCGAAGTTAATCCAGGCAAATAGGTTGTGATTGGCTCATTGACGTTCTTAATTTTTCCTTCGCTGATGGCAATTCCTACAAGGGCAGAAACAAAACTCTTGGCTACCGAAAATGAAGGATTTATGGATTCGGGGCTTCTTTTGTCGAAATAATGCTCATAAAGCATTGAATCGTTACGGATTATAAGAAAAGACGTTGTTTTATGATCCTCTAGAAAAGTATTAAACTCCTGGTATTTCGTTCCATCCGCGTAACCTGAAGGAAGGGCAGGCAAAATTTCTTTTGATGGTTCAATAAAACTGAAAGTTGTTGACTCATTTTCCACCGGCAGGGAAGGAAACTTCCGGTAATCATTCACATCGGCAAAATTGTAGATGAAAAACCTCCCAACATGGCAAGAGGATAATAGTCCTGATAAAATCAGTAAACCTGTAATTTTAAAGTAATAACGATCAGTGCTTCTCCAGGCCGGCAATTTTCTTCTTTTCAATATGGACATTTTCAATTTTTTAAAGCGACAACCGGTCAAATTTCAACCTCCGGACTAAGCCAAATGTTCCCACTTCAGGTGGTTTTACAGGTTTTCCTGTTCTCAGTGAGGATTCAAATTTAGGTATTAATATGAACAGCGTGCGAAAATACAATAGAAATTGATATATCTTTGTCAAGCAATGGTGCGCTATCCGGTTTCCCGGTGATGCCATAATAGGGAATCAGGTGTAAGTCCTGAACAGTCCCGCTGCTGTAAGTTCCTTGAGCCTTTCCGATCATCTTCGCCACTGTCTCCTAATGATAATTATCAACAGAGATGGGAAGGCCTTCGGAAAGGGGAACAAGTCAGAAGACCTGCCTTTGCACGACTATTCAACGCTTTCGGGTAAAAAGCTACGAGTAAAACCTGTTACTGTTTTATTCCTCTGTTTGCTTTCCTGTTGTGTTGATTTATTGAAAGCATTATTTCGGTAATAAACAGATTGTGAATCGATTATTCAATACTATTTCAAGCAATACCAGAAAGGCGCTCTGGTTTTTTGCACTTGTTACTATTGTGGTATTGAAAAACCGACAAGCAAATGCACAAGTTTCCGATTCTGTTCATCTGCTGCAAAGTGTGACTATCGAGTCCGACAGGTTAACTATTTATACGAATGGACTGAAAATTATTTCCTTTGATAGCACCACCCTCGATAATTTCCGTTCGGACAATGCAGCTACATTGCTGGCTTCGCAAACAGCGGTTTATGTCAAAACATATGGACAGGGAGGGCTGGCAACCTTGTCAATTCGTGGAACATTGGCTACGCATGCTGGTGTATATTGGAATGGCGTTAACATTAACCAACCAAACATAGGAATGACTGATATTTCGCTTGTTCCATTGTTTTTTTTCGAGACAGTTGCATTGCAATATGGCGGTTCAAGCGCCATTTTCGGTAGCGGCAACGTTGGTGGAGGATTGCACCTTGAGAATTGTGCACACTTTTCAAGTCCTTTAAAATTGAAAATATCATCCGGAATTGGAAGCTCTCAAGAATATACCGGGAATATAAAAGCATCCTGCGGAGGAAGAAATATAGCATGGGAAGGAGGAGTATCATTTAACAGCCAAAAAAATAATTTTCCTTATATCAATTCTTATAATCAGCATGTACATCAGCAAAACGCTTCTCTGAGAAACAATAATATTTTTCAACAAATTGACATTAAAACCAGCCGGAATTCTACGCTTAGTGCAGGTTTATGGTGGCTTAACAGCGACCGTGACCTACCGTCCTCCATGATTTCTTCTCCAGGCAAAGAGCATCAAAAGGATCAATCGACACGGACTTATATCAAATGGGAACTCCTGCATCCGGGTAATATCCTCATCATCCGTTCATCGTTGCTCGTCGAAAATATGCAATACTTGAATCCACAACTATTAATTGATGCACATTATAGAACACTTTCCGGCATTGTTGAAGGTGAGTACCAATGGCAGGCAGGCGCAAAAACACTGATCGGATTTGCCGGTAGTGCTTCGCGGGATAATGCCAGTATATATGCCTATTCTGGTGACAAGATTCAATCAGCAGAGAGCGTAGTTGGTTCAGTACAGCAGGTGCTTCCTTTACCTGGTTGGGTTGCGACCTTTTCGGTGCGTAAAGAATGGTGTCAAGGTTTCAAAGTGCCATTCTATCCATCGTTTGGTGCAGAAGGCCGGCTGAGTAAGAATTTTTCGGCGAAACTCCATTTTTCATACAATTTCAGGGTGCCAACGCTCAACGACAGATTCTGGCAACCTGGTGGCAACGAAAACCTGAAACCTGAAACCAGCAGGAGTGGTGAAGCAGGGATCAACTGGCAAACGAGCAATGCCATTAGAAACTGGCAGGCTGGCTTAGGAATTACAGTATATAATTCCTTAATAAAAGACCTAATTCTCTGGACACCTGCCTCAGGCATTTATTGGTCACCGGAAAACATTCAGGAGGTAGTGAGCCAGGGACTGGAATTTACTTCAAAATTTGGAGTAAAATTCAGAAAGTTTGAAGGA
Source organism: uncultured Lentimicrobiaceae bacterium (assembly GCA_964511085.1). GTDB lineage: Bacteria > Bacteroidota > Bacteroidia > Bacteroidales > DASVHX01 > DASVHX01. The sequence goes on from CAZEDO010000047.1 coordinate 14,411, forward strand.
AAAATCCACGCAGCTTATAGCTATACATCTTCAAATTTTAATAAAAATGAAGCAGGAATGGAGCCAGTTAAAGGAAATCAGATGACATATATTCCACTTCACACTGCTATAGCCGGCTTCCGGATAGATCGCGGTAGTTTTTTTATTGACTGGGAGCAGTCATTAACTGGTAAGCGTTTTATTCTAAAGGATAATTCTACATTCCTGGAAGGTTATACTCTCGGAAGTTTTGCTGCCGGCAGCAGCTTAACTTTTAAAAAAACGACTATCAACCTACAGGCAGAAATCCGCAATTTATTCGACACCAGGTATCAGGCAATTCAATATTATGCTGTCCCAGGCAGATCTTTCCGCTTAATTATAAACTTTATTCTGTAATTCAATTTTTCGTTCTATGAGAATTCTTCTACGCTTACTCTTTGTCTGGTTCATATTTGCAATGTTTCTGATTACAGGATGCAAAAAAGATTCCCCTTCAGTTATAGAACCTGAGATAGTTGGAAAACTTCCTTATGCAGAAGGCGTTTTCATTAGTAATGAAGGGCAGTTCCCTTCAGGATCAGGATCTGTTAGCTTCTATAATCGCATAACCGGACTGGTTCAGAATGACATTTTCAGCCTGGCGAATGGTGTCCCGCTAGGTAGCGTTGTTCAATCAATTGAAGTATATGATTCACTGGCTTATATAGTTGTTAATAACAGTGGAAAAGTGGAGGTTGTAAATGCCGGAACTTTTAAATCCACTGGAACGATTGCAGGGTTGAATTCGCCGCGTTACTTCCTTGGAATAGACAGCACCAAAGGGTATGTAAGTGATTGGCCGGATAAAATAGCAGTCATTAACCTTCAGGATTTGTCAATATCCAAAACAATTCCAACAGCTTCCGGACCTGAGAAAATGGTTTTGTCAGGAGATGAAGTATACGCAATAAACGGTGGTGGCTGGGGCGTTGACAGCACAATTACCCTGATTGATTGCAGAAACGACATTGCCATTCAAACTATTCAGGTTGCTAAACGGCCAACCGGGATTGTAAAAGATGCAGGAGGGAGAATCTGGGTCATGTGTTCCGGAAAAGGATTCAATGGTTGGCCTGGTGCTGATGACTCTGAAGGGCATCTCATGATGATCAATCCGGATTCGCATATTATCGGGAAAGATATCATATTCCCGGGTACTGATAATCATCCCGAAAAACTGGCAATAAACAGGGAAGGAACAGTTTTGTATTTTTTGTATTCAGGAGGCATTTATCAAATGGATATTTCTTCCAATATATATGAGTACTCTGTTCTTGTAGTAAGCGGTAACTTCTATAACCTGGGTTGCGACCCGGTTTCAAATCATATTTTCGCCACAGATCCTGCCGGTTTCCAGCAGGAGGGATATGTTTACCGCTTCAACCCGGCGGATGGGACAATGATCAATTCAGTGACGGTAGGTGTTGGCCCCGGTGAATTCTTTTTCAGATAACAACGAATAGATTACTTTCGCTGCTGCGATTTTTGTACGTAACTAATTATGGAAGCTAATTCCTTACCCAAGCCCGACCTTCTGCTAAATGAATGTGTATTTATTGCTTCACGAAGTAGCGGTAAAGGCGGTCAGAATGTGAACAAAGTGAATACCAAGGTGTCTCTGCGCTTTGATATCGGGATTTCGGGTGTGCTTAACAATGAGCAGAAAGAATGGCTAATAGCAAAACTTGGTGGCCGTGTTTCGTTGCATGGCATTTTGCAGATCACTTCACAAAAGGAGAGGACTCAATTAGCAAATAAAAAAGCTGTAATTGAACGATTCAGGCTTATTATTTCAAAAGCATTTGAAATACCGGTTAAAAGAAAGGCTACAAGGCCATCCAAATCATCGAAAGAGCGGCGGTTGAAGGATAAATCCCTTTTGGCTTTAAAAAAGGCTGAAAGATCGGGATACCAGGATATCGACAGTTAAATCAGGATCGTATAAAATGAGGAACTTCAGCAGGGAGTTCGAGCGATAATTCCACAAAACCCATATATTCTCCATCCCGGAACCAGGGCGATTGGTAGATCATTTTCCGGATATCGGTTTTTTCAATCGTATAGCAGTTTGTCTTGCCGGAACTAAGTAAGGCCGCCAGTTTTTCGCCGGATTCACCGGGATGACAAATGAACAGGTTTTGACCAATAAGTTCAGCACCTCCATATTTTTCAAAGGTCTTAACCGATTTGTCATTCATTTCCAGAATCTTACCTTCTTTATCACATACGGTTATTGCAAAAGGGAGTTCTTTTATCCAGGATAGTTCCATAATGATATTAGCGTTTTTAGGGGCAAATGTAGGCAGATCATCTGATTTTTCTTTGGGTTTATTTCCCGCAACCTGACTGCCGTCAGGCAGGCTTGCTGTCTTTTTTTTACTTTATTTCTAAGGAGAATACAGAATGCAGGAGTCAGAATTTGAATATTCTTCTCGATTCTGGCTTCATTACCAGTTAAGAATCCTTACTTGAGGCCACTCCGAAAACTATAAAATAAAGAAATGCCACCAAGACACCAAGTCTCCAGGTCGCACAAAGTATTGATATTCAGCCAGTATTTCTTAGTTAAACTTTGAGTTTTGGTGCTTTTGTGGCAAAAAAAAACTTTTCGGAGCAGACTCACGCTTGATTACGTAAGACAATTGTCCTTTTCTTTTCTTACAATTTGCATTTTCAAATTCTGGGAATCGGAGTAATTTTGCATCAATAACAGAAATAAACTAGCGATCTGGACATCTACAGAATTAAACACATGACTTATGGGAAGAGCATTTGAATTTCGCAAAGCAAGGAAAATGAAGCGATGGGGCAACATGGCCCGGGTATTTACGAAGTTAGGCAAGGATATCGAAATTTCGGTAAAATCAGGTGGTCCTGACCCAGCTTTGAATCCAAAACTTCGTTTATTAATCCAGACCGCACGGAGCGAAAACATGCCCAAGGATAATATTGACCGTGCCATAAAGCGGGCAGTTTCAAAAGATTCAACAGATTATAAAGAAGTTATTTACGAGGGATATGCCCCTCATGGTATAGCTGTAGTTGTGGAAACGGCTACTGATAACACAACCCGCACTGTTGCCAATGTACGAAGCTATTTCACCCGGAATGGTGGCAGCCTGGGCACAACCGGAATGACTGATTTTCTTTTCGACCGTAAATGCACATTCAGGGTTTCCAATAAAGAAGGTTTGGATTTGGAGGACCTTGAACTTGAGATGATTGATTATGGTGTTGATGAAGTATTTCTTGACGAAGGTGAAGTGATCATTTATGCTGAATTCTCCAATTTTGGACCAATCCAAAAATACCTCGAAGAAAATAAGTTTGATATAAAATCCTTTGCGTTTGAACGTATCCCTAATGATACCAAGACATTAACCGACAAGCAACGGGCAGATGTTGAAAAATTGCTGGAAAGGATGGAGGACGATGAAGATGTAACGAATGTGTTTCATAATATGCGGTAGATTACCTTAAACAAAGTGTTTGATGGAGTAATATATTTGAAGTTTTTTTTAGTTAACGTAATTAACTTGCCGGGGTTAACTTTGCAAGACACACAATAAGTTTGCAGTTTGGTATAGAACAAGTGCTTCGACATCGCTATCTATACCTTTACAAGATAAAACAAACGCGGATAATTTCATAAAATAAAAAAGGTCTCAGAAGTTAATCCCCCGCTAAGCGTAGAATTGTGCAGCGCTAAGCGTAGTTTCAAAACTACGCTTTCCAGGATGGCGGTCTCCTGACCGCCTGCTATTCCATATTTTCAACGAGTAAGCAAAGGAAGCGATAGCCTGAATATTTCCAGCAACCCGGGCATATCAGCATAGTTTCTGGCACTTGAATACAGATATTCTTCCGGATGTTCAACTATGCCTGCTCTTACGGGATTATTATGCAGATATGTTAATTTTTCATGTATGAAAGGATTGCTGTAAAGCACAATCGCGTGGTTCTCGTGAGTCCTTAACTGGAAATCCTGGTTACGGCTATTCTTACGGCCAGTAAACCCAAAACGGTCAAGCATCCATTCTTTGCGGCTTTCATTTCCGGTTTGTATGGCTTCAATAAGTTTGCGGCTGGTGAATTTCTTTAAATCCCTTATCGTGTCGCTTAGTTTTCCATCCTGACTGTTGCAGATCAGATGAATATGATTGGACATGATCACATATCCGAATACCTGCAATCCTTTGTTTTGCCGGCAATAGCTTATGCTTTCCAGCACAAGATCGCGGTAAGCTTTACGTGTAAATATATCTATCCAATCTACCACCTGCAACGTAAGATAGTGCAAAGCCTCCTGATCCTTTATCTGATATCCGGTTGACATATAGTGCTAAATTACAAAAAGCTCTTTGTCATTGCAATATTATTTGGCTTAGTGTATCCGATATAGTTGTTTTATAAAGCAGACGAATCTTGATCTAAGAATAGATTGTTATTGTGAAGCGGTCAGATATTGCTTAATTCAGGTTGTTGAAGCTGCTTTTATGAAAGATAGGAATTATGAAGCGGTCAGAGACCGCTATTTCTGCAAGCGTAGTCGCAGACTACGCTTAGCGGGG
>CAZEDO010000047.1:19102-26557 GCA_964511085.1 uncultured Lentimicrobiaceae bacterium
GCCTGAAAATTGATATTACGCTGGGATTTGCAGCCGATCCGGAATTTCACAACAAACTGGCAGAAGTTATTAACGGACACGTTTCGACTGTAGAAAAATCAACCGTTGGACTGGGAAAGACTTTCCTTGTAGTGGATTTGCTGAAATTACGGTAAAGAGATTAGCGTGTTATTCCATTGGCACGTTGATAGCGTTTTTATAATCCAGGTAAAAACGTTGATTTGTTTAAGTTGCAGAAGACCGGTAAGCGTATGCCGGTCTTTCTGTTTTATATGGATTGATCCGGTAAAGTGGCAACTACAAAACAGCCTGAAAACAGGCAAAAAAAGCCAATTGTTTCATAAGTTGTTTCATAAGCAAACAAGGCTAACAAGCTAAAACAGCCTGAAAGCCTTGTCTTTGTAGTGACCCCGCCAGGGTAATAAGCCTTGTTATGAGTAGAAAAATATTATCTTAAATTATACTTTAAATAAACTGATAATCAATACTTTCATTATAAATGATTATTTATTAATATTTCTTGTTATTTAATTAAAGTGTGTGTACTTTTGTGTGTATAATTTAAAAGGCCATGAAATACACAGTTAAATTTCTGATTGAGGCACGCCGGGAAAAGAAACCCTTTGCACCTATAAACATTGATGTTAATTATTCAGGGGTGCGACTACGGTATTACACCGGATTCCGATTAAGCACCGAGAACTGGATTTATAACCAGCAATGGATAATGGATAATTGGGATATTGAAGGCCACCGAGTTATTAATGGGTGCAAAGCCTACGAAGGCAAACAGCAAGTTTCAGCAATTCAGGTTAACAGATTACTCAATAAAGTTGATGGTAATATAGGGAGTGTACTGTTCGATACTAAATTGCCACCAACTAAAGCGGAAGTTGTAACTTTTCTGGATGAGATATTCAGCAAAGTACAAAAGTTAGAAGCTGGCACCACAGAAGGTGAATTAGTCCTTAAAAAAAATATTTCATTCTGGCATATGTACGACCGTTACTCCAAAGAGGTGAAAGTTTCACCGGCCAGACGAAAGCAAATTATTGTTACATTGAATCACCTCAAAGCCTTTGATCCTAAGTTAACATTTGAAGCAGTTACACATGAAAAGCTGAGAAAGTTTGAAAAGTATCTGTTAACTGATAAAGAAAAGCCAAAAAGTAAAAATACAGTTTCAGGGCAATTGAAAAAATTTAGAGCCTTTTGGAATTGGAGTAAAAAGGAATTAACAAAATTGCATTACCCGTTTGAGGGATACCCTATTGATGCTGAATTATACGGTGATCCTATCTTTTTGACAAAGCCGGAAATGGATGTTTTGTATAATGCTGAATTGACAGATGAACGGTTAAGGCGTATCAGAGATATTTTTTTACTGCAATGTTTAATCGGGTGCCGGGTAGGTGATTTAATTGAGTTGAAAACTGATAATGTAGTAAATGGTTTTATTCATTTTGTGCCACGCAAAACAAAGGATAATAAAGAGGTGACAGTTTCAGTTCCATTGACAGCCAGAGCAAAGGAAATAATTGAGCGTTACAGTTTACCCGATGGCAGATTATTACCGTTTATTTCTCAGCAAAAATACAACGACAGCCTTAAGGATTTATTCAAAAGTGATAAAGTTAAACTTAATAGAACTGTTATCCGACTAAACCCATTGACCCGAAATGAAGAGGCGGTAAAATTGTGCGACATAGCCAGTTCGCATTTAGGCAGAAGGACGTTCATAGGCAACTTATACGGCAAAGTGGATAGAAGTACTATAACAGCAATGACAGGCCATGTAAAGGACTCTAAAGCCTTTGAGCGGTACTATGCAGTTAATGATGAACTAAAGATAAACGCACTTAAAAACCTTGAATAAGATGGAAACAAATAAAATATTAATCGAGGCATTGGAATTGCCGGACAATGAGAGAATTGAATATTTAATGCTGGAACAAAAGAAAAGCGAATACGGAGTATCTTTTTATGATAAGCTACTAAGGGAACTTAAAAAGTATATTGATCCGATCAGTTATGAACTTGCAAAGGCAAAATCTTACAACAAACATATTATTGACTGGCCAGCCGGAGTAGATTTTCAAACTACAATAATAGGTGAAAGCGGTAAAAAAATGAATGTAATGTTTTCAGAACTTGAACGGCTAAAAACAAATATTGAAGATGCTCAGCTTAATGTCAGCATGGCAATAGAGAGGCAATGGAGAAAGGAACAAAAAAATAACACAAACGATGAGAGTGCGAAACTGAAAGGATTACAATGTTTAGATAAATATAAAACAGTTGACCTGCAATTCATTTATAGTAAATTAATGAAGTTGGGAAAACTTCACCAATCAGTTAATGAAACAAACTTTGTCGGAGCCTTCCAGGGTGCAACTTTGCCGGAAAAAATCCACTGGAAAGGAAGCAACCCGCAGTTAGCTACATTAGTTTATATATTGACAGGGGAAACACCAGAACCATTATTAATAAATAAATTATTCAAAACTGTTAAAGAATACGACAGCCAAAGTACAAAGCGGATTGTAAATAAAATTATAAAAGAGTTAATTAATGCAGCATTAAAATAACATTTTTTGTTACCCCTATCTGACAGCCTGAACACCTTGTTTCAGGCTTTTTTTTATGCTTTTTGTTACCCTTGTTACCCTTGTTTAGATAACGCAATATGTTGATTTAGAATAACATATAATTATTTTCTGTTGTACATTTGTTTCACCAAAAAACAATACGACAACATGAATGACATGGTAATTATTCCAAAATCTGAACTTATAGACATGATTCGTTCGGCTATTGCCGAGGAACTGAAAAAAGAAGTAAAAGCACCCCGGCCGGCAATACGAGGCATTAATGGTTTAGCCGAGGCGCTGAATTGTTCAGTTGCAAAAGCATTTCAATTAAAAAAATCTGGCAACATTCGTTTTTTTCAGGATGGCAAATTAGTACTGTTTGATTACGACCAAGTTTTGCAAGATTTGAAAGGCGTTAACATTAATAAAAGGGGCAGAAAAGCAACAAATGGAAAATAAATTAGGCCACCTATTTAAATCAATTTAATTGTCAAACTTAGAAGCTGTGCGGCATGAATCAAATATCAATATATAAGGCACCTATCAGTAATATATTGCCTTTTGAAAGCTTAGGCATTGAAGGTATTTATCAGTTAATCAAATCGGACAAATACAAATTTATCACTGATAAATTACGGACATATTCCAAAGAGGGGCGGGACAGTTACAAGCCAAAAATGTTTGATTATGCCACTTTTTCAGGTACATTCAAACATAGGGCAAACGCAGCCTTAATACAGCACTCATGGTACTTCTGTATTGATATAGACCATATCGGCAACAGCGAAGCGATACGGGCCTTTATAGTGCTATTATTAGCCATTTACACCCCTGCTTTAATGTTTATCAGTCCTTCAGGTGACGGCCTAAAAATTATCTTTAAAATTGACATTACAGAGGGTACACATGAGCAATATTTTACAGCCTTTCAAAACTTTTTCAGAAGTGAGTTTAACACCGAAATTGACGAAAAATGTAAGGATGAGAGCCGGGCTTGTTTTCTCCCTTTTGATCCTGAAGTTTTCATGTCAGAAACACCGGATATATTAGGCCGGGCGTTTATCGACACATTCTCAGAACTTCAGCAACCAAAGGAACGCAAAGTAATTATAACCGATCAATCGCAAATTATTGCCAATTTAACTACATGGGCAAATAAAAATTATCCTTTTGTTAACGGCAACCGGAATAAGTATGTATCTGAACTTTGCGGGGCGTTTAACCGTTCGGGCGTGACAGAAGCAGAAGCACTGGACAACCTATTGCAATATGCAGAGCCAGGATTCACAGAGGGCGAAATACGGGCAACTGTAAAAAGCATTTACAATAATACTGGCTTACATGGTATTGCACCCTTTGAACAGGAAACAAAGCCACAGACTTACATACAACAGCCACAGACGTACAATCAACCGTTACAAGGGACAAAGCAGCCGGACTACTTCCAAACCCGATCAATTAGCGAAGTTTTCGAGGCCGGGGCGAATGAACCCGCACGACTACGGATATTTGGCGACTTTTTAAGGCAGCAAACAAATACACTACTTTATTCAAATACAAATTACGGGAAAAGTTTTTTAGCCTTTCAAATTGCTCTAAATGCAGCAACAGGCAACAGCTTTGATAATGTCCTTTGCTTTCAGAACGAATGCCCCCCGATGAAGGTATTGTTAGGCGAGTTTGAACTTGATGCTAAAGATTTAACAGACCGGCACGCTGTAGCATGGCAGTATTACGATAATAAGCTACTTAATAGCAACTTGAAAGTATTACATGAAAATCCACAGGCTACAGCCGTTTACGGTGCAACTTTACTGCAAAAGATTGAAGAGGCAGCGATCAGCACAAATGCCGATCTGGTTATTATCGACAACCTGACAAAGGTTTGCCCGGATTTACTTAAAGCGGATCAGGTTAGTATTGTAATTGATACCTTCAGGCGGATCAGGCAAAAGACTGGAGCCAGTTTTTTGATTATCGGACATACCGTTAAATCATTACAAAATATTGCAATTACCGAAAACAGTTATTACGGATCAGCACATATTGCAAACTTTTTTACTGAAATATTCTACTTAGATAAAACAAACAACGGTCTGTTTTTCCTGAAGCACGCAAAGACCAAACAAAAAGAGGCATGGACTGACATAGTCCCGGTACTGAGCAGGGGCGAACACCACCGGGACGGTACAGGATTTTCATTTGTCAGTTTGCAGCCTATTGATCTGGTGCAAATGCGACACGCAAATACAACAGAGAAAAAGAAGCCAAGTGAATTTATGGATGAGATAAAAGCGATGGCAAAAGCCGGAATTTCTCAGGTACGAATTGCCGAAATATTCGGGTGCAGCCGTTCAGCGATCAATCAATTATTAACCGCTCCCGATACTTTTCCACGCTTAACAAATTAAACTTATAACTTATTGATATATATATTATTATAAAATTATTACTTAACATTTACTTAACAAATAGAAAAACGAATGTTAAGCAAATGTTAAGCTAAAGACAGGATAAACAGTTGTATATTAATGAATTAAATACTAATTATTGTTAAGTACAGGAATATACGGGAACCATAAATAAAACTAAACATCTGTTAAGCACACAAACTACAACTAAAATGAAAAAGAAACCTTCAGCCTTCAACATTATTTTACTTGCATTAGCCTTTGCCTTTCTACTTATATGGATTGGCGAACACATATAGGCGGGGGGTACAAAAATCCTTACAGTTATATGTCTAAACACCGTCGGTATAACTTAACGCACAAAATGTCAATGAAAAAATAAGGATGTTACTAACAAAAACAGAGATGAAAAAAACACCAAAAGAATTAAAAATTGCCACAGGAACCTATCGAAAAGACAGGGACAAAACCACCGATTCAAACGTAATTAGCCAATTTTCTGACATTCCAGAGGCACCAGCGCACTTATCGGTGCAGGCACAGGAAATATACTATGCAACAGCAAAGAGTCTAAATATGGCCGGCAATTTAAACGCTGAAACGGTGCAAATAGTTGCAGATTACAGTTATTACTTATCTCAGAGTAACCATTGGCAGCAACGTGCCACCGAGATAGAAAAAAAGCTATTTGAAGCAGGAACGCTTGAAGCAGATAGGGCGTTTACTAACTGTAGCCGATTAGCCCGGCAAAACAGTTCACAGGCTTTAAAATTAGCCACAAAACTAAAATTATTACCCGGTGACAGGCAGCCTTCGCAGGAACAGAAGCGATCAAAATTAGATGAATTTATAAATTAATAATTATGGAAACCAGAAACCACAACACACCCGCACCCCTTAACGATGGATCCATGATTATTAGAGGCATTGCAATAGTTTTCAATCAGCAAACCTGGACCGGGCGTTTTTACGAATTGATAAAGCCTGAAGCAGTCACAGATAAATTATTGACATATAATGTCCGGGCGTTATTCAATCACGATCCCAACAAGATATTAGGCAGTATTAAGTCTGGCACGCTTCGACTACTCAAAACAGATACAGGATTGGAGTATTCTATTGATTTACCGAATACAAGCACCGGGCGCAATGTTTACGAAATGATTAAGCGGGGCGATATTTCCGGCAGTTCATTTACATTTAATGTTGCTGAAGATACCTGGATCCGTTTGCCTAACGGTAAAAAACTGCGAACAATTACAAAATTTAAAAAAATTGGAGATGTAGGTCCGGTTACATATCCGGCATATGAGCAGACCAGCGCTAAAATTCAGGAACAACACACATCATCATACTGCACCCGCAAATTAAAATTAATATCAATTAACAATCACTAAAAAAACAAAAACATGAAAACAGACAATTTTTCAGCAATAAGCTGGAGAGCCAACATTGACCGAACGATTTACAGGCACCAATGCACAGAGCAGACCGCTTTTGACGCCTTTATGGAAGGTGCAAAATTCCGGGGGTGGGATATGCCCTTCAGTACTTTACAAGAATTTAAAGCATTTGAAGCGAGTGAAAAAAAGCGGATTGAAGCAGAAGAAGAACATGAGCGGATTGAAAATGAATTTATGCAATCAATCATGTACAGCATTGGCAGCCCCGAACATGCAAAGGCAATATTTCACGAAAATTTCAAAAGTTATTTGGCAACATATTCCGAGAATGAGGCATTTGAAGGATGTAACCGGGTAAATCCTGGTGTGTTTAAGTCTTTTGAGGATTATCGCAAATATTCAGCATATCTGCGGGGCTATACACCACAACCAAAACACCGTTTAACCCCAGCATAAAAACCCCAAACAAATGACAACAGATAAAACACGTTACGAAACACCTGAATATTTCCATAAATCATTTATGGCACACCGGGCAGCCTACAGCCTACAGGGCGAAGCCTGTTTCTATAAAACAATAGAAATTTTGAGAGAGCTGGGCGCTGAGGTAATCCCTTTCAATAGCTTTATAGAGTTTGACAGTTACGAGCGTAATAAAGTAGCTGAAGGATTAGAAAAAGAAGGTAGATAAAATTGTCAGCGGATCAAACCCGCACATTTGAAAAGTTGACAGTAAGGCTGGGAGCAATCCCGGCCTTTTTTTTATGCCTGTTCAAAAATAAGTACATCTTTGTTACGTAACAAAGATTTATCATTTAATCATCATAAAGAAGTTGCTCTCCTTACCACTATATTACAATCCGGTAACGCATTACTTAAATAGGGAGGGAGGGAGGCGTTTTTTAAGCCTCTATTGCCGAAAGCGTGTGTATTTTTGTGTGTAATAACAAAATAACCATTTATAAAGTATTAGTTTACAAATGGTTATAAATTTTATAAGTGACCCCGCCAGGATTCAAACCTGGAACCTTCTGATCCGTAGTCAGATAC
>CAZEDO010000048.1:0-26472 GCA_964511085.1 uncultured Lentimicrobiaceae bacterium
GTTGAAAACAAGGTACATTGGAGTTTGCATGTGGCTTTTATTGAAGATGGCTATCGTAAAAAAGCTGGAATTACTGTGTCTAATTTCTATTTAATCAATAGGTTAGCATTAAACCTGCTTAAAAAGAGGAATCCAAGTATTAGCCTAAAAGCAAAAGACTGCTGGCTGGTTGGACTCCGGCGTGTGTTTTTTAAAGTACTTAATTTATAATGCGTCGCCCCTGCGTGCCTCCTCCCCTTTTTTCGTTTCGTTTTGAATTATTTTATACTTTTACAAATACCAAAGTCAATTTAGAATTTACCCTTACAATTTTTTCATGGACGACAAACTGCGGGATATAATGGTAAGTGTGCGCGAACTCGCACTTAATCATGGCATTAAGGATGTTTCGCTTGGGCAGATTTCTGAACAGTTGAACATCCCACTGGCGACTATGTCTAAATACTTTAAGAATGAAGCTGATCTTGTGGAAAAAGTACTGGAATTTGAGCGCGACAGTTTCATGACCATTTTCGACGAGTATAACTTTGTAGATGTGAATGCCATTGATATTCTCCTCACCGTAAGCAAGGAAATGGCCACCCGTTTCACAAGCCTTACACCCAGTATTAGCGTAGAACTCAAGAAATACTATCCTGAAATTTATCATCGCCACTTCGAATTACGCATCGAGTTTATCTTCGGGAAAATTAAGATAAATATAGAAAAAGGGATACGACAAGGAATGTATCGCGACGACCTTAGCATCGAACTTATTGCCCGCCTGTATATCAGCCGCCTTATCGACCTGCACAACCCTGACTTTTTTCCACCTGATAAATTTTCATTTGCCACACTTTTCGAAGTGATGTTCGAAAATTTTATCCATGGTATTAGCAATGAAGAAGGAATAAAATACTACAAGAAGCAGAAAAAGTCGATGAAATTCGACTTGCAATAGCGGAGAGCCTGATTTATTTCAGGCTATGTTTTACCAGGTTTAACTGGTTTTGATTCATTCTGCTTTGGGCCTCAGGCAAATAAAAAATACTATTTACGTCCAAAATCTGCAGGAATTTCGCCCCACGCAGCAGTTTCCCATTTAAGAAGAGGGTTTTCCCATGTATTCGTATTTAGCCATATCAGTGCCCTGTCAACCATTTGGAACAGAGATTCGTTCTTTTGAGTACGGAGGAGTGTGGTCCGGATATTTTTATCAAGCACCCACTTGATGCCATTTCGGGAATCGGAATATACCGGTAAATTCAGGTTACGCTGTTTAAGCCAGGCAAGGCCATGCACAATTGCAAGGAATTCACCAATATTAACTGTGCCTTCCGGGTAAGGTCCCATATGGAATAATTCATCACCCGAAAGGTAATCTACTCCCCGGTATTCAAGTTTCCCCGGATTCCCCGAGCAAGCCGCATCCACACAAATGCACTCTGTCATTGGCTTGCCAATTCCAATTTTTCCTTTACTAAATGGTTTTGATATACTACCTGGTGCAACAAATCGGGCTGGTGCAGATGCAAAAGCTGTTACTGCTTCTGCCTGGGTATTGAAAGACTTATACCTGGCAGCAGGAAACGTATGAACTTGTTTTAAGCACTCGGCCCAGGAGTTGTAGATGCCAGGTTTTCGCCCTTTCCAGACTACATAAAATTTCGATTTAGCCATATCCGCTTCTTGAACCAGGAATCCTAAATGCTTTGTTCCGCCCGCCAAAAGTACTGAAATTTGATCTTTCTTACATTGATGGAAATTTCAGTGCCGGTAATTTTATCGGATACAACTATCTATCAAATGAACGAACCAGTAATTTGTTTGTTAACTTTGGTGAAACATTCAAATTGCAATCATGGAAAATTTTATTTCTAACAACACTACCGCCCTTCATTTTGGAAAAGGTGTAGTAGATAATCTGGCCAAAACACTCGACCTGAAGGGCCGCAATGTTTTAATTGTCTATGGCAAAGGTTCGGTAAAACGCAGTGGCCTCTTTGACAACGTAATGGGGCAGCTTGTGGCTTCCGGAGCTCATGTTGCCGAATTTGGAGGTATAAAACCGAATCCCCTTGTTGAAGATGTTGAGAATGCCGCTGCATTGGCAAGAGCCCACAATACAGACCTTATTATAGCTATAGGTGGTGGCAGTGTTATCGATTCGGCAAAAATTATTTCAATAACAATTCCGGTCGGGCATCCGGCCTGGAACTTTTATACACGAAGAGCTATCCCCAAAACAGCCGTACCATTAGTTGCAATACTCACACTGGCTGCAACAGGAACAGAAATGAACCCTTTTGCAGTATTGCAGAATCTTGCTACCGGTCAAAAGGAGGGATATGGCCATCCACTTTGCTATCCAAAGCACTCGTTTCTCGATCCCACGCTCACGATTACCGTACCTAAGGATTATACGGCTTATGGCGTTGCCGATCTGATTGCACACTGTCTTGAAGCCTACTTTGGAAAAGGTGACTGCCCGCTTTCAGACCGGTTTATTTTTGCTATAATCGGTGATGCAATGGAACATGGCCCGCAATTACTTGATAATCTCACAGATTATGACCTTCGGGCAAAAATTATGTATGATGCCACCATGGCACTTAACGGGCTTACAACCCAGGGAAAAGTGAATGGGGACTGGGGTGTGCATGGTATCGGGCATATTTTATCGCTGTTATATGATACTCCTCATGGTGCTTCGCTTACAATTGCTTACCCTGCATGGATGAAGCTCCACCGGGAAAAAGCGGCTGAACGCATCAGCAAACTTGGAACAAACCTTTTTGGAACTGCTGATGTTGATAAAACAATAAAAGGATTTGAGGATTTTTTCAGGAAAATCAGTTGCCCGGTGAGGCTTTCAGACGCTGGAATTTTAAATTCAGAAACTGGAAAGATTATTTCCTGCCTGGTTAAAAATAATGTAAATGGCTCAAATTATCGCCTTACCGAAACTGATTACCAAATGCTATTGAGCAATATGCAGGCATAAGTAACAAAAATCAATTATACCCATCTTTCATTTCTCTTCCGATAAAAAGACAAATAAAAACCCGGGCTGTTTTAAGTCCGGGTTTATTATCTGACAAGAATTTCGGTTGCTATTCTTCGTCTTTCTCTTGTTCTTCGTAAGTTTTAAGCAATATTGTCTGAACATCGCCTGGCACCTGAGTATATTCAGCAAAACGGAGCGTATAGGTGGCCCGCCCGCTTGTTAATGAACTTATTGCTGTTGAATAGCGGTTCATCTCGGCCAAAGGAACTTTGGCACGAATCTTCTGATAATTACCTTCACTATCCATACCCATAATTACAGCCCTTCGACCCTGGAGATCGGTCATTATATCGCCCATTTTATCTTCAGGAACTATAACTTCCACATCAAAAATTGGTTCCAGAATCTTAGGCCCGGCATTCTTGAATGCTTCCCTGAATGCATGACGTCCGGCAAGTTTGAAAGAGATTTCATTCGAATCCACAGGATGCATCTTCCCATCATAAACGTATACTGCAATGTCGCGGGCATACGAACCGGTGAGAGGTCCTTCTTCAATTTTTTCCATAATACCTTTAACGATGGCAGGCATAAAACGGGCATCGATTGCCCCTCCTACCACGCAGTTGTGGAATACCATTTTTCCGCCCCAGGGCAAAACATGTTCCTCCTTATTCCTGACAGGGAAGTCAGTAGGGACAGGCATATTTTCCGAATAGGGTTGAATCATCATATGCACCTCGCCAAACTGACCGGCTCCGCCCGACTGTTTTTTATGACGGTACATTGCCTTGGCCGACTTGGTAATGGTTTCGCGGTAAGCGATCTTAGGCAGAATATATTCAATAGCTATTTTATCAAGCGTTTCAATATGCCATTTTACGATATTGAGGTGAAGTTCTCCCTGGCCTTCAACGATAAGTTGTTTTAACTCTTTGGAGTAGCCAACCAAAAGCGTTTGATCTACTTTGTGCATTTCATGCAAGAGGCTTCCGAGTTTTTCGTCATCAGTAGAACTCTTGGCTTTTACAGCTAACCTGATTTTTGGCTCCGGGAAAACAATAGGCGAAACCTGATCGTCAGCGTTCTTAGGGATATTAAGAGTATCGTTGGTATTTGTAGATTTCAGCTTAATGGTGGCGCCAATATCACCGGCAACGATCTTTTCCACTTTTTCGCGGTTCTTTCCTGCAAAAACGAAAAGTTGCGGGATACGTTCCTTTGAACTGTTACGGCCATTAATCATGTCCATGCTTTCGGTTACTTCACCAGCATAAACTTTAAAAAACGAAATTTCGCCCAGGTGAGATTCAATAGATGTTTTGAAAACAAATAAAGAAGTTGGGTCGGCAGGATTGCATTTCAATTCCTTACCGGCAACTGTTTTAACACCTGCCATTTCGTTTGGTGCCGGAATCGTGGTGGTGATAAATTCCATCAGGCGGCTTACTCCTTTGTTTTGTTTTGCTGAAATGCAGAAAATTGGGAATATTCCACGGCTGATAAGACCTGCTTTTATTCCGCGCTGTATTTCTTCTTCGTTGAGCGAGCCATTTTCGAAAAAGAGTTCCATAAGAGCTTCATCGCTTTCAGCTGCTTTCTCGATGAGGATGTTGTGTAACTCTTCAGCTTTATCCATTTCGCCGGCAGGGATATCCAGAATTTCAGGTTTGCCACCTCCTTCAGGATACTTATAAAGTTTCATCTGCACCAGGTCAACAATGGAGTTAAATCCAAGTCCTTCATTCAGCGGATACTGGGCTATCGTAACGTGGTTGCCAAATTGAGTCTTTAATTGACGGAGGGTTTCCTCAAAATTGGATTTTTCGTGTTCCAGGTGATTAACAGCAAAAACAACAGGAGTGCTGTTTTTTACAGTATTTCTCCAACTGATCTCGGTTCCTACTTCAACGCCATTCTGGGCATTAACCACCATGATACCTGTATCAACTACTTTTAGCGCGGCCACTACTTCTCCCACAAAATCGTCAAAACCGGGAGTGTCTATTATATTGATTTTCTTGCCCTTATATTCAACATACATCACAGTGGATGATACTGAGTTCTGTCGCTCAAGTTCTATCTCGCGATAGTCGGATACTGTATTCTTGTCGTCAACTGATCCGCGGCGATTGATAAGTCCGCCTTCAAAGAGCATTGATTCGGAAAGAGTTGTCTTCCCTGTTTTTGCCCCTCCGATCAGGGCAATATTCCTCACTTCGTTCGTTTTGTAAACCTTCATTTTAGTTGAGTTATATGTATGGCTATTTAAACATTTATCGTGGCAAAGGACCGCAAAGTTATATAAATCTGTTTATAAACAAAACGCTGACAAGAATTTACCCTGATTTCCATTCTGCGCAACTGAATACCACCATGTTTTGTGCAATAGCAAAGGCTTTTTCGTAAATGAGTTCCTTTGGGAAATGCCAAATAATTTCCTTATTCAGATAAAAATCAAACTTTCAGCACTTCTGTGAGAAGGAATTATGCAATTTTGTATTTCTATCTTCGGCGGTCTCAAAAAATATTCCTTTCGAAAGGAATATTCCTTCTAATTTTGTTTATCAGGAAACATTCACACATTATGAAATACATCGGAGCCCACGTTAGTGCCGCAGGCGGCGTTGAAAATGCCCCTGTTAACGCGAATGCTATTGGAGCAAAAGCTTTTGCACTGTTTACCAAAAACCAACGGCAATGGCAATCAGCGCCTCTTACGAAAGAGAACATCTCTAAATTCCGCAACAACTGCATCGAATTTGGATTCCAGCCAAACCAGATCCTTCCGCACGACAGTTACCTGATCAACCTTGGGCATCCCGGCGTAGAAGAACTGGCAAAATCGCGGACAGCATTCATTGATGAGATGCAACGCTGCCAAAAACTTGGCCTCGACCGGTTGAATTTTCACCCTGGCAGTCACCTGAAATTAGTGAGCGAAGAAGATTGCCTGAAGACTATCGCCACATCAATCAATATTGCCCTTGATAAAACTCAAGGCGTAATAGCAGTAATAGAGAATACCGCCGGGCAGGGTAGTAATCTCGGATTCAGGTTTGAACAGCTCCGGTTTATTATTGACTACGTGGAAGACAAGAGCCGTGTTGGCGTTTGCCTCGATACATGCCACACGTTTACAGCTGGTTATGACATTTTATCCCCGGCAGGATATTCCGACACTTTCAGTAAATTTGATGAAATAGTTGGTTTTAAATTTCTGAAAGGTATGCACCTTAACGATTCCAAGAAAGAATTAGGTAGCCGGGTGGACCGTCATGACAATATTGGAAAAGGATTTCTTGGACAGGAATTGTTTTCGAGAATCATGAACGATAGCAGGTTTGACGATATGCCGCTTATCTTGGAAACACCTGATGAATTGCTGTGGGCGGAAGAAATTAAACTGTTATATAAAATGGTGAACTAACTTTGGATCTCTCCGCTCAGGTATTTTGTAATTCCTCTTTGAAATTGGTCCCTTTACTGAAAAATCTAAATTCAGCTCTCCTGAGCCAAACTGCAATAATTGCAATTATTACCCTTGGCCATATCAACCAGTGAATTGTGTATCCAAGGGTTAGAAAAAGCAGCGGATCTTCTAGTTGCGAATGCGATATGGCAATATGATGATTCAGTAAATCTGCTTCTTGCTGGTTCATCTTTCCCTCATCAACAAGGTTGATCATAATGGCCGATCCATAAGCGAGGCCTATTGCATTGGCAACAATCCACGAAAAGGTTGTCTTTTTTGGCAATCCCATCAATTTTAGCAAAGGCAGCAAAGGTTTTTCAAGCCACTTTATCAGCCCGAATTCTTCCATTATCTTTTGAAGGATAAGAAGGAGATTAACCAGGATGATGATTTTGAGTGTAGTGCCAGAGATGGTTCTTAGCCAATTCACCAACACATTGGTCAATTCTCCGTGGGATCTGTTAGGAGAAATGAAGTTTATAGCCGGTTCCCCGGGAATCATAAGGTTCAGCCAAAACCCGATGATAAAACTACTAACCACCCGTAACAGGAGCATTCGGATAACCGATGATCCGGTTCTTTTCAGGACAGCCGTTTCGATTAAAAACCCATGCGAAACAAGGCACATAGTGCCGATGATCATGCCTTCGCGCACTGGGAGGTTTAGTGTAGTCAATACAGCTACCACCGAATAAACATTGGTAAAAACACTGGTGATAAGAACAATTGCAGAAACACCCGGAAGCCCCATTAATTTGAACAATGGGC
Organism: uncultured Lentimicrobiaceae bacterium; assembly: GCA_964511085.1. Taxonomy (GTDB): domain Bacteria; phylum Bacteroidota; class Bacteroidia; order Bacteroidales; family DASVHX01; genus DASVHX01. The sequence goes on from CAZEDO010000048.1 coordinate 7,230, forward strand.
CGGTATATTTCGCCATCACATCGAGCACCCCGTAGAAATCCAGCAAAAGAACACCAAACGAAACCGGCACAGTGATCTTTATCAGCCACCACGACGTTTTCATTCCTACAGGCAAGGCTGCACGAACACATTTATTAAGCCGCGAAAAGGTCTTATTGTTCTTCAATCTAAAATTGTGTTTCAAGTAATTCTGGCGTTGCGGCAAATGTAACAAAAAGCTTTTTGTTAAGGGAACGATCGTTGAACGCTGACCTTCTCAATGACCAATTTGAATTATCCCCACTCATTTGCTACTTTTGCCTATCTTAGTTGAAAACCGGATCTCGAATGGAAGAACTTACATTGACTACAAAATATCATCTCCAATCGCTTGCTACAAGTGCGCTATTTGAAGATACAGGATGGCTACTGGAGGCGCCCGGTGAAGATAAGCCAGCCTTGATAAGAGCCATATACAAAGAAAAACAGCTAACCCTGGGAAATGACTCTTTTGGACTCTATAAATTTGCTTCCTGGCTGCCGATCGGGCGAATGCTCAAAGGTTCATCGGCACCGGTAACATTTCGTAGCCTTCATCTGGCAGATGCACTTGGGCTCACAAATCTTTACATTACTTTTAACGGCTACTGGCCCGAAAAAGGAGCTTTTATGAGTACCTGCTCTTTTAAGGAAACGGAAGCTTTTTCGGTATGTGCACGCCTCGACCCAACACAGGGCAAGGTGTTGGTGGTTGCATCAGCTGGCAATACTGCCCGTGCTTTTGCAAGGGTTTGCTCCGACAATAATATTTCTCTCTTACTTTGTGTTCCTGAAGATAATATTAGTGCCCTATGGTTTGATGAGCCATTAAATGAATGCGTTAAATTAGCCATAACCAGAGCCGGAAGCGACTATTTCGATGCAATTCACCTTTCAAACCTTGCATGTAAATGCGACGGTTATATAGCAGAAGGTGGTGCTAAAAATGTAGCCCGCCGCGATGGAATGGGGACAACTGTACTTTCTGCAGCCTCTTTCATTGGTCGCATCCCCGATTATTATTTTCAGGCTGTTGGTAGCGGAACAGGTGCTATTGCTGCCTGGGAAGCTAACCTCCGCCTAATTGAAGATGGAAGGTTTGGCAACCATAAAATGAAATTGGTTGTTTCGCAGAACGATCCGTTTATCCCGATTTACAATGCATGGAAGGCCGGATCAAGAGAAATGCTTGCTTATGATGATGCCGAGGCGCGGAAACATGTTGAAGAAATAGATGCTAAAGTGCTTTCGAACCGTAAACCCCCGTATTCAATAATTGGCGGGTTGTTTGACGCTCTAATTGATACTGATGGCGATGTAGTGAAAATGACCAATTCTGAAGCTTCTGATGCTAACCAGATGTTTTTGGATACAGAAGGAGTCGATCTTCATCCGGCAGCTGCAATTGCCACAGCTTCATTGATAAAAGCAGCCCGGGAAGGGACTGTGCCGAAAGATGCAGTAATTATGTTAAATATTACCGGTGGTGGCGAGGAACGGTTTAAGAAAGAGAAAAAACTCTGTTTTCTTAAACCATCCCTCATTTTTGATATTACCCCCTCTTTAGATAATGTTGCGAAAAATTTGAAAACGCTGAATTGGTAGTTAACTCATAAGCTTTACACCGCAACAATAGCCATTACTTAATTGTAAAGCGCACGCCTGCATAAATTGTTGTCCCTACAAGTGGCCCCCACACCATCGAAGTGTCAAAATGTGTATGGTAAGGAGCAAATCCTTCTGTAATAGGATCATTTTGGGTGAAGTTAGTCAGATTCTCCCCTCCAAGGTAAACATCAAAATGTTTGTACTTTTTTGTGATTTGAGCAAGAAGATTAAAGTAGGTTGGTGAATGAGAATCCCTCCTCAGAGAGACGGGCATCTTTTGCGTATCAGGGATACGGGCAGGACCATTTAATTGCCCGGTAATATCAAATTTCCATATCTCAAATTTTGTAGAATATTGTAACGTGACCAGCCCCTTGAAAGTCGGCACAAAAGGCTTGTCCCTGAGTTTGCCACCAATTGTTGTCTTCACATCATTGCTGCGCAACGCAAGAAGAACGTTAAATTGCTTAATTGGCTCAACTGTAAGCTGAACCTGGTAACAGTTGGAATATGACTTCCCGTGAAGGTTATAAAAGAAGGCCATTTGTGGCATACTGTCCATGTCAACAATCACCTGGTTTATAAAATTAGTACGATAGCCCTCGAGATCAATTTCTGCTTTATTGCCAAACATCTTGAACTCTTTAGTGAGGTTAAGTCCAAAATTCCAGGCTTCTTCCTGTTTTAAAGGCTCAACAAAAACCAGCAAACGCTGACTGGCCATAAGCGAATAATTTTCAGCAAACACATTGGCCGTGCGATAACCTTTGCCTGCCGAGCCACGGAGGGTGAGGGTTTCGTTAATATTGTATTTAATATTGAGCCTTGGGGTGATAAAAGTGCCGAACTGGTTGTGTTGATCGGCACGGATGCCTGCAATAACCGCTAACACATCCTGATAGTGGAAGGTGTATTCAAAAAAAGCACCATAAACACTTTCGGCCCTGTTCATATTATATAAAACCTTGGTGTAATCAACAAGTTTGAAAAGGTCTTGAGGTACGTTGTTGGTTATCTGGTAAAGGTAGGTCAAGTTTGTACGGTCATACCCTTCGGTATAATCGCTATTAGAATAGCTCAGGCCTGTGGTGAATTTATGGTTCTCATTTCCGATAATCGATTGATAAAGCAACGAAGAAAAGAAACTTTTCTCTTTCCCGTTATATTTATTCAGCCCAAATGCGCCGGTCTGATCATGGTAAATTCCGGAAACAATTAGTGCCAGGCTTTTGTAAGGCTTATTCGGGAACATTAATCCATTCTTCCAGAAAGCTTCTGTCCGGCGAGTGCTGATTGCTGTTCCATATGATTTAGTCAGGTTGGTAATGCCCGTTGTATCTTGAGTATAAGTATCTTTCGAATAATTCATATAGCCGCCATTCCGGTCTTCGGAAAGGTACTTTATTCCGAAACGGGATACATACCTGTTTGGCACCATGTAGTCCCAGCGGTTGAAAAGGTTCACCGTTGTAACCAGAGGAACATCCATAAACTTGTCCTTGTTGTTATCGAACTTATTCCGGAAATCGTCCACATGGCCAAGAATCATTGTGCTCAGCTTTTTATTGAATTTATAGGCTGAGTTCACGTTGGCTTCCATCCGGCCTTTGCTGTTCGCAAATAGATTTACAAAAAGCTTTTCGCTGGTAGCGGGCTTTTTGAATTCCACATTGATTTGCCCTGTGGTTGATTCATACCCGTTAATCACAGAGGAAGTGCCTTTCGACACCTGTATGCTTTCCATCCATGAGCCCGGGATATAATTGAGGCCAAAAGAAGAAGCTAATCCGTGGATCAGCGGAACGTTTTCGGATATTATCTGACTGTATACCCCCGAAAGGCCAAGAAGCTGAATTTGTTTTGCCCCGGTAATGGCATCGCTGTAAGCAACATCAACACTGGCATTTGTTTCGAAGCTTTCCGCCAGGTTGCAGCAGGCTGCGCGCTGAAGTTCGCCGGTTGTAATTATCTGCACTTTGCGCATATTGGATCTCGAAATATAACTTCCGTCATCCTTGTTTTTTATTACTACTTCATTGAGTTTAGTTGATTCCGGAGCCATCATCACCTCTATAGAGTTGCTGCCGGGGGCAATGTGTAACGTGTCTGTTCTATAGCCCAGAAAACTGAATACCAGTTTTGGGTTACTGATCCCTTTGCGTGAGATATTAAATTTTCCCAAGGCATCAGATACAGTGCCTTTTGAAGTACCTAACCAGTAAACATTGACTCCGGTTAGTGGGTTTTTAGTGTTTTTTGCATCCATTTCATACACAGTGCCACTGAGCGTTTGTGCATTAATCTCTATAGTAAACAGTAAGGCTGTTAATACAGTAATCAGGTATATAAAATTAGTTTTCATGATAACAGGTATAGCGCATTTAAAACATTTGAATTTGTTTACTTCCCTATGATGTAACGTTTTGTGCAAATCAAAATTCACACAAACTACTATTTGCATAGGAATAACTCAATACCAGAAAATATCCGGTATCAGGAAAAACAGGATGGTGAAGGGATGCGAAGCTGCTGAAGGAAAACCACTAATAGCTTTCCTGCTATAGGGGGTACGACCGATCGGCTTTGCAGAAAACAAAGGTTCTCTGTCTCAATTAGCACCGAAGAAAAAAGAAGATTATCAGGAATCTCAAGGTCGTTTATAGAAATTATTTCCTTGAATTCTTTTGCTGACAGATTATCTACAGCGGCAACTTTATAAAAGGCAGTATTTTCCTTACAGCAAGATGCTTTACTGATGCTTTCTCCCGAAGCGAATGAAAGGATTTTAGGTGAAACGCTACATGACATTCCGCCACAACCACTCTCGCTGCTTTTGAACCCGGAAAAAATACGCTGTGTTGTTTTTTTACTGCCCGAACAATAGTGCGTTAAAATAGTAATACCGCTCGTGGAAAGAAGAAAAACAAGGAGTAATCCTATCGCAATTATATTTTTTAGCAGTTTCAGCAACGTAATTCTATTTATGAAAACATATGCAAAATTAACCATATTTTAAGCTGTATCAACTTAGAATCGGTGTTTAACAAATAATTAACAGTAATATGTCGAGATGGGAAAGGTTGATTTCCTGCTTTAGATGCAAAAAACCTGCAAATGAATTCCCATGCTGAAATTACAGTAAATACTTTGAAAGCCGAAGTATAACCTGATTTATAAATATACAATGGAACGGTGTTTTTTTTACTTTTGCAGTTCGACAATATTTATACTTTGACTAGTTGAGTTTACTTTAAGTAAGCCCTTTGGGGGCTGCGAAAAACGCAAATTCCTTAGCTCAGCATTACTGATCTAAAGGGATTTGTCATGCAAAATCTTATATATTCAGATAAATAAATATATATATACATCGAAGTACACATGAAGACAATTTACTTTCTGCTCGTAAGCACTTTTATTCCACTCCTGACTCAGGCACAAATCCCAAACAGCGGTTTTGAAGACTGGACAAGTATGATCACTTACAACAATCCAAGCCTGTGGGGCACTCTTAATAACGTAACTGCATCTGCCAATACATTTACATGTGTTAAAGGCACACCTGGCAACCCGGGGAATTCATACATTAAATTAACATCCAAGTCTGTAGCCGGAATGGGAACAAAACCTGGTATAGCAGTAAGCGGTATCCTAAACACTATTAGTATGGAGGCCGTTAGCGGATTTCCGTTCACCGGCCGGCCCGAAGCAATGACTGGGAAATGGCAATATATGGCTAATGGGGCAGATAAGGGATACATAAGTATAATATTGACTCATTGGAATCCTACTGCTCATTATCGCGATACTATCTGCTATAAATACCTGCCGCTAAGTGGAATGGTGATGAGTTGGGCAAATTTTACCATTCCTGTTACATATTCAACTGAAAATTTTCCTGATTCTGCCATTATTGTTCTCTCTGCAAGTAATGCCAATGGAGCAGTTACAGCAGCAGGCAGTTACTTATATGTGGACAACCTTGTATTTAAAAACACTGTGTGGTTATCAGCCGACAACATTGCTAAACAAAACTTTTGTATTTACCCTAACCCCGCGCATGATCTCCTGAATTTTGAATTGCCGGTGCCACCGGGTTCTGGCAAGTATAGATACAGCATACTTAACTATTCGGGATTGGAGATTCGGCCCCCGGCTTCGCTCAATCAAAATAACATTAATATTGATAATCTGATCCCGGGTTGCTATATTCTTATGATAGAGTCTGATCTTAAATTCAACAAGGGTAAGTTTATCAAGTATTGATCATCCTGTTTTATACCGGCATAATTGCATGGACAAACAACAACCCCCAACAAATTTTCACAGTTCGTTTTTTTTAATCCAGCTCTATCTGGTTATGAAAGTTTCTAAAATTTACCGGTCGGGTGGATTTGCATTTTTATACTTAAAGGGGGTTATATAAATATATTATGATGTTTTTTACCCATAGGGCATTAATGCAAACAGAAAACAATTACGAATAAATCTATTGTCCGTCGGGACATTAATGTCAAAACAATTTATTCCCAACGGGAAATTTGTCTTAACAATTTACCCATACTTAAAATCCGTGTTTAACAGATATTTACCAGGAAGGGGTTAATAAGTGAAAGAAAGATTTTCAACTGCCGGGAATCAGGTTTAATTGCAATACTCCCTCATTATCTCGAAGGCTATTTCCAGTCCCAATTCATCAGCTTTTGCCAGATCAATGCAGCAACCAGTCTTGTACCCAAGGCTATACCTGGCAATCCCACGGTTATAATAAGCTTCGGCGTATTTTGGATTTAGCTCAAGTGTTTTGTCATAATCCTTAATAGCCCCTCTTACATCTTTCAGATCGTATTTAGCTATTCCCCGGTTATAATAGGCCATAGTGTCCAGCGAATCCAGTTCTATCGCCTTATTATAATCCAGTATTGCCCCCTTGAGATTACCCAACTTATATTTTATGACTCCACGATTAAAAAAAGCATCAGCATAAAAATGATCCAGTTCTAAGGCCTTGCTGTACTCCTGCATCGCCCCTTTCAAGTCCCCGATATTTGCCCTTACAAATCCACGGTTATATGCTTCAACAGCAGGTTGCCCGGCTGCCAAAATGCTTAATGAAAGAAATATAAAAAAACTGAGTAAAAGTCTTTTCACTGTTCTTTTTCTTTTGAATATTCGTCTGATCATTTCCGTTCCGGCAAATGTTTTCAGCAATATAATTGAAGAACTGACAATATTTACGCCAGAATTGTTATCCCATTCAAAACATGTTTTTGCAATACGACATATATTATTATATATCAGCTAAATAACAACTTGATTTAAATATCACTTTTGTTGTGATATGAAATATTCTTGTTCATAAACCAGGAAGTTAAATACCACCATGGGACAAAAATTCCTGAATGGCATTCTGTTTTAGAACCGGAAAAACATCAATGTTTCCAATTGTATTACCAAAATGGCTTTCCCTGAATATTATTAGCCTGTATTATTCATAAAAATTTCGCGCAACTTCGCGAAGCGTTCTCATAAGTTCAGCGAACTTAGCATTCTCACGAACAAAGTGAGTAATAAAGCCGCAAAGCCGCTAGCTACAAGGAATTGATTGATTTTTTTGATAAATCAAAAAGTATTTTCAGTCATCTTCAACCTCTCCATTCCGTATTTAACCTATCAATCATAATTGAGTTTATAAATGCTTCCCGATGAAAGTCGCCTGATTATTGATTAATTTTACGCCAAAATTCACTACATCATAAAAACTTCTCATGAAAAAACTCTCCATCGCACTCCTGCTTCTAACATTCATTTCTTTAGGTAAATCGACTCTGAAAGCCCAGGCTCCTGCTCAATGCCAGGACGTGATGCTGCAAGCCTTCTACTGGGATTCCTATACCGACAGCAAATGGACGAAACTCAATTCCATAGCTGGCGAAATTGCCCCACTCTACAGTTTAGTCTGGCTTCCTCCCAGCGGAAATTGTCAAAGTTCGTTCAGTATGGGATACGCTCCTGTTTGGTGGTTTGACCAAAACAGTGCTTTCGGCACAAAGGATGAATTAAAAACACTTATTACTTCCCTTAGCTCCAGAGGCTCCAAGGTACTTGCAGATGTGGTGGTGAATCACCGGAGTGGGGCATCCAACTGGACTAACTTTCCGACAGAAACCTATAACGGTGTGACTTATTCGATGGGACCGGCCCAAATTTGCAGCACCGACGAAGTGGCTAATGAGCCCGGCCAGGCACAGCCAACCGGTGCGCCCGACACTGGCGAAGATTTCAATGGTTCCCGCGACCTCGATCATCTAAGTACAGTGGTTAAGGATAATGTGAAAGGATATATGCAATTTCTGAAAAACGAAATGGGATATGCCGGCTGGCGTTACGACATGACCAAAGGATACAGTGCTTCTTTTGTAAATGAATACAACAATGCCGTAGGCGGATATTTCTCAGTTGGGGAATATTTCGATGGCAGTTACGATTTGTGCAAAGCCTGGGTCAATAGCTGTAGTAATAATTCTACTACTTTCGATTTCCCTCTGAAATTCCAATTAAACTCCGCCATGTGGAACGGCGGAATGGATTTAACCAAATTAGTCTGGTTGATGAATGGTACTATTCCACAGCCAGCCGGTCTGATACATCATCCGGATACAAAGCGTTATGCAGTCACATTTGTGGACAACCACGATACTTATGTAACAGGCAATGCCAACAAGTTCAACGGAAATGTTCCGGCTGCCTACGCATTTCTGATGGGATCGCCAGGTGTACCATGCGTACTGCTCGCTCATTGGAATTCCTACAAAACAGCTATTTTCAATATGATTGCGGCCAGGCGGGCAGTAAAACTTCACAGCGAAAGTGATGTTACCGTTAACCAGTATTCAGCCAATCTTTATGTTTCAACGGCTACTGGGCTTAACGGCAGCCTAATTGTAAAAATCGGTAGCGGAAGTTACACTCCTCCTTCCGATTATTCCCTCGCTAATTCAGGCCAGGACTACGCCATCTGGACAAAAACCATCAATCCTGTTGCGCCTCTGTTAATGGTAACTCCTTGCGGGGGAATCTATTATACTCCTCAAACAGTTACTATGACTACTACTACCGGCGTCTCGATATACTATACCACAAACAATACCGCCCCAAACAATACTTCTACCTTGTACACTGTACCAATTCTCATTCCCGGCACTGAAACCCTGCGTGTTGTTGCGTATGACCCTGCAACGCATTTATACTCACCTGAGGTGTCAAATACTTATACCATTTCTGCTTTGGCGAATTCCATATTAGTTCGTTTTAAAGTGCCAGGTGGCTGGACAGCTTGCAAGGTATATTCCTGGGAAGGGTCTACCCCATTAACCAGTGCCTGGCCAGGTAGTTCGATGACACTTGATGGCGATGGATACTATTCCTATGACGTAACCGGATTCACTAATTTACCTATTGGAGTGGTCTTTAACAATGGTTCAACAACCTCAAATCAACAAACTGTTGACCTTTCTACATCGACAGATAAATGCTGGGATGCGGGAACATTAGTAAGTGGCAAATACACGGCCAACGAAGTGGTATGCCCTTCCATTGGTATCGAAGATCCAGAGGATCTCAGCTGGAACATTTATCCGAATCCAACCCGTGATCGGGTACAGTTCTCTTTTTCAGGTTATATTAAGGATTTAACTGTTACATCAGTAATTGGCCATCAGCTAACAATCAAACCCGTGTGGACACCCAACTCTTGCATGATCGATTTATCGGACTACCCTTCCGGGGTTTACTATATTACACTTTACAGGTCTAACGGGGTCAGGATAACCAAACCGGTGATGAAATACTAAAAACTGCGGCAAACAATTTGTTTTAACTTTCTGGTTGAATTCTGAAGATACACTTACCATATTGAACAGAAATACCAGCCGATGCGTTTACTACCCAGGAATTATCAGGAATAGTAAGAAATTCTCGCAGGTAATTATCTTTTTATCCGACTGGTCTTTAATTGAAACGGATGCCTGTGGCCCTAAATCCCAAGCAAGATGCATAATATAGCTTATCATTAAATCGTCGCCGGGCTTAAATTTTTCATTGGTTTCAATTTTCGTTTTTATACTGGCTATTTTACCCTCATTTATACTGAAACTTTGTGGTTTTGCGAAAGCGAAACCGCTTAGATTCAGTTATACTGAGCTGTTGAGTTTGCAATTTTCGCAAACTCAAGTAGCCGAAGTATAAATCATTTCCGGGAGTTACTTCAATGGTTAATTTGGGTAGCTAGAAAGCCGTTTTTGGCGCAAGGATATTTATGATTTCGTTTTTAATAATTTGGTTATATGTAAATCTATTTTATCTTTGAATTAGATTTTAACAGGAATGAAACTTTTTGCTAATTTCAATACTTGTTTTATATTGAATCCTGTAGTATCTAAGTTCTATCCATGTAGAGCAAAGCACTACTGATAATCATTGAATCAGTTCATTCTTTTGTATTGATAACCTGAACTTCCATGTTTATAAATACACGACTATAACCAACAAATGCCCTTATTACAATTAATTTATAAAAATGAATATGAAACGAGCATGTTCGCTAAACACAAATAAGGATGAAAATTTAACATGCGAGTTCCCTGCGGCCCGCCCTTATAAAACACTTGAGAAGCAAGCATTAATACCTTTGAAAACTGGCAATGAATTAATAAATATTTACGGATGAAAAAGACAATTACATTTTTACTGGCATTGCCGGTAATTTTCCTGATTTTCTCCTGCGGAGGTAAAAAAGAAGCCCCTGTATCTGCTGCACTTGAAGTTCCTGTTATAGCTGTTGTACAACAGGATGTCCGGCTGGAATCGGAATATACCGGACAAACCTACGGAGAATCAGATATTCAAATCAATCCACGGGTTGATGGCACGATTGAAAGTCTTAATTTCCAGGAAGGGAATCTGGTAGCTAAAGGCCAATTGTTATACACAATTGACCCACTTCCATTTCAGAATAAAGTGGACGAAGCAAAGGGAGCTCTGGCACAGGCACAGGCCAATCTGGCCAAGGCAAAGTCGGATCTGGACATGATTGAACCTCTCGCAAAAATCAATGCCGTTAGTCAGCGTGAACTTGTTGCAGCCAAATCGGGTTACGATGCTGCAAAGGCAAGTATTGAAGCCGCTGAAGCGAGCCTGAGCAATTCTAAAATAGAACTGGGATATTGCAGAATTACTGCCCCTATCAGTGGACTAATTGGAATATCCAAAGTGAGGGTTGGCGATTATGTGAAGCCTGGTTTAATGTCAATCCTCAATACCATTTCTGATCTGACCAGGATCAGGGTAAGGTTTGCAATCAGTGAGCAGGAATATCTGCGGATATTCCGAGCCATAACTGCCGAAAATTCAAGCCTGAAAGGTGCCGGCAAATCTATCAGCCTAAAATTGTCTGATGGAACCACTTATCCACAAACCGGGCAACTAAGTATTGTTGACAGGGAGATTGATCCATCTACCGGAGCAATGACGTTTGAAGCTTCGTTTCCAAATGCAGAGAAAATGCTACGACCGGGTCAATACGTAAAAGTTATTGTAGTTACGGATGTCAGAAAAGATGCACTGCTTATACCCCAGCGGTCTGTAATAGAGATGCAGGGAATAACGCAGGTTTATGTTCTTGGTGACAGCAGCAAAGTAGCGATGAAAATAATTCAGACAGGGCCAACCTATAAGGATGCCTACGTTGTTACAGACGGATTGGCCGCCAGCGACAAAATTGCTTTGGGCGGTACCCAGTTATTGAGAAACGGTAGTGTCATTGTCCCGAAAATGACGGAATGGCAACCAAACTTGCCAAATACTCCATCCACACCTGTCAAATAATATAGAAAAAATATTTTATGGGAGAATTTTTCGTTCGCAGACCAATAGTAGCCATGGTAATAAGTATCATTATTGTGATACTTGGATTACTGGCATTGCAAAAAACGCCAATTTCGCAATATCCGGATATCAATCCACCAGTTGTAAAAATTACCACCTCCTATACCGGAGCTAATGCACTTAATGTTGAACAGGCAGTTGCAACCCCAATTGAACAAAAAGTGAACGGGGTCGAAAACATGCTTTACATAAAGTCAATTAATACATCCGACGGAGCGCTTACAATTGAAGTAACATTTGAGGTTGGTACCAACCTTGATAATGCCAATATGCTTACCCAGAACAGGCAAAATCAATCGGCGCCATTTATGCCTCCAAGTGTTAAGCAGCAGGGCGTAACAGTTAAAAAATCACTTTCCTTCCCTATGTTGCTTTTTACGGTTACCTCTAGCAATCCCAAGTACGATAGTAAATTCCTCAACAATTATGCAAGCATCAATATATTGGATGCATTGGCCAGAATAAGCGGAGTTGGGGAGGTTGTTATATTTGGGGGAAGTGATTATGCTATGCGTATCTGGCTGAAAGCCGGCGATATGGCCAAACTTGGTGTCACAGTTGATGAAGTTAAAAAAGCGCTTAACGACCAGAATGTGATAAGCCCTGGTGGAAAATTCGGTGCTGAACCTGCTCCGAAAGGAACAGAATTTACGTATGGTGTAACTCTTCAGGACAGGCTGGTATCGGAAAAGCAATTTGCCAACATCATTGTCAGAAGTAAGGAAGATGGATCGCAGGTTCTGATGGGCGATATTGCCCGCATTGAACTGGGAACAGAAAACTTTAGTTCAACAGCCCGCAGAAATGGCCAGCCAAGTGCAGTTGTAGGGATTTACCAGATGCCGGGAAGTAATGCATTAGATGTAGCTAATAAAGCAAAAACGGCAATGAAAGAGATGTCGGCAAGATTCCCGCAGGACATTGCATACCAGGAATCTCTGGATACTACACTGGCAATTACTGCAGGTATTGACGATATTGTCAAGACTCTTTTTGAAGCAATCCTTTTAGTAATACTTGTTGTTTTTATATTTCTTCAAAACTGGAGGGCCACTTTAATTCCACTTATCACAGTACCTGTTTCATTAATCGGAACAATAGCGGTTTTTCCATTACTTGGGTTTTCAATCAATACACTTTCGTTATTAGGATTGGTACTGGCTATCGGGATTGTAGTTGATGATGCCATTGTGGTGGTGGAAGCTGTTATGCACCACATCGAACAAGGCAAAAACCCCAGAGAGGCTACCATACAAGCAATGAAGGAAGTTTCGGGGCCGGTTGTAGCTATTGCTTTAATTCTGATTGCAGTTTTTGTTCCTGTCGCAATGACTCCCGGTATTACTGGCAGATTTTATCAGCAATTTGCAATAACGATAGCTGTTTCGGTTGCTTTTTCTGCTTTCAGTGCTCTGTCCCTTAGCCCTGCCCTGGCAGCCATGCTTTTAAAACCCACAAAACCACTCAATGAGCGGAAAGGATTACTGCCTATGTTTTACAGAGGTTTCAACAAAGTTTTTGAGAGTGTTACAACAAAATATTTGGGTGGTGCCGGTTTTTTTGCGCGAAAAACAATCAGGGTTGTTGTGCTACTGTCTGTTGTATTGATTTTTGCCGGCATTTTCGGCATAAAAATTCCTGCAGGTTTTATTCCTGAAGAGGATCAGGGATACTTCCTGATAAATGTTGCTACCCCTCCGGCATCTTCGCTGCAGCGCACTAACGAAATAACAAAAAAAGTTGAAAGCTTTTTAGCTGAAGATAAAGACTTGCTTTCATACACAACCATTAATGGTTTCAGTTTATTAACCGGTTCCTCTACACCGAACAGTGCCTGTTTATTTGTTTCGTTGAAACCATGGGAAGATAGAAAAGCTACGGCGAAAGACATCGTAAATAAATACAATAAAATATTCTCAGCCAGTATTACAAATGGCACTGTTATGACGTACGGGCCACCAGCTATCCAGGGACTGGGAGCATCGGCGGGTTTTAGCATGATGTTACAGGACCGGGGCGGGAACACTCCACAGTATCTTGCGCAACAAACACAAGCATTTATTGCAGCAGCGCAGAAACGTCCTGAAATAAAAAGGATATATACCACCTTTAACGCAGGCACACCTCAAATAAAACTTGAGATCGACAATGAAAAAGCCATGAAACTGGGAGTGCCTGTTTCGAAAGTAACAGAAGCTCTGGGCGCATTTCTGGGTGCCAGTTATGTGAATGATTTCAACCGGTTCGGGCGACAGTATAAAGTTTTTATTCAAGCAGAGGCAGAAGACCGGGTGAATGCCGGGAATTTACATTCAATCTTTGTAAAAAACAGCAAAGGAGATATGGTGCCGGTTTCAACCATTGTTACGGCCACAAAGGTTACCGGGCCTGACTTTACAAACCGCCTTAACCTGTTCCGCGCTGCTGAAATTGGAGGCTCTCCTGCCGATGGATATAGTAGCGCACAAGCTATGAAAGCACTGGAAGAAGTTGCAAAAGCAACCCTTCCTGCGGATATGAGTTTCGATTATATCAACCTTTCCTACCAGGAGAAGCATTCTCCTGGAGGTAGTACCGTTTTTCTAATGGCTCTTGTGTTTGTTTTTCTCATTCTGGCCGCACAATACGAAAGCTGGAAACTTCCTTTCAGTGTACTTTTAGGTACTCCTTTTGCCGTTTTCGGGGCATTCTTAGGATTATTCCTTGCCAGATTTAGCAGCGATGCCTACGTTAACAACGTATTTGCACAAATCGGACTGGTAATGCTCATCGGGCTTGCAGCCAAGAACGCCATCCTGATTGTTGAATTTGCCAAAGCAGAAACCGAAAAAGGTAAACCATTGCTCGAATCAGCTATGTATGCTGCCAAATTGCGTTTCAGACCGATCCTGATGACAGCCTTTGCTTTTATTCTTGGTGTAACGCCTCTGCTTACTGCTACAGGCGCAGGTTCTCAGGCCCGTATCGTTATGGGCATGGCTGTATTCAGCGGGATGCTTATTGCTACCATACTTGGAGTATTATCAATTCCGGCACTGTTTGTTATGATAGAAAATATCGGCAAGAAAAAGCAAGTTGTACCTGAAATTAATAAAACAGAGGAGGGTAAGTAAAATGAAAAAGATACTAAGTGTCATTATACTGATAACCGGACTCTCATCCTGCCTGGTTGGACCGAAATACGTTCGCCCGAATATGAAATCCCCCAGGGCATGGAACGAGCAAAGTAAATTCGTCACTAGTGCCGACACAATTACTAATTTAAAATGGTTTAAGATTTTTAAAGACCCCGTGCTGAATAAATTGATTGACAGCGCCCTGAAAAACAACTATAACCTTGCTGTTGCTGTTGCCCGCATCGAGCAATCTCGTGCTCAGTATGGAATTTCTAAAGCCGATTTATTGCCTTCTTTTGGATATAATGCTGGCGCGCAATTGAACCATCCATATTCAAATGAATTCAATGTTTCGGGTACAGCATCATGGGAGATAGATTTCTGGGGTAAACTGCGTCATGCAAAACGAGCTTCGTATGCGCAGATGCTGGCAAGTGAAGAAGGGATGAAAACAGTTACTACTACCCTGATAGTCAATGTAGCATCCTGCTATTTCCAGATACGCGATCTTGATAACCGCCTGGCGCTTTCTCAGCGAACTGTTGAAAGCCGGACTGAATATTTCAAACTGGTTAATGAGCGCTTTAAAGGTGGTGATGTTGCAGAACTCGATATGTTGCAGGCCGATCAACAGTTATCTCTGGCAAAAGCAACCGTTCAAAATATCAAACGACAGTTAAATGGGATAGAACGAAGCCTGAATATTCTTTTAGGGCAGACTCCACAGCAAATACCCAGGGGAATAGAGAATATTGATCAGCGGGATATTCCTCTTATTCCGGAAGGCTTGCCATCAACCTTGCTCGAACAAAGGCCTGATGTAAAGAAAGCTGAACTTATTCTGCAGGCAGAAACAGAGCGGATAGGGGTTGCTCAGGCATCACGTTTCCCTAATTTGAGCCTGACAGGATTTCTTGGACTTGCCAGTACCGATCTTTCATCTCTCATTTCCGATGCATCTTATGCAAGCAATGCTACAGCTTCAATATTAGGCCCTGTTTTCAGTTTTGGGACTAACAAACGCAGAGTTGAAATACAACGGAAAGAAGCCGAAATAGCCGCAAATAATTATATAAACGTATACATTTCTGCATTAGGAGAAGTTGAAAATTCATTGGTGTCAGTTCAAACTTATACTGAAGAATATGAGGCGCGAAAACACCAGGCTGATGCTGCAACCAAAGCATTGATGCTTTCGAAGGAACGCTACAGGCAGGGATATACGGATTATCTCGAAGTTTTAGTATCTGAAAGTTCAATGTTTGAGGCGGAATTGCAGGCTTCAGCAATAAAAGCTCAGCAACTTACTTCATACATTAATTTGTACTGTGCTCTGGGAGGCGGCTGGTAATCTCACAAACCGAATTTATTTACCGGCAGCTATTCATTCCTTCGGCTTCAAGAGGTTACTTGCAAAATCCGGTGATATTGACCACCTCCATTTTCCTTACAACTTTTTCTAAACTAAGAAGAGTGGAATTGCAAGCGGAGCTGTGTAGTAAATTATGTAGTAAATAAAAAACCACTTACTGCTAAAATGCAGTAAGTGGCGGATTTTCTACTACCCTATATTAAGGAAAGTTGCAACAGGTTTGTTTCCTTTCAAAGGTTTGATTTGTTTGCATGTCGAACTTGGATTAATTATTCGACACAAGAGAAATTGTGCATCGGATAAAACATTTAGTCAAACTTTTATGTCGAATTTATTATCTTTATACGACATAAAAATCAAAACAAGTTATATGCATCGACATAATTCATTAATTATGTCGGATCACTAGTGATGCCATATATAAAAACAGACCTGTTGGTTAACAATGGCATTGCCCATCGTGAAACTGCTTCGATTTACCTTAAACAACTCGAAAAAAAAGAAGGATTGCTCAAACCGCTAAAGATTGGTAAAAGCACTTATTACATCAACCACCATTTAATGGAATTACTGGCAAAAAGAGATTAGAGGACAGTTGCAACCACGCAACCTCTTGCCAATAAAAGAAAAAGCCGACATTTCTGACGGCTTGTCCAGTAAAGCACCCCTTATTGCTCAAAGTTGCGACTGGATGACTTCCTTTCAAATGATATAAAATATTCGGCTTCTGATTTTTAAACGGTTCTGAATTATTGAACTCCTGTTCAGCCAGCACTGTGATGTACGCGGTACAGTTTGACGCAGGCTTCGCCTGAGTCGATCTATCCTTCTGACTTTGCCTGCATTTAAAACAAATATTCCATTCAGTTTTGTTAGCGGTCACTTTTTTCAGGCACAGGCTGAAAATATATTTTCGACTAAGGCACAGCCATAGCCGAGCCCGGAAATGATACTAATGATACCTGATACCTAAGATTAAAAACCGCTATCCTGATAGATGGAAATATTGTATTTTTAATGGTTAGCAGAAATCTTGTTTTTTAAATTACCAGAGGTCTATTGTTATAAGATTGGACATGCTGGAACTGCCTTATATGAACCCACCAGAAAATACAACAAAACCGGAGTTAAAAATATTTGATAGCACGAACACGGTGTAGGATCTCTTTATTTTCTTCGATTACCCACCCGGTGGAAAAATCCAAACCTTGGCCACCATTGTTACAATGTTCCCATGAAGACCAATATACAAAATCAGAGAATCCACCAATAATTGCTTTAGATTCCTGAAGACGGCCTAGTTCTACAAGACTTGGCAAACACCAACCACTAATTCCATTCAGGACGAGATCCTTGCAAATTTGAGCCGCAATTCCGGCTGTGGAGCAGCCTGCAACAATTGCATTGGTATTCGCAAGACCAGCACCCATTAACTCGGAGGTTCCACCTATATAGGTGCCAAAACACCCCCATGGAGCCCCGGAACTCTGATCGGCAGGTGCGCAAATAAAGCCATGCACTTCACCTGCAATATAACCCGGGTCACCCGGGAGGAATATGCAAGCGATGATCCCGCCACCATAAACAGAGCCAATAGCAAGTTGATCAGTTATTGACGTAAAACTAATTTCATTTCCATAACTGGTACCCACTATGTTTTTTGCCCAGGCTCTTACATAATACGTTGTATTTGGCGTTAATGCCGTCATTGCACTGACGAAACTTCCACTTGCCGTTCCATCAGATGTATGGCTGGCGGTATTAATCGGATTATGAGAGGTACTCCAACAAATACCACTTGATAAAACAGGTTGCCCTCCGTCATTGAGGATAATCCCTCCACTATTAGCAGATGTACTTCTTATCGAAGTAATTGCTGTTGTTGTCAGCTTTGGCTTCCCTTGCCATAAAGTTAGGCTTTGGACACCAGTGCTCCATAATTTGATAACCCTGCCATCTTCATTCTGGTAAGATTTTGGAATATCAGCGTTATTCATAAAATTTTCAACAGTAAAAGGAGTATTTGCAAGTGTCGTATCAGAAAGTTGATCCATTAAATTTATAAACCAAATAGCATCTTTTTTAGAACTTACAGCCCAGTCATATCCAAAATAGGTACCCGTCCAACCTTGACTTGGATGCCAACCCCAATGCCCTTTATCACTATAACAAAAGCCACCATATATGAGTGTGGTATCTTTAGTAAAGTCGTTATGTTCTATAATGAAATTGTGATCAACCCAATAAACATTTTTGTAAAACCTGATGTCTTTATTGCTTTTTACGTTACTATAATCCATAATTTCAGCAATAAAGACTGACTTATTTAATATATCTTTTGCATATTTTTGAGAGGTAGTGACATTAGCAACCTCGCCAGCCATAAGATAAACAGTCTCTAGATTTCTATTATTTGGATAAGCCACGCCATGAGAATCAAACCGGATGATTCCAAACCCAGCAAGGCTGCAATACCTGTCGAGGGTAACCTGCTCATTTTGAAAGTATTCAAGATTGTAACCTATTCTTGCCAGATATGTAGGTAAATAATTAAATATCGTTTCGACATCACTTTTAAACTGATCATACGCAGCACTCAGATAAATCATCTTTTTATTGTTTACCGGGACTTTTGAGCCAGCAGGAGCCAATGCATATTTTACGTTTTTTTGCATAAACTTGGTGCTATCTTTGTTGTCCCTCTCAGGATTAAGGATGATACCGCCCCGCATTCCATTGGTATATTCAACCATAATGCCCTGACTACCCATGGTAGCAACTGCAACAGTTGGATCGCTCTGAAAGAACTGGTATAACATATTTACAGCTTCCGTTGAGTCCATGGTTGCAGACCAGGTGATATAATTTGTGGCTGCCTGCTCCTGGATGCTAATCATCTTATTATAGATAGCCAAATCTTCGGCAGAAAATCCGCCAGAACTTTCATCACTATTTTTTTTGCATGCAGATAAGAATAATGTCATCAAAAAGAAAAACCATACGATTTTTTTCATGCTTTCCAGATTTTAATTACAAATTAACTATCAATAATTGTCAAATAGTCACACGGTTATGATGCCAAAGATGGTGCTATAAATAGATCAAGGGATTAACGTTTTCACGTAACCCCTTGATTTTTCTGCTCCCCCTGCAAGACTTGAACTTGCGACCCTCTGATTAACAGTCA
>CAZEDO010000049.1:0-16587 GCA_964511085.1 uncultured Lentimicrobiaceae bacterium
TGTTAAGATCTTCCTGTGCCTTGCTGAAAGAGGCATTTACTGATTCAAGCCATTTAGTCTGGGCTTTATATTTTTTGGAGCTTACACAGGAGCCAAGTAAAAATACTGATAAGCCCATGAGGATAATGAGTTTTGATTTCATGCTTTTGGTTTTTAGGTTACTAATAGTTATTGCTTAATAGAACGCAGGAAAGAGTTGGAAATTATAGCAGACAGTATTTTTCATCATGTATTGACTCATGACACGACTTCCTATGCATAATATTTCTTACAAAAATAGCAAAAATTCCATTTATATAGCTTATCCTTTCATCTGTCAAAACGGTTTTGATGTGACATGGCAATAAAAAAGCCCCATGGAAAGGGGCTCTTTTCTATAGAATAGATTATAACTATTTTTTTGCAAGTGCGTTTTTCTTGTCTTTTCGACTCTGCTGCCACATAATAAGATCATAAGCAATTGGAGTAGCATTAAGAATTGAAGAATATGTTCCGACGGCAACACCAATAAGCAAAGCAAAGCAAAATCCCCTTATAACTTCACCGCCAAAAACAAACATCGCCAGAAGAACCATGAAGGTAATACCAGAAGTGTTAAGGGTTCGGCCAAGAGTGCTATTAATAGCGGCATTCATATTTTCCCTCACGTTACGTTTTGGGTACAATCCGGTGTATTCACGGATACGGTCGAAGATAATAACTGAGTCCATAATCGAATATCCAATAATAGTAAGGATTGCAGCTATAAAATGCTGGTCGATATCAAGACTGAACGGAAGGAATCCGTGCAATACTGAGAATAAAGCGATTACTATAAATGTATCGTGAAATAGTGACACAACACCACCAACACCCCATTGCCACTTCTTAAAACGGAAGACTATATAAATAAATATAATCATCAGCGAGAAGAATACAGCAAAGTAGGCACTTCGCAATAAACTGTAAGCAATGGTCGGTTCTACTTTTTGTGAACTTAGCCTGCCCAAAGCCTTTTTTTCGGTATGTGATAAAAAGTCTATTTCATTGACGGAAGATTTATAAAATGGTTTTAGTCCTGCATACAATTTCGATTCAACAATTGAATCAACCTTGGTCGATTGATCCTCAATCATATATGAAGTAGTAATTTTTACCTGGTTGCTGGGGCCAAAAGTTTTAACTTCAGGTTCCTGGCCATATTGTTTAGCTAATGCAATTCGGATTTCATCCGTTCTAACTGGTTTGTCAAACCTCACTATGAAGCTTCTTCCTCCCTTAAAATCAATCCCGTAGCTTAAGCCTCTTACAAATAAGGAAACAATACCTATGATAATCAGGGAACCTGAAATGATGTAGAAGGTTTTCCTGATACCAATAAAATCAATTTTAACATCATGAAAAATGTTTTTTGTTAATTTATTCCAAACTGTAATCTCTTTGTTTGTGTCCATCATCCATACAAAGATGATCCTGGTGATAAAGATGGCGCAGAACATAGAACTGAGGATACCAATCATAAGTGTGGTAGCAAATCCCTGAACCGGGCCCGATCCAAAAACATAAAGTACAACTCCGGTAAGGAAGGTCGTGACATTACTGTCCACAATAGCAGTAAGCGCGTGTTTATAACCGTCAGTTATAGCCAGCCTCATTCCTTTCCCCGCTCGGATTTCTTCACGGATACGCTCATAAATAATAACGTTTTTATCAACGTCCATCCCAAGGGTAAGTACGATACCTGCAATCCCAGGAAGAGTGAGAACAGCACCAACAGATGCCAGAATTCCAAAAACGAAGAACATATTCACAACCAGAGCCACGTTGGCAACCATGCCAGCCCTGTTATAATAGAAGATCATGTATGCCAGGGTGAGAAGGAAAGCCACAATAAATGACCACATTCCTGCATCAATGGATTCTTTACCAAGTGATGGACCCACGATCTCTTCCTGAACAATTTTAGCTGGAGCAGGAAGTTTACCAGCTTTAAGTATGTTGGCTAAATCCTGAGCTTCTTCAATAGCATAGTTCCCTGTGATAGAAGAACGTCCATTGGGAATCTCATCATTTACCCTTGGGGCAGAGTAAACATGATTATCCAACACAATAGCAACCTGTTTACCAATGTTATCTGCTGTTAAGCGTTTCCATGTTTTTGCCCCGTCGGAGTTCATCGACATAGAAACCTCAACGCGGCCATTCTGATCGTAATCCTGACGTGCGTCTGTAATCACATCACCTCCAAGTGGAGCAGTACCTTCGCGGGTTGTTGCCTTAAGTGCATATAGCTCCAGAACATCCGGACGATCTTTTTCAGGTTTTACAAGCCAGGCAAGGCGAAGATTACGCGGAAAGATGTTCATTACCTTCTTTAGCAAATAATTTACTCTGGCAGTATCTTTGATTGCAGCATATCCAACGGTTGCCATGTTGCTGGGATAATACTGCCCGTTTTCTCCACGGTTAAAAGCCGGGCTGAGGTAGGCATACAGCGGATTTTCTTTTGCGTATTTTTCAAACGATTGTTTCTGTTGGCCTTTTGATTTTGTGCTGTCAGCAAGTTTTTCGAGTAGAGCAGTTTTTTTCTTAGTAGTATCGACTTTTGCCAATGTCTCTTTTACATCCTTTTTAAGTGGTTTAACAGAAGCAACATCCTTTTTTGCAGCAGCAGTATCGATAGCTGCAATTTTTGTTGAATCACTACCTGTTTTTGTTGAATCTATACTACTGATGCTGGCAAGTTTCTTATTGGCTTCATTGAAAAATGATGCTAACTGATCGAACTGGTATGTTTCCCAGAATTCTAGTTTTGCAGTTCCCTGTAAGAGTTTACGCACACGTTCAGGATCTTTAATGCCAGGAAGTTCAATAAGGATACGGTCGCTTGTTGCCAATTTCTGAATATTAGGTTGGGCTACACCAAAACGGTCGATACGGTTACGCAGAATATTAAATGTGCGGTCGTAAGCATCGGTTGCTTCCTTTCGGATAACTGCCAGTACTTCGTCATTCGTGGCATTTGGTTTGATCTTATCCCTCATTTCAATACGGCCAAAAATAGCGGCTAACTGAGCATTTGGGGCTATTTCCTTGAAGGACTCACCAAATAAGGTCACAAAATCTCGTTGGCTGCTTTTTTGTTTTGCTACAGCTTTTGCAATAGCCTGATTAAAAACGGGGTTAGTGCTGTATCCTGACAGAGCCCTTACTACATCAACCACAGATACTTCCATGGTTACGTTCATACCGCCTTTGAGGTCAAGCCCAAGGTTGATCTGCCTTTCCTGACATTCCTTATAAGTATATTTTCTTACCAGCACATTATATACAACCTGGTTCGCCATTGAATCGAGGTAGTACTTTTCCCTTGATTTAAAAATGGAATCTTTCAGGAATAGTTCCTGCCCTGCATCACCTTTAGCCATTTGTTTTGCTAAGGTTAGAGCCTGTTCGTTGCCGGCGTATTTAATAGCCGCTCTTTCAGTACTGTTTGTAAAGAAATTGAACGAAAGTTGGAACAGACATACCAAAGCAAACGCAATAGCAAAGAATTTTATCGCACCTTTATTCTCCATGTTATTTATTATTAAGAAGTTAGTTCAGCTTCATTTTTTGAGGGTGCAAATATAGAACAACATTTGCAATTAACCAATTCGGAGACGCTAAGTTTTTAACGAATCAACGATAGTCTGAATTCCAGCTTTATGCTTAATTTCGTGTAATTAATTGATAATATTTTTAATGAGAAGAAGAATGGTAGCACGGGCAATATGTTATAATATCTGGTTTTTGATTCAAATAGTTTTTCTCTGTGCAACATTTTCAAGTTTGCCTGAATCAACAAATGCTCAGGAATTGCATGATTTCAGCTTTCTGCGCGATACAACAATCTCTTGTCAGGATATTGATGGAACATTTCTTTCATTTGGTTTTGCAGGGGGAATGAATTCCTGTCAATATGGTGCCATCGATCTGGATGGCGATCTGGTAAAGGACATTATTGTATTCGACAGGCATGGCAACCGAATCCTGCCGTTTATAAGGAAATCCGCTGGTCTTCATGGTTATGTATATGCGCCTGGCTATGCCAGATATTTTCCTCCACTGGAACATTGGATGCAATTAATTGACTACAATAATGATGGGAAGGAGGATATTTTCACATACACCACCGGAGGGATAAAAGTTTACAGGAATAATGGTATAGGAGTCCCTGAATTTGAGCAGGTTAGCCATCCTTATCTAAGATCATTACAGGGCCCGTCATTTACAAACATATTGGTTACATATGCCGATTATCCTGCCATTAATGATATTGATGGCGATGGCGACCTTGATATTCTCACTTTTTGGGGGCTTGGTTCTTTTTTAGAACTTCACAGGAATATGTCGGTTGAAAAATACGGAAACTCTGATTCCCTTGATTTTATAAGGACTGAAACATGCTGGGGCATGTTTGCCGAAGGCGAGGACTCCGACTTAATAACCCTTGATACGTGCAGAAATGCTAAATCTGAAGCAGCGAATCATTTTTTCTCAACCCGGGACGGAGATCCAAAACACACTGGTTCAACAATCATGGCAGTAGACCTCGATGGTGACCTTGATAAAGATCTGGTGATGGGAGATGTGGATTATCCGGCATTAAAAGCACTTTGGAATGGAGGAAATAATGCTCAGGCATCTATCAATTCAGTTGATCAAACATTCCCTGAAGGTATGGAGCCAATTGATCTGGTTTCTTTTCCTGCCGCATGTTTACTTGATGTTAACGGTGATGGTATGAGCGACTTGCTGGTTTCTCCTTTTGATCCGGGTCTCACAAGAAGTGAATCGAAACAGTCGTCTTGGCTATATCTAAACTCCGGCACATCTTCATCTCCGGTTTTCAATCTCCAGGCCAAAGATTTCCTGCAAGGCGAAATGTTTGATTTTGGTTCAGGATCTTATCCCGTGGCTGCTGATTTGGATGGTGACGGGCTCCAGGATCTTCTTGTCGGAAACTATGGATATCTTGACTCAAGCTACTATGAAACAGGTCATATCCTCCGTTGCAATTACAAATCTCGCCTTGCATATATTCACAACACCGGAACGGCAACTGAACCATCATTTAAATTAATTACAAATGATTATGCCAATCTTTCAGATTATAAAATTATAGCAGCCTATCCTGCTGTTGCCGATCTGGATGGGGATGGTGATGCTGATATGCTGGTCGGAAATGCTGATGGAAGCTTTGTGTTTTTTGAAAATATTGCAGGGTCTGGTATTCAGCCGATATATTCTAATCCCGTTTTTAATTACCAATCGCTTGATGTTGGCGACTTCAGCACTCCACAACTTATCGATCTGGATCAGGATGGGTTGGTTGATCTTCTGAGCGGAAAACGCGACGGTCAACTCAGTTATTACAGGAATACCGGGAGTGCAAATGATCCAGTGTTCACATTAGTTACTGAAGCATTGGGAAGCGTGGATGTAACTGATCAGGCTTTATCCTACTACGGTTTCAGCACGCCTTGTTTCTTTAAGGGCAATGATTTAAAATGGAGATTATTCGTTGGCTCAGAATCCAGTGGCATTGTATATTATAAGCACATTTCTGACAATATAGGAGGAACATTTACCAGGGAAGAAGCACCTCTGCAGAAAATCCGGGAAGGCTTGCGGACAAGTGTAGCAGTAATCAATGCTAATGCAGATTCATACCCGGATATGGTTATTGGAAATTATGCAGGAGGATTGGTGTTTTATTGCGGAATTCCCCCTCTGCCTATTGGTGTCAAAGAAACAATGCCATTATCTGAATTTCAGGTTTCAGTATTTCCAAACCCGGCATCCGACAGGATTCACATTAATATTGATCGGTCTATAAATTCGAACAAGATCAGGATTGAAATTTTCAGGATTGACGGAAGCCAATGCTTTAATAAAAGCTTCAAGCCAATTGATAATGAACTGATAATTCCTGTGATAGAGTTTATTGATGGAATTTACATCTGTAAAATAATTCTTCAAAATGAAGGTGGCGAGATATTGCACGAAGCTTATTGTCGCCTATCAATCGCCAGATAACAAACAAAGCAGTTGAAACGATCAGAAGTTTGGTTTAAGTGAATACTTCTGATAAAAATCATCTACAACCTTAACTGCGTCTTCAGCAGTATCAACAAGTGTGAATATATTCAGGTCTTCTTTGCTGATGTTCTTTTCCTCTACCAGACGAAGGTTTATCCAATCGATCAGACCGCTCCAATATTCTTTTCCAACAAGCACTATTGGGAATTGTACTAATTTGTGTGTCTGTATCAGAGTTATAGCTTCAAAAAGTTCGTCCAATGTGCCAAATCCTCCCGGCAATACGATATATCCCTGCGAATACTTCATGAACATCACTTTGCGAACAAAAAAGTAGTCGAACGAAAGCAATTTATCAGGGTCAATAAAAGGATTGGAATATTGTTCGTGAGGTAGTTGTATATTTAACCCAACTGAACGGCCACCTCCAAAATGTGCCCCTTTATTGGCAGCTTCCATCACGCCCGGCCCACCGCCCGAGATAACACCAAACCCTTTCTTAGTTAGCATGTAGCCAATTTCTTCTGATAATTTATAATAACGGCTGTTTGGCGCAGATCGTGCGGAACCAAAAATAGTAACACATGGGCCAATTCTGGCAAGTTTCTCAAATCCTTCAACAAGTTCAGCCATTATTTTAAATACCGACCAGGAGTCGGTGGACATAATAACATTCCAATCTTTCGGGCCTATTGCATCCCTAATCTTATCTTCTTCATTCATTCCGTCAGTATGCATATCTGAAATATTTAGTCGGCAAAGCTATAAAAATTTGATCTTATCAGAAGGAGCTGATTTTTCAGACAAAGGATGCATGACTTCCCGAAGGTATTGAGCCGTATAGCTCCTGGTATCACGACAGATTTCTTCCGGAGAACCTTCCGCAATGATATATCCTCCGCGTTCGCCCCCTTCAGGTCCCAAATCAATAATAAAATCAGCTACTTTAATAACCTCCAGGTTGTGTTCTATAACGAGAACAGTATTTCCGCGACCAACCAGGCGTTGCAGAACATCCAGAAGTACATGCACATCTTCAAAATGAAGTCCGGTTGTTGGTTCATCCAGGATGTACATGGTGTTTCCGGTATCCTTCTTGGAAAGTTCAGTTGCTAATTTCACACGTTGAGCTTCACCTCCTGACAAGGTTGTGGATTGTTGACCAAGTGTAATATAACTGAGTCCCACATTGTCCAAAGTATGAATCTTTTGCAGGATAGCCGGGATATTGGCAAAAAACTCCACAGCCTGGCCAATAGTCATGTTCAGGACATCATTTATTGATTTGCCTTTGAAGCGGACTTCAAGGGTCTCACGGTTGTATCGTTTGCCAGAGCAGGATTCGCAGGGAACATGAACATCCGGCAGAAAATTCATTTCAATAAGCCTGATACCTGCGCCTTTGCACGCTTCACATCTGCCTCCTGTAACATTGAATGAAAAGCGCCCCGGTTTGTATCCTCTGATCTTTGATTCGGGAAGTTCCGCAAAGAGTTTGCGAATTTCGTCAAAAACTCCGGTATAAGTGGCTGGATTGGATCTTGGTGTTCGGCCAATCGGCGACTGATCGATCTCGATGACCTTGTCAAGCTGACTGAGCCCATCAATAGTACGATAGGGAAGGGGATTTTTATCAGAACGGTAAAAATGCTGGTTAAGTATCGGGTAAAGCGTTTCAT
The DNA here is from genome assembly GCA_964511085.1 of uncultured Lentimicrobiaceae bacterium. Lineage (GTDB taxonomy): Bacteria > Bacteroidota > Bacteroidia > Bacteroidales > DASVHX01 > DASVHX01. Next base: position 7,743 of record CAZEDO010000049.1, read on the forward strand.
TAATAAGGCTTGATTTCCCACTTCCCGACACCCCTGTAATACAAATCAGCAAACCGAGCGGAAGTTTAAGGGTTACATTTTTTAAGTTGTTGCCTGTAGCACCTGCTATTTCAAGGAAGCGGCCATCAGTTTGCCGCCTTATCGCCGGAACGGCAATTTGTCGCTTTCCACTCAGGTATTCGCAAGTAATGGTATCCTGGGTTAGCAATAATTCGGGAGTTCCCTGCGCTACAACTTTTCCTCCATGTACACCTGCTCCGGGACCAATATCCAATACATGGTCGGCTGCCATTATCATGTCCTTGTCGTGTTCAACTACTATCACTGAATTTCCAGTATCCCGCAAATCCTTTAAAGCTTGAATCAGCCGGTGATTATCTCGCTGATGCAGGCCAATACTGGGTTCATCCAGAATGTATAGCACTCCTACAAGTTGGGAGCCAATTTGTGTTGCGAGCCTGATGCGCTGTGATTCGCCCCCTGAAAGGCTTGCAGCAGGGCGGCCGATAGTGAGGTAATCAAGTCCTACATCAAGCAGGAACTTAATTCGCGTTTGGATTTCGCGGATAATTTCATGAGCAACCTGCAATTGCCGCTCATTAATCCGGGTTTCTGCATTATCGAACCATATATTGAGTTTCACTAGGTCCATATTGGAAAGATCGGCAATAGAGAGTCCTGCAATTTTAAAATGCAAAGATTCCTGCTTAAGGCGGCTTCCATTACATTCGGGGCAGGCGATTGTGTTCATAAAACTCCCGGCCCATTTTTTTAAATTAGCGGAACCAGATTCTTCATTTTGGCTGACAATATGATTGATAATGCCATTAAATGCCAGTGAGTATGAGGAAGAGACTCCCATGTAATCATTCTTTATCCGGAAGAGTTCATCGGAACCATAAAGTATTGTCTGGATAGCTTGTTCTGGAATATCAGCAATTGCTGTATCCAATGTGAAACCATATTTTTCGCCAATTGCCTCCAACTGCCTGAATATCCAGCCGCTTTTATATTCTCCGACCGGAGATATTCCCCCTTTTCGGATAGATTTTGATTTGTCAGGAATAATTTTGTCGAAATCAACTTCTGACACCATGCCTAACCCATTGCAGCGCTGGCAGGCACCATACGGGGAATTAAAAGAAAATGTATTGGGCTCGGGTTCATTGAAGGATAATCCGGTTGCAGGATCCATCAAGTGTTGGCTCAGGAAACGGGATTCTCCTGTAGTTTCGTCAATAATAAGCAAAGCACCTTTGCCTTGTTTAAGTGCTACCTGAACAGATGATATAATCCGCTGTTTAGCACCTTCAGAAACTGATGGATGGTCAATCACCACCTCAATGTCATGTATTTTGTAACGGTCCAGTTGCATCCCGAAAGTAATTTCCTGCACTTTCCCATCCACCCGTACTTTGTTAAACCCTTGTTTGCGGACTTGTTCAAATAATTCGCGGTAATGCCCTTTACGACCTTTAATTAGCGGAGCAAGTATCAGGATAAGCTTGCCATTATATTCGTGATTTATCAGCTCAATGATCTGGCTTTCCGAATAGCGGACCAGTTTTTCGCCGCTTACCGTGGAGTAAGCTTCAGCCACGCGGGCATATAGAAGCCTGAGGAAGTCGTAAATTTCAGTAATGGTTCCAACGGTAGAACGCGGGTTCCTGTTTGTCGATTTTTGTTCTATTGAAATAACAGGGCTTAATCCTGTGATCTTATCTACATCAGGCCTTTCCAGATCACCAATAAACTGCCTGGCATAGGCTGAAAAAGTCTCCATATACCGGCGTTGTCCTTCGGCATAAATGGTATCAAATGCAAGGGATGATTTTCCGCTTCCACTTAAACCGGTAATAACAACCAGCTTGTTGCGAGGGATCGTAACATCAATATTCCTGAGATTATGTACTCTGGCACCATATACTTCAAGGTTTTCCTCTGCCTGGGGATGCCCTGTTTCATGGGCTTTTTCAGGCAAAGATTCAATGGTATTCATCAAAGGATTATTTTGGGCAAAGGTAGGGAATAGGATGTAACCAGGAATCAGCGATTTTCAGTCGTTTTTGTGGAATCATTAAAAATTGCGGCAGCATCTTTTATGTCATTAAGAAGCATCGTGTAGTTAGTATAACCCTCTTTTGGGAATGTAATAATATACTTTTTGTGGCTGGGGTTCAACAGTTTATCTTTACGCAGCCATGGGTTAAATTCTTTTAATATCTTATAATTCAGCTTGTGGTAGAGAGCAAAATCTACCAGATTTGTTATAGATGAATCAACAGCAACCGTGTAGGTTGGGATATATGGATAAAGGTCTTTCTTTCTGAGATAATAACCGTATTGCGTTGGGTTTTCGTATAAAATCTTTAGTGCCAGAATTCGAAACAGGTAACGCGAAGTTTCGTTATTCATATAAAGATCGTAGAAAGTTTTAACTTTTTGCCTGCCAAGTTCTTTGCTTATCCTGCCTTCACCGGCATTATACGCTGCTGCAGCAAGAGTCCAGTTACCATATGTTTTGAATGATGTTTTTAAAATACGGCAGGCAGCTGAAGTTGATTTGGATAGCTCGTAACGTTCGTCAACCTCTTCCCCTATCTCGAGTCCATAACGTTTAGCTGTTTCGTCTACAATCTGCCATATTCCGGAAGCGCCGGCTGGTGATTCTACATTTGAGAGTCCACTTTCAATAAGTGCAAGATATTTGAAGTCATCCGGAACACCATTGGCTTTAAGTATCGGTTCGATCACTGGAAAATAGCGAGCGGCACGCTTCATCATTGTAAGCGTTGAAGAATGCCAGTAAGTATTGATTGTTAGTTCGCGGTCGAGGCCTTCGCGAACATAAAATAGCCCAAGTGGTGGTGCTTCTCCGGCAAATTCGACCTTGTCCGGAAGTACAACTGAAAAGACCCTGTTACTGTGTTCCAGAGCTTTTCTATAATCATCATCATCTGTCTTTTTTGGCTGGCCCGAAAAAATGAAAAGACCGGCAAACCATGCAATGGCAATAAATATGAAAATAAATGCAATTTTTTTCTTCATCAATCTAGCTTAAGTGATTATCAATAAGTTACTATATTAACAACGTTATATCAAAAAAGTTAGTCTACTCTTGAAACAGTTATTAAAATGTTGGCTCAAAATCTTTAAGGAATGGGGCATTCTTGTCTTTTTCCGATAAGATGGGATGTTCGTTGCCCCATTTGATATTTAAATCCGGATCGTTCCATCGGATACTTCCTTCAAAAGCTTTGTTATAAAAGTGAGTGCATTTGTAGAAAAACACAGTATTATCTTCCAATGTAAGGAACCCATGCGCAAATCCTTCCGGTATCCAGTACATCCATTTATTGCTTTCGCTCAAGACGATGGAAACACTCTTTCCGAACCAGGGGGATCCATGTCTGATATCTACTGCTACATCCAGCACAGAACCTTTCATTACACGAACAAGTTTTCCCTGGGCATAAGGCGGGCGTTGAAAGTGCAGCCCCCGCATCACACCTTTCTGTGATTTGGATTCATTATCCTGAACAAAATGCACATCAATGCCATATTCTCTAAATTTGTCCTCATTATAGGATTCAAAGAAATAGCCACGTTCATCCTGGAAGACATTGGGCTTTATTATCAGTACATCAGGGATTTCGGATTTAATGATTTCCATTGCAGGCAATTATAGTTTGAGAATTTGAAATTAAAGCCATGAATTAGAACTGATTTTCTAAAGCACAATGCTTTTCTTTCAGATAAAATGCTTGTTTTTAATGTGTTATAACTAAAATTATCGCTTTCTCTGCAGATTTAGCACAAAGGTAATAAGACCATTGAATTTAATGCAATAATAGTCTATAAATTTTCACCGGTAAACTGTTGACAAGTAATTATTTTAATAGCTAAACTGTTTGTTGGATAGTTAAATAGATTGAAGGTTTTAATCAGGAAACTTGACGGTATTATATCATTTCGTTATTCTATATTTGCAATACGATGATTTGAATCTTACTATACAATAAGAGCTCTATGATAGTTTGATTTTCTTCTATTTGCTATATTAATGAACATACTTACAAATATATTACACGATGGACGTGATAACTAAATACCTAAAAGACAAGTCTTTACTTAAAACTCTTTGCTTTATTGATGGAGAATGGATTGATTCTGCTGCGGGCAAGTATTTCGAAATAGTCAATCCTTTTTCAAATTCGAAGATAGCTGACATACCGCAATTGACAGACAGCCAGGTTGAAGAAGCAATATTGGCAGCATCAGCAGCATTTAAAACATGGAAAAATGTTTTAGTAACCGAAAGGACAGTTTTGCTGAAAAAATGGAATGACCTTATTCTGGAAAATGTTGAAGACCTTGCAAAAATAATGGTACTGGAACAGGGCAAGCCGCTGAAGGAAGCAATAGCTGAGATTAAATATTCTGCTTCATATATAGAGTTCTATGCCGAAGAAGCAAAAAGAATCTATGGAGATATTTTGCCTTCGCCTTTTCACAATACGCGGATCTTTATTGTTAAACAACCAGTTGGTGTTGTAGGGATAATTACACCATGGAATTTCCCGGCTGCAATGCTCATGCGGAAAGTTGCACCGGCATTGGCTAGTGGATGCACATGTATTGTTAAGCCTGATAAAAATACACCTTTAACAGCGCTGGCGCTGATTGAATTGGCAGTAAGGGCTGGAATTCCGAAAGGAGTAATAAATATGATAACCGGTGATTCGGCTAAAATCGGGGAGGCATTTACAAACAGTAGTTTGGTGAAGAAAATAAGCTTCACTGGCTCCACTGAAGTTGGCAAACTTCTGATGAAAAACTCCTCGCGAACGCTTAAGAAAATTACATTGGAACTTGGAGGAAATGCACCTTTTATCGTTTTTGAAGATGCAAATATTAATAATGCAATAGATGGTCTGATAGAATCAAAATTCAGAAATGCTGGTCAAACCTGTGTATGCGCAAACCGTGTTTTTATTCATAAAAGCATTTTGACTGAATTCTGCATTATGTTAACTGAAAAGGTAGCTAAATTAAAAGTCGGAAATGGATTGGAGAACAATGATATTGGTCCGTTGATCAATCAGGAAGCTATTCAGAAAATTGAGCGTCTTGTGTTTGATGCAATATGCAAAGGAGCTACAGTTTTGCTTGGGGGGAAAAGACATGAACTGGGAAACCAGTTTTTTGAGCCAACAATTTTATCAGGCATTTCAGTGGATATGGATATCTTTTGTGCCGAAATATTTGGGCCGGTTTTGGCTATTAGTTCTTTTGATACAATTGATGAAGTGATTACACTTGCTAACGATACCAAACAAGGACTTGCAAGTTATTTCTATTCCTCAGACATGAATAATATCTGGAAAGTAGCGGAAGAATTGGAATACGGGATGGTAGGTGTTAATTCCGGTGCAATATCTTCCGCATTAATACCTTTTGGAGGTGTTAAAGAATCAGGTTTTGGGCGGGAGGGCTCAAAGTACGGCATTGAAGAGTATCTGAATATAAAATATATCCACCTTAAGAACACCTAAATACTAAAGAGAACATAGTCACTGCGTAGAGTTGCACCCTAACTAAAACGGAATTGTTTTCTTTCGATATAGAAATAGACGGGAATTGAATTTCCGAGATTCTGTCAGCCTCTATAACTTAATAATAATATGTTCCTCTTGCCGATGGAATTACAGCTCCAGTATTCATCTTGTACTCCGAACTGATAATACTATTAAGCATATGATTGAACCTGTTGATTGGTTCGTTATAATACCATGGTATCACGAGGTCGTTATAACTATACCTGTCGGAATAAATACTCTCTTCTTTATACACCAGCATCCAATGGTTGGTGGCTGCGCTTAGGTAATAATGGGTTTGCGTTGTCAGGTTTCTGCCAGTATTGTATGTATATTGATATTTTAGATAATCCACCCATCGGCTGGTTGTCGACTCCCAGTTGGAAATAATTTCTGACACAGGGTTGCCAGTGGCATTGTTAATGTATTCATGTTTCATATAATTTAACCACTGGCTGGTTGTTTGTTCCCAGTTAGAAGCTTTATGCTGAATTATCGAACCACTTGCATCGGAAGTGTATTCGTCCCGATAACTTTTAATCCATTGGATTGTAACGTCATCCCAATAAAACCATGTATCCAGAACCATGCTGACATTTGTGTCGTAGGAGAATTCATTCCGGAATTTGTTTGCCCACCGGCTAGTTCCTGGTTCCCAGCTACATTCGTCAACAGCCAGGATTTTACCGTTAGTATTATATGAATATTCAGTTTTGGTGCTTTTTAACCACGCTCCGGGTGATTCAATCCATTCATATTCCATATCAAGGATCAGGTTGTCGCTTGTATCATAAGTTAATTCAATTTTAGAATCTTGCTGCCAACGGTTGGTCGAACTGTTCCAGTTGGAAGCGATATCAAGCGTGTTGTTCCAATGTTCATCGTATGCGTATTCATTTTTGGTGCTATTTACCCATCGATGTAATCTGGCATTGTATGCTTCAGAAACAAGGCTGTCCATGGTCTGTTTTTCGCTGGTGTCAGAATTTAGTTGAATTGTATGCTGTGATTTAAAAAAGTGGCTTAGAAGTAAACTTTCGTGATCAGGAATCTTCCTGAACTGTAATACGCTTTGCTCATCGTTACCCATCCTGGCGCTTTGCTTTTGAGCAACGCTGGCAGGAAGCCCCATTGTTGAAACTGCAACCAAACCTGTTAGAATCACACTATATAATTGTTTCATTTTTCCTGTCCTTAGGGTTAGTAGCAATTAGTAGTTGTAATAATTCTGTTCGATGAAATAGTTATGATTTATCAATCATAAATCAAAGATATGCTATAGAATATAGCTTACAACAGCCATTGATAAGAATTTATTTTATAGATATTAACAGGCATCGAACAATTAGACCTTTAAAATATCTTTTGCATTTATTTGGGCTGAAGTAAGTAATAATAACTTGGAGATCAGTAGTCTCTTATTGATTTATTTCAACAGCCTTGGCAAGATAATAAATGAATATTGTAAAGAAAACTTATAATATGCTTGTGCCTTAATCTATTTTCTTTGCGAAATACGTATAGACGATACTTCTATATCTCCATTTTCCGAATACAGGCTTAACCAGTTGTTGTCCTCCCGGAACCATTGATCCTGCGCGCTGATGTTGATTACAAAATCGTTTAGCAAACTTGGATTGATTTTTTTTAGCACAATACCTCCGTTTTTTGTATTATCGCGGCCATAATTGACATACAATTTAGGCGGTAGATCCCCGGATGTGCGGGCTCGTACTAAAAGATAATTATTTTTACGCTTGTTAATTTCAACAGGTTTAAAAGTGAAACGCTTTGATGAGTTATTTTTGAGGAGAAAACTTTCATTGGACACTTCTACAACAGAGTTGTCAATCATATATTTTCTGATTCTGGCTACCATCTGGCCAGGATATGGAACATCAGGTTTCATTTCGAGCGCTTTTTTGTAAAGCAAGACTGCTTCATCAAAAGCCAGAACTTTATAGGCCTTATCAGCATCAGCAATAGTTTGATCATAGGCTTCCTTTACTGCTTTGACTTTGGCCTTGATAGTTCCTGCTATTTCAACATATCTTTCCTTTGGGTAGTTTTCTGCCGGTTTAAGTGTTGCCGCAATTTTATATGCCTTAAGTGCCAAAAGGAATTCCTGTTTGGAATATAGATCATCTGCCTGCCTTATATAATCAGTAAATTGGCTGTCGAGTTTTTCTTTGTCGCGGGCCATAATTTCACTTATAACAGCAATCCTTTCCTGGGGATAGACTTCCTTGGGTTCAAAAACAGATGCTGATTCATAGTCTGATATGGCATTGGGGTAGTCCTTAGCTGCAAAGGCCTTTTCAGCCGAAGTAATAGCTTTTATGTAATTATCATGTGCAACTTTTTGTTCGCTTTTTATTGTGTTTATAGCAGTAATTCTTTCTTTAGCATAAATTTCATCAGGCAATAAACCAATGGCGGTTTTATACTCTGTAATTGCAGTTACGTAGTCTGTTTTATCAAAAGCTTTATCAGCAGTATTTAGAGCAATATAATACCGATCCTGTGTGGCTTTTTGCTGAGCCAGAATCCCTTTGATAGCAGCTATTTTTTGTTTTGGATATACTTCCATTGGTTTAGTTTCCGAAGCAACCTGGTAACTTTTAATGGCAACTTCATAATTCTTTTCCAGGAAGGCCTTGTCAGCGCTGGCTATCTCTTTACTGAATATCTCCTGCTGAGCCTTTGTCTTGCCAAGAAGCGTGTTAATGGTATTAATTTTTTCACTTGGATAATTCTCATCAGGTTTTAATTTTAGTGCAAATTGGTAACTAGCTGTCGCTTTTTCATAATCCTTCACTATAAATGCTTCATCTGCAAAAGTGATAGCTTTCTCATAGTTTTCTTGAGTCGCTTTCTGCTTTCCTATAAAGGTATTAATTGCTGTAATTTTTTGCTGGGGATATTTCTGTTCTGGTTTCTGCTCGAGAGCTGTTTGGTAGCTTTTTAATGCCTTCGCATAATCCTTTTCGTTAAAGGCTTTTTCTGCTTCTACAATCACATTTTTGTAAACTCTCTCTGAAGCATTCTGAATGCGGTTGATAGAATCAATTTTTTCTTTAGGATATTTCTCATCAGGCTTAAATTTAAGTGCCGCTTTGTAACCATTGATTGCAGGGGTATAATTCTTCTCATTCAGAGACCTGTCAGCAAAGGCAATGGCTTTTAAATAACTTTCCTGATTTGCATCCTGCTGATTCTTAACAGGATTGATAATATTATCCTTATTT
>CAZEDO010000049.1:16687-21562 GCA_964511085.1 uncultured Lentimicrobiaceae bacterium
TTCCTGATTTGCATCCTGCTGATTCTTAACAGGATTGATAATATTATCCTTATTTCCTTTTTTTTTCTTTTCTTCTTCAGTATTTCTGGTTAAATAATTCGTGGATTTGGGAGCCGTTTGCTTTGTTTTTACGGCAATTAAATCTTCAGAGTTGTTCAACCTCTCGGAATCATTAATTATCTGGTTCTGTTTATTAACGCTGTCTCTGATTTCTCCAGTTTTTTTATTTAAAGATTCCTCATCCTTGTCCTGAATAGTCTGCGATATATTTTTTGTTTGAGGTGTGGTGTTTTTCTTAGCTAAGTATTCATCAACAGAGGCTAAAGCTTTTTGGTCATTTTCATGCTTTGGTTTTTCCTGAAGAACGATATTTTTAATTTCGTCAATTTTTAATTTCGGATAGGATTCATCCGGTTTCATCCAGGAGGCATATCTGTATTCAGATAAAGCTTTTGTATAATTAGAAGCAGCAAAAGATTGATCACCAATTGCTATAGCCTGTAAGTAAGCTTTCTGATCTTCTTTAGGTTTAGTTGTTAATGTGTAGAGTTCTCTAATTCTCGATAAAATATATTGATCCCCCGGAACCTGTTTAATACATCTCTCGTATCCAATAAGTGCAGCTTCAATGTCACCTGCCATGCTTAATATATCAGCATTATTTGCTGTGGCAGCATATGTTGGTTTGGTAGAATTTGCCATGGAATTAATATGGTTCAGTTTTTTCAACATGATTTTCGGATGTTGCTCATCAGGTTTCATGTTCAGAGCTTGCTGGTAATGGATTCCAGCATTCTCATAATCCATTAGTTTATAGAATTTATCTGCATATTCTATTACAGTAGAATACGTCTGTTGTCCAGCATTGTTAAGCTTTAAAATGTGATCGATAAGAACAATTTTCGCGGCAGGATAAGTTTCTTTTGGATGAAGAGCCAATGCTTTTTCATATCCGGCATCCGCTTCTGTCCATTTTTTATGATCCATCATGTAATCTGATTCTTTCAAGTAACTAGTATAGAGATCAGTTGCTGAAGCTAATTCACTTCTTAAGGTTTCACATTCCAAAATTCTCTTTTTTGGCCATTCTTCGGAGGGCTTCAATAGTTGGGCTTGTTTATAGAAACTAATGGCTTTATCGTATAAAGTCCTGTCGAATGACTTTCCTGCATGTATCAGAATAATGCGATAGCGGGTTTCATTTTCCGGATCGTTAAATTGTTCTAATATCTCGTTTAACTGATCTTTTGGATATTCAGCTGTGTGATCAAGTTTTAATGCATTAAAATAATTAGTATTTGCTAGCTTGTAATCTTTTGCCTGAAAACAACTGTCGCCGAGGTGAATAGCTTTGTCGAATAATACTTTGCTAAGAGGCGTATTGGATATTGTTCTAATGATTTGATCTATCTTTTTTTCAGGATACTTTTGTCTTGGATATAAATACCATGCTTTTTCATATTCATTTAATGCCTGTAAATAATCGCTTACTATTAAGAGTTCATCAGCTTTAGCTATAGCTGCTTCATACTCTATATTTGGTCTAATATCATTATTTATTTGCGCATTGCTTATATGATATGATAATATCAGGAGTAGAATGAGAATACACCTGATATTAGCATTAAGCAAATTTATGCCATGGGTTGGCAAAGCTGCCATGTTTCTATCTTATAAGAGTGATTATGATTTATTTAAACACAGAATTCTTGTTTAAGTTCAATCAATTTGAGTAATTCCTGCAATTAGAAAGCAGTAATAGCTTATCTAGTATAGGCTTTTTCGGCATGGCAGCCAGGGAAGCAAGATCCGCCGTTTTCCATAGGAGTGAATTTAATTGGTAATCCCCATTCCCCAAATTGAACCTTGTCTTCTATTAAATGTTCATTAACAGAGGCATGCACATTATGGCACATGATACAACTTTTTCCTTTTTTTCCGTTCATGTGAACAAAATGCAAGTTTTGTTCACCATTTCTGAAATTTGTTGCAGTAGTTGTCTTTTCCAATTCAAGCAAATCACTGTCGTGACATTCCCAGCATAATGCATAATTATCCACAGTTGCCGGTGCATAGTTACCCCGTGGGAAAGCACTGATCAATAGATAATTGTTTGATGAGCCATGCGGCTTATGACAAACCACACATCCTCCGTTTTCCAATGCTGGATGAATAACTTTGGCACTGGCCATGAGCTTTTTAATGTTAGTAGTCTTTTTTCCATCTGCTGTAGCATCCTTGTTATGACAACTTAAACAAAGCTTTTTCTGTTCTGATACCAGCAGTTTTTTTTCATCTGATGAATGTGGAGAATGACAATTAATACATAGTTTTTCAGTAATGATAGCCTGATGTACATTCCGCAAAGTGTCGATTTCATTTTTGACACTTTCATGACAAGTAAAGCACAATTCAGGAACATTGAAAGTAAGCATAAGTCCTCTTGCTCCATTCTCTGTGTGCTCCTTAATAATAACCTGATGACAATTTGCGCATGATTCAGATGCTGGGGTGTGTAAAATACTGCTCTCGATCAGGTCGCTGTGGCAATCAACGCATTTAGGTTCTTCCGATCGTATCTGATAATACTTCTGCCTGGTTTCAACTGTTTTGCTATTAGTTTCAAAACTTTGGTTTAGTAAAGCCAGGAGTGAAATTAACGGCATCAAAGCAAAAAGAAGCGGTGATTTTTCCATGGTTAAAACTTTCGTACAATTTTAATGTATGTTCCTTTGAAATTAATTTGCTCACCAATATAATTACGCCTGTATAGTTCCAGCCCCAGCGTTACGTACAGCCGGTTTATGGATGAAGTAATTTCAGCCTTTCCAGTAAGTAAATCCAGGTCAATGCCCCGCCCGGTTTGTTTTCGATACATTAAGTCAACATTAAGGTTGGTTTGCCTGAGAAATGAATACGTAATTTTGCCAGTTACATCCATGTATTTCTGGTATTTGGATTCAGGTTCATCAAGCATAGTATAATCTTGTATATTTCCGTTAAGCATTAGCACTATCTTTTTTCCTAAATATCTTTGGAAGTTCATATAATACCTTATCATTTTATAAGGCACGATAGAACTTTTATAGTATTCATATTCCATACCTGCATTAATGAACTCAAAATCCAGCCGACATCCTGCAACATTTTGGGTAAAATAATTCAAAGTGACAAATTCCGCTTTTTCAATGTACAGGTAATCCTGTGTGGAAAACTTATAATAAAAGGATAGGATATTATTCAGCAAATAGATTGAAGAGGATAATGAATGTGTATTTGCATCATAAGAGTAGTTGCCTGGTTGAGTGGCAGTATAATCTGCAAAGACAACCGAATTGTTTGTGATTGCTCCTCCTGGAATTCTTAGGATCTCGATGTACTGATTTCTTTCGATAAGGATATAATCCAATCCAATCTGGTATATGATAGTTCCTGTAGCATCTTTAATTATCACAGTTGAAGTCTTAACATCTGGTAGTCTCAGGAGAATAATTTTACTATCTGATATTGTGTATTGTTCATTGCTAATATTAATTGCCAAAGGATCGGAAATGAAGTTCTGGTGGTATCTGTCGAATCTATAAGAGACTAACAATTGCCCATGCGGAATTATTTTTGTGTAATTGAATTCAACCCCTGATTTTGTGTTGGATTCCTGAAATAAATCATGATTAACGATATTATAATCAAAGTTGAGTCTTGTTAGCAGGCTCTCGAACAGTTTATGCTCAAGGCTGGAATTTACATTGTGTTGTTCTAATTTATTTATATTCTGACGAATATCATAGAAATTGTAGCTGCCCGAAAATGATAAGTGTAATGGTAAATGAAAATTGACAGATTCATTTACCTGAAATCGTTTCATTGTCAAATTTCCATATTGATTAAAACTTGAAACCATTGAATGAAGGCTATATTTCTGCTTGGTGTCCAGATTAATATGACTCGTAAATTCAATATTATCAATCGTGTTTGCTACACGATACAGGTTCTGATTAATGCTTAAATTATTGTCATGCGAATACCTTAGCTCATTTTTGTCGCTCTTTGTGAATGATTTATGTAAGCGGGCTGAAAAAAGATTCTGGTCAAGTTTATATTTCCGACTGGTTTGTACTTCTGTTTCTTCCCACTTTTTACTGCGAAATTCAACAGTGAGGGGCAGATATTTATTATTATAGTTTAACGCATATCCCAATTCCTTTTGACTTGATTTAATGTCTGTCAGATTTTCACGCGAGAAATAGCGCTCATCATAGTTCCCGAAAATATTAAATGTAATATTTTTCTGTCGGAAGAAAGTTGCAGTGATGCCCCCAATTTTTTTTAAGGTTCGGACTTCTGCCTGGTCTGGCATTACAATATAGTTGTTTCTGCTGGATTCCGGCACATAACCGGCTTCAATATCCAGTGTTAAAAAATCGGGGTGAAGGATTGAACTGGTTGTCTTCAACAATACGCCACCAGCTATATAAGTACTTTTTTGATATTCGTTAATGCCGGGCCCAATTCTTTCCTGTTCCCTGTAATGACCATTTAGAATTACTTCTCCAGATACCGTATGTAGTTTCCAGAAATAAAATGACCTGTTGTTGTTTTGCGAAAACACATTAATCGATAATACCAATACAATTGGCAATACGAGCATGTATTTTGCTTTTTGTAACATTAATGATCAGCGTAAGATAAATTTGTCTTCCCCACCATGTGGATTATGACATTCCGTGCAATTAACTTCTTTATTACTCTTGTGCAATTCTGATCCCAATACCTGATCAGAATCATGGCAATAGAGGCAGATTGATTGATTAGTCCGTGTCAATAAATTTTCATTGTTTGACATGTGTGGGTTGTGGCACATAGTACACTGTCCTC
>CAZEDO010000049.1:21662-23114 GCA_964511085.1 uncultured Lentimicrobiaceae bacterium
AGGTTGTCATAATCCAAAGTAACTTTAGCGGGTAACCACATATCGCCTATTCCCTTGTAGCTGCCTCCAAAAAACATTAATAGCTTTCCATACTTATTAAATATCTGAACGTTTTCGAACCCTGCATCAACAACAAACATATTGGATTCCCGGTCTAAAGCAATTCCTTTTGGGCGGGCAAACTGCCCTGGAGCCTGTCCGTATGTTCCAATTGTTTTGATGAATTCACCTTCGTGTGAATAAACCTTTATTTTAAAATCTCCGAAATCTGTAACGTATACATTACTATCGGTAACATATAGATTGGTAGGGGAGAATAAACTTTTCGGGTCGTCTTTATTAACCTCAGGAAAAGTATTTAGTAATTCGTGCGTTGAATCGGCCTTGTAAACATGAATTTGATGACCTGCAAGGTTTGCAACCCAAACTTTATTATCCTGAACGAATACATCTGTGGGTTTGAAATTATCTGGTTCACCAAAACAAGTGTAATATTCACCATTATTATCAAAAACAACAATTTGTTTCCGCTCCGAATCAGCTATGTATAAATAACCATTGGTTTTATCCACAAAACAGTTAATTGGGACTTTTAATTCTCCGCTGCCTTTTGGAATAAATTGTTTGAACTCATTTTTTTCCATGTCGATGATGTCAATTCCATGGATGTAAGTGTCACAAATCAGGATTTTACCATTATGTACAGCAATACCATATGGTTTATTAATGATTATATCCGGTTCTTCTCCAAACATTAATTTGGAAAATGAGTTACGGTTACCGGTTACATCATGTAAGCTGCTTATCCGTTTTAGAAATTGGATCCTTGCTGTATCAGGCGGAGATGGATAAATTACAAGATTGGCTATATCTGTCCCTGTAGTGATAGTTTTTGCACATGAAATTAATAGTGATGAAACAAGTATTAGTAGCAGTGTTCTGAGTACCATTTTTAGTTTTCTTTATTTCGCGCAAAGTTCGGAATAATCTAACTTTAAAATTCGATTAAAGTCAAAATTAGAGGAATATGGCAGAAAAAAGGGGCGAAAATATTTCGCCCCTTTTAAGCTTAGCCTTTCCGGGCATTAAACTAAATTATTTATCGTGACATGTTAAACATAATGCGCTTGCAGCATTTGATTTTAACAAAAGATTAGGCAAATTAGCACTGTTATGTACATCGTGGCATGATGCACATTGTACTTTTCCTCCCTGAAGCATTGTAGCGGTTATTGTTCCACCTAAGCCTGACTGTGTATTCGTTGGATCAAATAAACCCAGATCGGCTAGAGCTAATGCACCATCATAAGTAAAAGAAACAGGATGATCATTACTCAAATCTGTACCCACCAGAGCATTGCCGGTCATTAATTGAGTTCCTGATGTTACTCCTCCGAAATTTTCGAGAGCAACTGTACCATCATGGCAGCTAAGACAAAGTTTGGAACTTCC
>CAZEDO010000049.1:23214-26236 GCA_964511085.1 uncultured Lentimicrobiaceae bacterium
GTAATACTTGATTTGTTGTTAATGCCTCATATTGCACTATTTAGATACTTAAATGTAAAATCTGGCTTTCAGAGTAATAAAATCCGGGGTGGGTGAAATAACCCACCCCGGATTGGGTGAAATAACCCAATCGTTTTTAAAGCTGGTATTTTTTTACCTTATACCTGAGAGTATCTCTTGAAATTCCTAGCAATTCTGATGCTTTTGTTTGATTATTGTCGGTTTTTTTAAGAGCCTGTTTAATGAAATGTTTTTCGATATCGTATAATGAAAGCCCTTCTTTTGGAGCACCGTTTTCTATGATTAGAAGGCTTTCTTCAACAACGGTCGGTATTTGATATGATTCATTTGCAGGTATTATTGAGCTTTCATTAAGGGTCACAATTTCACCAGGCAGGCTATCAGCTTGCAGAATTGACATAGTTTCAAGGATTACTGCGCGTTCAATTACATTTCTTAGCTCCCTGATATTTCCAGGCCAGCTATACTCCATTAATAAGTGTCTAACGGAATCATTAATTTCACTGACATTTTTTTGAAATTGATGGTTATAATACTTTAAAAAATATTCAGAAAGAACAGGAACGTCTTCTTTTCTTTCTCGCAATGACGGGAGAGTAATCAGGAATACTTTAAGCCTGTAATACAAATCCTCTCGGAATAATTTTTCATCTACAGCTTTTTTTAAATCTCTGTTTGTGGCGGCAATAATTCTGATATCCACAGGAATATTGACCGTGCCCCCCAACCGGCGAACAACTCTGTTTTCAAGTACTCCAAGTAATTTTATCTGCGTTGTTTGATTTATCTCGCCAATTTCATCCAGAAAAACTGTTCCTCCTTCTGCTATCTCGAAAAGTCCTTTTTTGAGATGTTTAGCATCAGTAAATGCACCCTTCTCATGCCCAAAAAGTTCGCTTTCGAGAAGTGTCTCAGGCATTGAGGAACAATTTATCGTAACAAATGGTTTGTCATTACGAGTGCTTTCATTATGAATTGCATGAGCAAACATGTCTTTGCCTGTGCCGCTTTCTCCTAGTAATAGAATTGTAGTGGATTTTGTTTTTGCAATTTTCTTCGCGAGATGAACAATTTGCTGGAACAGTGGGGTTTCACCTATTATATGATCAAAAGTAATAATGTCTTTTTGCTGCCTACGTAATAATTGGATTTCTTTACTTATTTTTATTTTAGCTTTAATGTTCTCAATAATTACATCAATTTCTTCAAAAGAAAATGGCTTGTTTACATATTCGATAGCACCTGCCTTCATTGCATTAACAGCGGTTTCAATTGTTCCATAGGCTGTCATAAATACAATATTTGCTTCATCGTCCAGTGCTTTTAATTTTAAAATTACTTCAAGACCTTGCATGTTAGGCAGTTTGTTGTCAACGAAAGCAACATCAGGACGATTTGTTTCAAATAACTTTATACCTTCTTCTCCAGATTCTGCAGGAAAAACGGTAAATCCTTTTGAAGATAAGTGCTTTTCCATTGACCAACGGATCAACTTCTCATCCTCAATAATTAGGATTTTTAAATGCTTCATGTAGAATATATTATTAGTATTTATTGATAATGAGTGGTTTATGCTGGCAATGATATGAAAAAAGTACAGCCTATATCAACATTGTTCTCGTACCATAACTCTCCTTTGTGTTTTTCAATAATGTCTTTTGAGATTGCTAACCCAAGACCAGTACCTTTAGTCCTTGTAGTATAAAAAGGTTTGAATACTTCTGCTCCAATTTCCGCAGGTATTCCACTCCCATTATCACTCACCGAAATAATAATACATTTTTTCAATGAATCAAACAATGTCTCATAAATTATTTTTCCGTTTTCGGGTATAGCCTCTATTGCATTAAAACTGAGATTCATTAGAACGTTCTCAAATAATTCACTGTCAATTGTTACATTTGGTAAGTCCTCCACGAGAATCAATTCGAAATTGATTACTTTGTCATGAGCCTGATTCCTCAGAAAGAAAACCAAAGATTTAATAATTTTATTAATATCGCCTACTTCCAGATTGAGATCTTTTGAACGGGAGTATTTCAACAAATTAGAAACTGCCTGATTAACACGATTTGCCTGACGCTGAATTTCTTCTAGTATCGGTTTGTTATCAGAATCCTTCATGTCAGCAATAATAATCTCCATAGCCCTTGCTATACCGGTAATCGGGTTCCGGATTTCGTGAGCTATCCTGGCCGACATTTCACCTATTGTAGCAAGTTTCTGAGAGCTATGTAATTCTTTTTGATGGTAGATGTGAAGTTCAGTTTGAGCTTTCTCAAAAGTGTCAACCATTTTATTAAAATCTTTTCCAAGGTTTCCTAATTCCTGGACTTCTGGAATAGCGAGTCTTTTTGTAAGGTTGCCCTGGTTAATTAAGTTGATTGCTGATCTAAATTGATTTAGAGACTTTCTGATATATTTATAATGCAGGTATGCAACTAATAAGAATAAGGTTAATAATATGGATAGCGTATAATAAACACTAAAATGCCTTGCCAATTCAATTATTCCTTGGGTTTTGTTATCTGAAATATCCATCACAATCATTCCCAGATTTTTTTGTGTGGAAATATGACATGAATTACACGATGGGGAATTCTGCATTCTGATGAAAATCCTATAATATGGATTGGACTCTTTATTGTAGGATTTGATTGAGATATTTTTAGTTTGCGAATATAATTCTCCAAAGTTTGCAGTGTCAGCGCATAGAGAAGTATAGTCTTTGGGATAGATCACTTTTGACTTATTATTAACTAGATATGTTTTAATCACTTCTTTGTCTTTCTCGATGTTTTTCAACATTGACTTAATAATTCTACCATCATGTTGGCTGATAGTAAAATAATACTGATCCCTTAAGATATTCATCTGGTTAAAAATCTCTTCTGTATGGGATTCCAGTCTGTTTCTGAGGAAAATATTGAAAACCGTAAATGAAATAATTGAAAATAGAGATACCACAAAAATGATTGTTCCAATAATTTTAACCCTGAAA
>CAZEDO010000050.1:0-26142 GCA_964511085.1 uncultured Lentimicrobiaceae bacterium
ACTTTCTTGATAAATCTCCCAACAAGGATGGCTTCCGTTCGCACCTTACAAATGTATTCGACTTCCCGCTCATGCTCGCTATCCAAAAAGCTTTTAATGAGGACGACAGTTGGGATGGAGGCACAGCAAGGCTTTACGATATTCTTAGCCAGGATTTCGTTTACAGCGATCCTCAAAAGCTTGTCATTTTTGCCGACAATCACGATATTGAGCGGATGTATCCCACCCTGAAAAGTGTTGAAAATGTTAAAATGACCCTGGCGTTTATTTTCACAACTCGTGGCATCCCCTTGGTTTATTATGGAACTGAGGCTTTGAGCGACCGTGGTTCACTGCAAGGCGATCCTGGAAAACGAAAAGATTTCCCTGGTGGTTGGTCCGGCGATAATATTAATTTTTTTACAAATTCAAACCTCTCATCTGATCAACAATCTGTGTTGGATTACATGACTAAGTTACTCAACTACCGGAAAGGGAACAAGGTTATTCAGGAAGGCAAACTCAGGCATTACATCCCTGAAGATGGTGTCTATGTTTACTTCCGTACTCTTGGGAAAGAATCAGTAATGGTAATCATGAATAACAGCAAAACAGAAAAGACTGTTGCGACTGAACGTTATAAGGAAAATATTGATGGTTTCGCCACAGGGAAAGATGTAATCAATGGCTCTGCAATCAACCTTTTGGACGCTATTATGGTACCAGCAAAAACGGTGAAAATTATTGAATTAAACAAATAACTAATAGTTGTGCTTCCCCAGACAATGCTGGTTAAACAAAAGTGCTCTTTTGCCAAACCCTTGTCCTTTCCTTTCAAAATGCTCAATTTTGTTCCATGAATTGTTAAATGAAAATATTAACTGAAATGAAAATATTAAATAGAATCCTTTATCTGAATTATCCTTTTCTGCTTTTTTTATTTTTTTCATCATTTCCTGCGTACTCGCAAGTTGTTAGAATTGATCCTCCCAATCCTCCGGTTACGGAAAATGTTACAATTTTTTACGATGCCTCTTTAGGCAACAAAACATTAATGGATTTCAATGGCGATGTGTATCTCCATACCGGTGTTATCACTAACAGAAGCCTTGACGGGCACGACTGGAAATATGTTGTTGGCAATTGGGGCATCGACGACAAACGCGTAATCATGAAACGTGAAGGTCCAAATCTTTATTCACTGAAAATGCAGATCAAATCGTTTTACAATCTGCGTGATGAGGATGTGGCTCAGCAGCTAGCCTTTGTTTTCCGCAATGCCGATGGCACAATCGTAGGTAAAACAGCAGCAAACGAAGATATCACCGTTCCTGTGAATGGGTATAAGCCACCTGAGATAACTGCAGAGAAAGTTGTTTTCGCAAAACGCAATCTCTTAAATCTGGAAAGAATTCCTGACGGATGGAAAGCCATCACCAGCAATGGCTCTGTCTTTATCAGACCATTTTCTACTTCAATACTAGAGATTTCATTCTCACCGGATGGGTCAGGAAAACAGGATTCCTCAAATGCTGTAGTAATGAAACCGGAATTGGTTCAGTTAATTGTTAAAAAGCTAAACAAGGGACAATTGCTTGAGAGCGGCGACCTCAGTATCTACGCCAATACTGATCCTTTTTATCTTGCGTTCATTTATAAAGGTGACACCATCTTACGCGAGGAAACCGGATTCTTTACAACCACTGGGAATGAAGGAGTACGATTTAAGCTAAGCCCTGGCGAAGCAATTTACGGTGCGGGAGAACGCGCCATACCGTTGAATCGGCGGGGGTTCAAACTACCTCTGTATAACAGACCGTTCTATGCATATGAATTAGGAGCAACAATGCTAAATTACTCTGTTCCGATGACGCTTTCATCAAAACGGTATGCAGTTTTATTTGATAATCCGCAAAAGGGCTATGTTGACATTGGCAAAACCGAACCGGGAATCCAGGAATGGGGTACAATGGGCGGGACCTTACGTTATTTTGTTATAGCAGGAAAAGACTGGCCATCAATAATGCAGTCCTATACGCAACTCACCGGTCGTCAGCCTTTGCCACCGCGCTGGGCACTGGGAAACCTGCAAAGTCGTATGGCATACCGCAATCAAAAGGAAACAGACAGCATCGTTTCTTTAATGCAGAAAAGAGATTTCCCAATAGATGCCATCATCATTGACTTTTATTGGTTTGGTGATAGTATTAAAGGACATCTTGGAAACCTGGACTGGTACAAGCACAACTGGCCTGATCCGGTTGGCATGATAAGTAAATTCAGGAAACAGGGCGTAAAAACAATCCTCATTACCGAACCTTATGTAATTGACTCTTTGCCGAATTACAAGGATGCTAAAGCCAAAAAGATTTTTGTTACTGATAGCACAGGGAAAACGTATCTGGACAAACAATTCTATTTTGGGGCAGGAAGTCTTATTGATATTTTCAAGCCTGCGGCACGTGACTGGTTCTGGCAGAAGTACAAAAAACAGATTGATAACGGCGTGGCAGCCTGGTGGGGGGATCTGGGTGAACCGGAAAGCCACCCGGCTGATATCTATCATGTAAATGGAAAAGCTGACGAGGTTCATAACATCTATGGACATAACTGGGATAAAATGCTATTTGAAAAATATGCCCTGAATTACCCGCGCACAAGATTGTTCCATTTGCAGCGATCCGGCTTTGCAGGCTCGCAGCGGTTCGCCGCTTATCCCTGGACCGGAGACGTTTCACGAAGCTGGGGCGGTCTGCAGGCTCAACTTCCACTTTTGCTAACCATGAGCATGAATGGCCTTGGCTACATCCATTCCGATGCTGGCGGTTTTGCACAAGGAGTAAAAGATGATGAGCTTTATACAAGATGGTTGCAATTTGCTGTTTTTACGCCAATACTGCGGCCTCACGGCTCAGATATCCCCAGCGAACCGGTTTTCTGGAATGAGAAAACGCAGGATATAGTCCGTAATTATATGAAATTACGATATGCAATGATGCCTTACAACTACACCCTGGCCTGGCAGAATGCAACAACCGGTGCTCCTTTGATACGGCCATTATATTATACTTATATTCAGGATACAATTGCAACCCGAATTAGTAATGAATATCTCTGGGGCGACAATTTACTGGTTGCTCCTGTTTTAACTAAAGGTACTCAAAGCCAAAAAATATACCTTCCTGAAGGGATATGGATCGATTTTAATAATGGGAAACAATTCGAGGGTAAACAATGGATTGATTATCCACTCGTTCTTGAGCAATTGCCGGTATTTGCAAAGGCGGGTGGTTTTATTCCCATGATGAAGCCAATAAATTCAGTTGATAATTACAAGTCAAACGAATTTATTATTCGCTATTATCCTGCAGGCAAATCTGAATTTATACAATACGAAGATGATGGCTTGGATAATCTGGCATTACAGGAAAATAACTATGAATTGATTTCTTATCAGGGAATACAGAATGATCAACAAATTCGTATTAATCTTTCCAAAAAAGGAAGCTGGAAGGGAATTCCTTCTGAACGCAAAATAACTTTTGAAGTGAGAAAAAACTCAAAGCCGGTTAAAGTTATTCTCAATGGTAAAGAAATAATAGAATCACAATCAACATTATCCAAAAAAAACAATTATCAATTCACAGAAGGATGGCTTAAAATTAATTTTCTCTGGAAAGGAGAACCTGTTAAAATTGAAATTATAAAATAAACAGCAACCCAAAAAAACAAACAAAATGAAAAACATTTTTTCGAAATTCTCCGTTGTGGCTTGTCTGCCGCTAATCTTTTGTTCTTGTAAAGCCAAACAAGATGCAGCCCTCGCTGCGCGCTATCCTGATTGGGCAAAAAACGCTGTAATCTATGAGGTTAATCTTCGGCAGTTTTCGCCCGAAGGCACTTTCAAAGCATTTGAAGCGAGCTTGCCACGAATTAAGGAACTTGGCGTAGATATTCTTTGGTTTATGCCCATCCATCCGATTGGTGAGAAAAACCGTAAATTCCCGGAAGGAAGTAAAACCAGCCTTGGCAGTTATTACTCTGTGCGCGACTACAAAGGCACTAATCCTGAATTTGGCACCGAGGCAGATTTCAAAGTGCTTGTTACAAAGGCTCATGAAATGGGATTCAAGGTTATTATCGACTGGGTTGCAAATCATACCGCATGGGACAATACATGGATTACCGATCATCCGGAATGGTATACGCAGGACAGCACCGGTAAAATCCTGTCGGCTTTCGACTGGACCGACGTAGCAAAACTGAATTACAAAAATAAAGACATGCGTCTGGCCATGATTGAATCGATGAAATACTGGATAGATAATTGCGACATCGATGGCTTCCGCTGCGATGTTGCCGGGCAAGTTCCTGTTGATTTCTGGGAGGAGGCCCGTGCCGATCTACAGAAAACCAAACCTATGTTTATGCTTGCTGAAGACGAAGGTGCAAAAGACATGTGCAAAAACGCCTTTGATATGGATTACGGCTGGCAAATGCATAGCCTTATGGCAAAAGTGGCCAAAAGCCAGGACTCATTGAAATCAATCATTAAGCTTCAGCAGAAGATAGATTCTATCTATCCTAAAGATGCCGTAAAGATGAATTTTATCACCAACCATGATGAGAATTCATGGAATGGTACTGCTAAAGAGAAATTCGGTGAAGGCGAGAATGCTTTTGCAGTGCTTACTTACACCCTGCCTGGAATGCCACTCATTTACAACGGCCAGGAGGCTGGTCTTCAAAAGCGGTTGCGTTTTTTCGCCAAGGATACCATCAACTGGAACTTCAAAGATTTTTCGCCTTTTTATAAAACTCTTAATGCGCTCAGACACGAAAACCAAGCCCTGTGGAATACGCCTTACGGCGGGACTTTTGTTCCTCTGGAAAACACACAGCCCCGCAAAGTTTTGTCCTTCATGCGCGAGAAAAACAGCAAGAGGGTTGTTGTAATCCTTAATCTGAGCCCTGAAAAAGTAACTCTAAATCTCAAAGGCTCAAAAGCTGATGGCGAATACCAGGATGTTTTCCGTAAAGTTGATTTTACACTGAATAGCAGCAATCTTAATTTAACATTGCCGGCGTGGGGATACTGGGTTATGGAAGCTAAGTAATGAGTAATTTTTTACTTGTGATTGGTGATTAGTGGCTAATGCCTTTTCCCATTTACTGATATACCAAGAAGTTTTTGCGCGAGATCAGCACGACCGATACGCTGTAGGCTTGACTTTATCCAAGTCCGGTTCTCGGGTTTATACCAGAAGAAAAAACGGTGTTGAGCCAGCTTCTCTTCTTTTGAGCGGGCTGTAAATACAGCCTTCCCAGTGAAAGGGTGAATCCCTGAATAGTAAATTACGCTAGCCAGCGTCATGGGTGTTGGCGTAAGGTCCTGTACTTGCTCCAGCCTGAACCCCATGTCCTTGGTTTCAGCGGCCAGGTGTGCCATATCTTCAATCTGGCTGCCCGGATGGCTCGAAATAAAATATGGTATCAGTTGCTGCTGAAGGCCGCATTCGCGGTTGATGGCATCAAATTTCTGTCTGAATTCCCTGAATAATTTAAAAGAGGGCTTGCGCATAATTTTTAGCACTTCGTCAGATGTATGTTCAGGCGCTACTTTAAGCCGCCCCGAAACGTGGTTCGCAACCAATTGCCGCGTATAGCCCGTTAGCCCAAACCGGGTATCATCATCGGCATTCCGCGCCAGCAGCATATCAAAACGCACACCTGAACTCACAATTATTTTCTTCACCTCAGGTCTGGCAGCAGCCTGCTTGTAAAGATTGGCAAGTGGTTTATGATCGATATTAAGATTTGAGCATATAGAAGGATGGATGCACGAAGGTCTGCTGCATTTTGCGCACATGTCAATGTCGTCGCCCTGCATCCGGTACATATTGGCGGAAGGTCCGCCAAGATCACTGATATAACCTTTAAAATCAGGCATACGTGTAACGGCATCTACTTCGCTGAGGATGGAAACTTCGGACCGGCTGGCAACAAATTTACCCTGATGGGCAGATATGGTACAAAAAGCACAGCCCCCAAAACACCCCCGGTGGATGGTTATTGAATGGCGAATCATTTCGTAAGCAGGTATCACCCCGCGTTTCAGATAACGAGGATGCGGCAGACGCGTGTAAGGCAAATCGTACACAGCATCCAATTCCCCGGTTGCCAAAGGTGGATATGGCGGATTAACTACAACAGCCTCCTGCTTCACCTCCTGCACAAGTCTGCTGGCATTCATCCGGTTCGATTCCTGTTCGATATGTTTAAATGACATCGCGAAAGCTGTCTTATCAGCAAGGCACTTTTCATGCGAAGGTAACTGTATGGTTTCCCACTCTGCCTCAGGAGGAACAGACTCAGCAGCACAACGAAAAACTGTTTGCGGAATATCTGTCAATTTTTTTACTGCGTGATGCGCGTCCAGCCTGGTCAAAACTTCTTTAAGCGATTTTTCGGCCATGCCATAAAGCAGCATATCGGCACCACTTTCGGTAAGGATAGAAGGCATGAGTGTGTTGCTCCAATAGTCGTAGTGTGTGAGGCGGCGCATGCTGGCTTCTATCCCCCCGATAATTACCGGAACATCCGGATAAATGCTGCGAAGTATTTTTGTGTAAACAGTTGTGGCATAGTCCGGCCTGAAACCTGCTTTGCCACCAGGTGTGTAGGCATCGTCAGAACGCAGGCGGATATTTGCTGTATAATGATTTACCATGCTGTCCATATTGCCTGAACTTACGGCAAAACACAAGCGTGGGATGCCAAACTTGCGGAAATCGCGTAGGTCGTCCTGCCAGTTGGGTTGTGCCACAATCACAACCTTATAACCGAGCGATTCAATAACCCTGGCTATCACCGCTGTACCAAAGGCAGGATGGTCCACATAGGCATCACCTGAGATAAGGATTACATCAGGCTGTTCCCAGCCACGCCTCAGCATTTCATCACGCGTGAGGGGAAGCCAGCTATCGATGGGGAGATTGGACAAGATTTCGTTTGAGTTTTATGTTCAGCAAAGATAGGTATTGAAAACCTACAAGCCGAAAATCAGCAAGTTTGATATATTCTATTGCGGAGCGTATAATATTAGCTGATTAAATTTAAAGAATAAATTCGTAAACTACTTAATATAAATGATTTAAAAAATATTAATCTTTTAAATATTACCTTTTTCCTAAACGGAGATAAACTTATGGTTTTTGGTTATTTGGTTTATCAATTTTGGTTTAATTGTTGAAAATCCCTCCTTCCTGGTAAGTCGGAGGTTTTTTTTGTTTCCGGTTGATACTAGAAAAGTTGATACATATGATTCGGAAAACCTCCTTATTTATCAAGGATGTTGATTGCCATCTGATTTCTTACAGCAAAACACAGTATAATTAAAAGGAATTATCTTTGCCGGAGTTGGAAAATTCCATTAGAGAAGAATTGAAATTTTCTGCCGAAAGGAAGGATTTTCAATTCAAATAATCACATTTCAATATCCAATTACCATAAAATGACTGAAAGAATTATTGGAATCATGAGTGCAATGCCTGAAGAAATTGACGGTGTTGTTGATCTGTTAACTGAGCGGCAAGAGCTTACTAAGGGGATGAGAACATACTACTCTGGAAAGATTAATAACATTCCTACAGTTGTTGTATTTTCCAGATGGGGGAAGGTAGCAGCAGCTACAACAGTTGCAAACCTAATTCTTGATTTTAATATTACTGAATTGATTTTCACAGGCGTTGCAGGCGCAATAAATCATGAATTAAACATTGGTGATATTGTTATTGGCAGCCGGCTTGTTCAACACGATCTGGATGCAAGGCCCCTTATTGCTCAATTTGAGATTCCATTATTAGGGATGACTCACGTTACAAGTCCAGCTCGGCAAGTGAACAGAGCGCTGGTGGCAATTAATGAACTCTTATCTAATAAGCACCTTCATGCTGTTTTGTCAGATGACGAATTGAAGGATTTTGGAATTACCAATCCAAAAGTTCTGATCGGTGATATTTCAAGCGGCGACAAATTCTTTTCAAGCAATGATGACAAACTTAAACTGCAAAATATTCTTCCAAACACCCTTTGTGTTGAAATGGAAGGAGCTGCGGTGGCGCAGGTTTGCTATGAATATGAAATCCCGTTTACTATAATCAGGACTATTTCTGACTCAGCTGATGACAATTCTCATGTTGATTTTCAATCATTTATCCGGCATATCGCCAGCAAGTATTCCGTTGAAATAATTAAAAATATTTATAGCGTTTTTTAACCCGAATATCAGATACTCCTGTCGAAGTTATACTTCAGCTACTTGAGCTTACTTTCAGTGAGCCTTTAGTGTTGCGAAATACCTCGGCAAGTATGTATAAGAAGATCATCAGGGATAAAAATTGTGTATTATTTATTCTATGCGACTATTAAACACTTTGCAAAGAGATTATTTGCCATTAAGCACTTGATTTTCAAGATTTACCACTTTTAGCATGCCTCCGAATCATTTCTTTGTGATCCTTTACGGCTTGTGTCTTTGCCGCATTACTTAATATCACTACTTTTGATGTGCACTCAGCGTAAATTCATTTTCAACAGAGAGAAATTGAGTGACAGATGAAATAGTGTTATGCAAAAAACTGAAAGATGAATCAGGAAGTACCTAACCCGGAATTGAAATTGGCTTTCGACTTCGTGCAAATGACGAATGCCCATATTTTCCTTACCGGAAAAGCCGGGACTGGTAAAACTACTTTTTTGCGCAATCTGAAAACGCTTTCACCAAAGCGAATGATTGTTGTTGCACCAACAGGTGTTGCAGCTATTAACGCAGGAGGCGTTACAATTCATTCATTTTTTCAAATGCACTTTGGCCCGCATATTCCTGGCAGCGATTTGCAGGGGAGAGTTAGAAATGCCGATAACCACGCAAATGTATTTGATAAGTCACAGAGGTTTAGCCGCGAAAAAATAAATATCATGCGAGGCCTCGATCTGCTTGTAATCGATGAGATAAGCATGGTACGAGCCGACCTGCTTGATGCCATTGATGAAGTCCTGCGTCGTTTCAAAGACCGCAATAAGCCTTTTGGGGGCGTCCAATTACTTATGATTGGCGATCTGCAGCAGCTCCCTCCAATCGTTAAAAATGATGAATGGGAAATGTTAAAGCCTTATTATAAAACCATGTTCTTTTTTGGCAGCAGGGCTTTGCTAAAAACCCGTTTCATAGGCATAGAATTAAAACATATTTATCGACAGAAAGACGAGACATTCATCAGCCTTTTGAACAAGGTTCGCGATAATAAAATCGACATTGAAGCTCTTGAAGTACTGAACAAACGATATATACCAGGATTTGAACATGCAGATGAAAAAGGATACATAACACTTACAACACACAATTATCAGTCTCAATCAATTAATGAAGCAAAACTGAACAAATTAAAAAAACAGGCTCATTTTTTTACTGCCTCAATTGAAGGTGATTTTCCCGAATACAGCTTTCCTACTGATTTTAAACTTGTGCTGAAAGAAGGAGCGCAAGTGATGTTTGTGAAAAATGATATTTCGCGCGATAAGTTATTTTATAACGGAAAGATAGGGAAAATCACGGAAATAGAAGACGATATAATTCATGTACAATGCGAAGGTGACTTTGAATCCATCCCAGTAGAACCGGCTGAATGGGAAAATAATAAATACACTATCGATGAACAGACGAAAGAAATTACAGAAACGCTGGCTGGAAAATTTACGCAATATCCTCTAAAATTAGCATGGGCTATTACCATCCATAAAAGCCAGGGACTCACTTTCGAAAAAGCCATAATAGATGCCAATGCTGCTTTTGCCCACGGGCAGGTATATGTGGCACTTAGCCGCTGCAAAACGTTTGAAGGCCTTGTACTCAGTTCGCCAATTTCACTCAGTTCAATAAAAAGTGATCAGAGCATTACCAGTTTCTCCTCGGAGGTTGAACAAAACCAGCCTGGCGAAAAAGAATTGACTGAATTTAAAATCACATATCAGCAGTCACTTGTAGCTGAATTATTTGATTTTGAAACACTGCAGAAACGACTGAGCCATGCACAAAAAATCATAAGGGATAATTACTCTGTTTTACTTCCGGGAATTGCAAAAACATTTGAAACGCTGAATGAATATGTAAATACAGAATTAACCGGTGTTGCAGTTAAATTCAAATCACAGATCGGGCAACTACTAGCTGTTAGTCCGGTGGTTGAAGGACATGATGCATTGCAGGATCGTATTAAAAAAGCAAGTGTTTATTTTGCAGAAAAAATGAGTCTGTATGTTTGTGAAGCATTACATAACATTGATATAGAAACAGATAATAAAGCCTTAAAAAAAACGCTGAAAGACAGTATCGAAAATCTATACCTGGAAGCATTAATTAAAGCAGCATGTTTTGGTGCATGCTCTTCTGGTTTTTCAGTTAAAACCTACCTCGAAGTCAGAGCAAAAGCAGCAATAGAGAAACCAGTGGCAAAACGTGTTCAAAAAATAACTGCACCAATTTCACCTTCAACCGGCGCACCCACTCCGGCACTATACGAAACTCTTAGAGCATGGCGAAATGCAACGGCAAAAGATCTCGGTGTCCCGGTGTATATTGTTCTTCCGCAGAAAACGCTTGCCGAAGTAGTTGATAAAATGCCTGTTTCCGAAGCAGCCTTGCTGAGAATAAAGGGATTTGGATTAAAAAAAGTTAAATCGTTTGGTGCAGATATCATTGAAATAATCAATGATTATTTGCAATTGAATGCTATTGAATTACCTCAAAAGGAAATTCCTGTTGAACAAATTCCTGTAAAACAAAAACCGGAGAAAGGCTTAACACACAAAACAAGTTTTGAACTATTTATGGCCGGGAAAACAATTCCCGAAATTGCCGTTGAGCGATCACTTGCAGTTTCAACAATAGAAGGACATCTTTGTGGATATGTGAGGAAGGGGCATATCGATGTGTTACTTCTTGTTTCCTTTGAAAAATACAAACTCATTTCAGAGTATATATTAAAGAATCGACATTCCTTCCTGTCGCAGGCAATTCAAGATTTAGGGAAGGAAATATCTTATGCCGATATCAGATTTGTTCAGGAATCCCTTATTTTCACAGGTTTAATTTAGCTTTACTTCGGTATTTTTTTATTTCTCGCAACTTAGCGAAGCGTTCTCATGAGCTCAGCGAATAAAGACGCAAAGGAGCAAAGCTCTGATTATAAGTATTATAAAAAACGAGGCCAACATTTGCAATATACTGTCAATTAGTTATTTGCAAAATATTACCAGACTATTAATTTAGGTAACAAAAGTAATATTGAAGAAAGTCGAAGAAAGCCACAACACCGAGGGCCCCGCATAAGCAAACTCATTAACCGAAGCACAATCAGCAGGACACAGACGAAAATTAATTCCGGCACTTATGAAAAATCATAAAATAATTCTCCGCATCGTTTTCTTCATGTTACTTTTAGCTGTCGCTGGTTTTGGCATTTTCCTTTCCTGGGCTACCATAAACGATTACAAGCCTGCGTCTATAATAGAATTGCCTATAAAAGGCAAAGGCATGCCTATGGACGGATTATCTGATACTATAAGCCTGTTCTCATGGAACATAGGCTATGGAGGTCTGGGAAAAGAAATGGACTTCTTTTATGAAGGTGGTAAAAAGGTGAGGCCAACTGCCGGAGAATTCGGAAAATATTTCAGCGGAATCCTGGGCAGCCTCACGCACAGTGGCTATCCCGATTTCGTTTTTATCCAGGAAGCTGACTTCAAAGCAAAAAGAAGCTATTATATTAATGAAGTGGCACAGATTGATAGCATTTTTGATAGCTACGCATCGGTATATGCCACCAACTATAAAGCAGGCTTTGTGCCTATACCGGTTGCCGAACCAATGGGCCGTGTGGAGGCAGGACTTATGACACTAAGCCGCTACCGGCCAGCCGAAGCTGAAAGGTTGGCTTATCCATCTTCCTATTCCTGGCCCAAACGACTTTTTATGCTCGACCGTTGTGGCTTGCTTACCCGCTACAAGGTGCCGGGCCATGCCTGGCTTGTGCTTATCAACACCCATAACTCAGCTTTCAGCGATGCCGCAGCTATGCGCAAAAAGGAACTTGCCGTGCTAAAAAAGACGATTATGGACGAATACGCATTAGGCAACTACGTTATTGTGGCTGGCGACTGGAATCAGAATCCTATTCCATTCGATCATACCTTGGTGACTGACGGAAACAGAACCCACCGGATAACACCATCCATTCCCGCTGATTTCCTTCCTGCCGGATGGCAATGGGCTTTTGATCCTGCTAAGGCTACCAACCGCAATGTGAACGAACCTTACCTGAAAGGTCACACCGGAACTACTATCATTGATTTTTTTGTTGTATCGCCAAATGTTGAGGTGCTGAATGTAAATACCCTACCACAGGATTTTGAATATAGCGACCACCAGGCGGTGGAGATGAGGGTGAGATTGGGGAGATAATCTAATGGGTATATTTAATTTTTAAGAAGTATATTTGTCCATACGATTAATCAATCTGCAAACATATAACCTGGAAAGCAATGAAACAGGATATCAGGTGGGAACAGCGGTTCTCTAACTTTCTGAAAGCAGTTCATAAAATGAGCCAGGCCGTTGGATATATTACTGATAACATGGTTGATCACGATAAAAAGAATGCTGAAATTGAAGCTGAAATTATAAAAGAGGGTCTGATACAGCGGTTTGAATACACACATGAACTGGCCCATAACGTGATGAAAGATTACGCGGAGTACCAGGGCAATTTCGAAATAAAAGGTTCGAGGGACTCAACACGCGAAGCGTTTAAAATGAAACTCATCGCAGATGGGGAAGTGTGGATGGATATGATCGAAAGCAGGAATAAAACCTCGCATACCTACAACGACGAAACTGCGGATGAAATATTCCGTAAAATCATAAACGATTATTTCCCCGCGTTTAAAGCCTTTGCCATTACAATGGAACCGCTGCGTTCCGGCCCGCAAGGCAATTTATTCGAAATCGAAGGATGAAGTACGGTTTAAAACAACCGGCCATTGAAAAAATACAATCTGTATTTGCTGCTTTCCCCGAAGTGGAGAAAGCTATTTTGTATGGCTCAAGGGCAAACGGCAATTATAAACCGGCCTCCGATATTGATTTAACCCTTTCCGGCACTGATTTAAACCTTACAATCCTGAATAAAATAACAGGCCAATTGGACGACTTATTGTTGCCCTACAAAATAGACCTTTCCATATTTCACCAGATAACGAACCCCGACCTGCTTGGGCATATCAGCCAGGTGGGGCAGGTATTTTATGAAAGAGTTTAGTTTTAATGAAGCCGGCGCATGGTTGAAGATATGCTTATGAATGTTACAAACATTCAGGATTTGAAAGGCACAAGTCACAGAATACGCCAGCGGATTAAGTCGCAGGTTTGCGGTTTAGACTAAATGCTTCGTTATTTTAAATTCATACTAGCTAAAAACTTCAATTAGATAAGGCTTTGAATAATATTCAGACAGAAATATTAAGCGACATCAGATCGGCAAGAAAATCAATCAATGTTGCAGTGTCATGGTTGACAGACAGTCTACTCATTAAAGAATTACTTGTTGCAAGCCAGCGTGGTGTTGATGTTAAAATTAGTATATCGAGCAACAAAATTAGTATCCTTCGTTTTGAATTGTTTCTAAAACTCATTGAAAATGGAGCAATTGTAAATAAGGAAGGTAGTGAAGAACCGGAACAAGGTGGCTTTATGCACTACAAATTTTATATTATTGATGATAGTTTAGCTAAATCGGGCAGTTACAATTGGTCTGTAAAAGCCTCGACAAATAGAGAAGCATTAGATGTAGTTTCAGTCGTAAAAAAAATAAATGAATTTAATGAATGCTATAAGAAAAGCGTCAATTTCTTCCATGATCTTGTAGATCCCGAATTAGGACGAGCAGAAGTCCAATTAAAAGTGAATGAACAAAAAGATAGTCTAACTCCAGAAAAACTTGCTGCATATAATAAAATAAAGATTTATTTGAAAGAACAAGAAACAATAAACCAAAGAGAAATTGAAGAACTGAAAAATTACAAATCAATAAACTTCAAGCATGTTATGGTTACCTTTTTGGCTAAGGAAGGTACAAATCTTCTTAAGCTATCTGGGCAATTCAATTCTAATAGTCAATCCGCTCGTCGAAGTCTGTCGCTGGCTTAAGTTTGCAACTTAAGCCTTATAAATAAAGCAGTTTGCAACTGCTTATAAATAAAATCCAATGATTTTTCTCCTTAAACTCTTCCCACCTTCACCATCCTCTTTCTATTCACCCGCTGGCGCAAGTCTGTGACTTGTGCCTTTATAATAGAGCAGTTTCCAACTGCTTCAACCTTTCCACCCCTGCCTCTGAAAAGCAGAGGTGATATAATATCCCTGTAGCTCCCTCCCTGCTGAACTTACCACTTTATATACTTTCAACTTTACTAACTTTTCACTTTCTGGACTTATCAAAATTCTTTCCAACACCATTTTGTTCAAAACAAATTAAACTTGCCGGGGCAGATTACTTAACTATTTGTTTTTTTGTAAGTCGCATACACCAAATCAGCCTAAGTGAAACTGAACAGGATATCAATTATATATATAATACTTTCGTTTGCAGTTGTCCTGACAGGATGCGAAGCCCGAAAACATCGAAACATACCGGAAACAAAGCCCTGCTTCCAACAGCACAAGCTGACGGCGGCGCAGGAATCGGCCATCCGTAAGGAAATTCACGCCGACGCGAAGGCGGCCCGCCTGGATTCCTTATTCCAGAAAAAACATACCCGACAGGGATTTAATGGCACTGTGCTTATAGCCCAGAAAGGGGTAATCATCTACAAAAATGCATTTGGCTACTCCAATGTTAAATCAAAAGCACCGCTAATTCTCAACAATCCCGCTGGCGCAAGTCTGTGACTTGTGCCTTTATAATAGAGCAGTTTCCAACTGCTTCAACCTTTCCACCCCTGCCTCTGAAAAGCAGAGGTGATATAATATCCCTGTAGCTCCCTCCCTGCTGAACTTACCACTTTATATACTTTCAACTTTACTAACTTTTCACTTTCTGGACTTATCAAAATTCTTTCCAACACCATTTTGTTCAAAACAAATTAAACTTGCCGGGGCAGATTACTTAACTATTTGTTTTTTTGTAAGTCGCATACACCAAATCAGCCTAAGTGAAACTGAACAGGATATCAATTATATATATAATACTTTCGTTTGCAGTTGTCCTGACAGGATGCGAAGCCCGAAAACATCGAAACATACCGGAAACAAAGCCCTGCTTCCAACAGCACAAGCTGACGGCGGCGCAGGAATCGGCCATCCGTAAGGAAATTCACGCCGACGCGAAGGCGGCCCGCCTGGATTCCTTATTCCAGAAAAAACATACCCGACAGGGATTTAATGGCACTGTGCTTATAGCCCAGAAAGGGGTAATCATCTACAAAAATGCATTTGGCTACTCCAATGTTAAATCAAAAGCACCGCTAATTCTCAACAATGCTTTTCAGCTGGCATCCGTAAGCAAAACCTTCACAGGGGTTTCCATACTGATGATGGCCCAGGAAGGGAAACTCAGCATGAGCGATTCAATACAGGAATATCTGCCCGGATTCCCTTATCATGGCATCACCATCGAACACCTGCTGAGCCATCGCAGCGGCTTACCCAATTACCTCTATGCATTCGAAAACAAGCGGAAACTAAACGGCGCGCCACCCACAAACGATACCATACTCAAATGGTTCATTGAAGCCGATCCTCTCCCTGCGCCATACAACAAGCCTGGAAAATCTTTCAGCTATAACAACAGCAATTTCGTAATTCTATCCTGTATCCTTCAAAAAGTAAGCGACATGAGCTATGCTGATTTTCTCCGTACCCGTATATTCGAACCACTGGAGATGCAGCATTCCTATATCGATACCATTGCCCCAGATTCTATTCTTCAACTCCGTAGTTGCGGACATAACGGCACCCGCGCCTGCAAACGCGATTTTTATGATGGTGTATATGGCGACAAAGGCGTTTATTCAACAGTTGAGGACATGGCCAAATGGTATTTTGCGCTTCAGAATAATTGCCTGCTTAACGATTACTGGCTGAAGCAAGCCTTTAAACCACGGAGCTTTGAGAATAAAAGCAGGCATAACTATGGCCTGGGTTTCCGGCTTATGACCAACAATACCAACATGCATAAGGTGGAATATATTTACCACAGCGGTTGGTGGATGGGTTTTTCAACAATGTTCTGGTGCAGCCCTACCTACGACTATGCAATAATAGTGCTTGGCAACAGGCGCAACTTCAGCGTTTACGACATAAAACCAATCATTTCCATCCTCGAAGGGAATAAAAAAGCGAATGAAATAGCAACTGAAGATGCAACTGATACATTATAACGCAACTGGTTGATTTATCAAGAAACAATCAGAAGAACTAATAAAATGCCGGACAAACAGGCTCTGAACATGCAAGTAGAAAGAGCTGAAGAATGTTGAATCTCTTACCTATTTGTAAAAAATTGTATCAATCCTTTTTTGGAATACAGACTTAATTTTTAATAATTTTCCGGCAATTGTTATTCAGCATCAGATTGTAAATTCCTGCCGGAAAGCCTGAAAGGTCAATTGTTTCATCACGTGAAACCTTCAATTTTTCAAATACGAGCACACCCATTTCATTGTACATCCTTATTCGGGCATCAGAACCGGCCTTTGTTGTGAGAACAATACGCATTATATCATGCACCGGATTAGGATAAATGCTAATCTCTTGAATTGCTGAATTTTCAATTGTTGAAAGGGGCGATCCGGCATTACAACTTGCCAGATCAGCATATCCTACAGCGGGCATGGAGATTGGATCTCCTGCAAGGGCTGAATTATTAATGATTGTAACCGGGATAAGGGTATTCGGGTGATCGGGATTATCTCCTCCCAGTCCAATATACAGAATACTGTTAAGCATGAAGCAACCATAGGCATTGTCCGTATTTAACGAAAACGGATATTTTTTCAGGAACTGTCCTGTCGGGGATATTGCATTCAGAGTGTCGGAAATCAAAGTGGTATGATTTCCGGTAAAAAACCAGACATTGCCATTGTCATCAACAGCAAGGTCGGCTACCGTTATAGCCCTGCTTGTATCGGGCAGATTGTAAATTCCGACGTAGCCTGATCCGGTGTAGCGGGCGATACCTACTGGGAAATGAGTAATTGAATCGTGGGAAGTATAGTAGAGGTAGTTGCCATTACCCCCTGAATTCAATATCCACCATTTTGGCGCTGCTGAACAAGTAGTCCAACCTGTGCCGTTATAATAACCAGCCTTTGTTACTGTTGAATTTGAATAAAAAGTGGGAGAGTAAGATCCGCCATCAAGATTATTGCAGAAGGCTATACTACCACCTGATGACGTGCCAATTGAACCGTTTTCTGTTACAGTGTTGCCGCTGAGAGTGAGGCTAATAATCTGATTTCCGTATACAGCCCAGAAGGAGCCTTGGGCGCAGCTGACGCCTGCCAGGCTTGAAGATGATAGATGATTTTCAGCCAACCCTGGTGTTGAATAAGGAATTTCCATTTTCTCATAATGATTGGTTGCAGGGTTAAACTGGCTGAATGCTACATAACTGATGGAGAACAACATTAAAAGTGTGAAGATTTTTTTCATTTGAAATTGTATTAATTAATAATGAACATACCAGGAATGAAACAAAACTCTTATCGCAAAGATAAGAAGATATATAGATTTGTGGATGTGTGTGGTAAATAAATCTGAAAACTGAAAGTTAGTCAATTTAAATGTTCGCATTAAATCCGATATGGCACAGTTGT
Source organism: uncultured Lentimicrobiaceae bacterium (assembly GCA_964511085.1). Taxonomy (GTDB): domain Bacteria; phylum Bacteroidota; class Bacteroidia; order Bacteroidales; family DASVHX01; genus DASVHX01. The sequence continues at coordinate 17,911 of CAZEDO010000050.1, forward strand.
TGCCTTGTTTCCAAAGTTCTATAGCTTTGGAATTTTTTACATCTAAATCAATAGAAAGTATTACTTTTACATCCAGAAATCTAACTATGAAAATGTAACAAAACAACTAACTATGAAAACAAGAAATCAGATTTTTTTAGCTGTAACAATGCTTTTAACTATAGCATTTTTCAGTAACAATGCGATGGCTCAGAAAAAGCCAGGGCCATGGGAAACACCCGCCAAGTTCAAAACAATGAAGAATCCTGTAAAGGCTACTGATGCAGAAGCTTCTGCAACCGGCAAAACCCTGTACGCCAAACATTGCAAATCGTGTCATGGTGCCCAGGGATTAGGCGATGGACCTAAAGGTTCAACACTTAAAACTTTGACCGGCGATTTCTCAAGCAAGGATTTTCAGGCATTTTCAGATGGTGAATTGTTTTACAAAATCACAGCCGGCCGCGACGAAATGCCTGCTTATGATAAAAAAGTCCCCGACGAAGCTGACAGGTGGGCACTTGTTAATTTCTTACGTACATTGAAGAAATAAATAAAAATTTTACAATCAATCGGGTGTTTGGCATTTATGGCTAAACACCCGATTTTTTTATATTCGCAGTGCTTAGTATATCCTGTTAAAATTCAATTATTAAACAGACATTTAACAATAATCTATAGTCCGGTAAGTTTTTGTTTCTCGCAACTTAGCGAAGCGTTCTCATGAGCGCAGCGAACTTAGCGAAGCATTCTCACGAACAAAGTGAGTAATAAAGACGCAAAAGCGCAAAGTGTTGATTATCTTAAATTTACAGAAAAATGTCAAGAATTATTAATGTGCTAAAGATGTGCATGTTATGAAATAGTAACGGAGTATTGAAAATAATTGAAAATGAAAATAAATAAATACTCTTCAGTATCAGCAGGGAGTTTGGTATTGGCTTTACTTATACTCATTGTGTATAACGGCAAGGTATTTTCGCAGGTTGTATTTCCTTTACCTGACCATATTGTTATTGCCATTCTCGAAAATCATTCTTATACACAAATTATAGGTTCCTCGGCAGCGCCAAATATCAACGCACTCGCCAGCGATCCATACTCTGCATTGTTCACCCAATCTTATGCCATTGAACATCCCAGCCAACCAAATTATCTTGATTTGTACTCCGGCAGCAACCAGGGGGTCACGAACAATGAACTTCCGGTAGAGTTTCCGTTCACAACGCCCAATCTTGGGCGGCAGCTGATCGACGCGGGAAAAACGTTTATCACTTACTCGGAAGATCTGCAGGAAGTGGGTTATAATGGTGCCACATCAGCCGGATACGTGCGCAAACATAATCCAGCGGCTAATTGGATGGGGACGGGGACAAACCAGATTCCTGCAACAACCAATCAACCTTTGACAGCTTTCCCTTCCACTAATTTTGCATTACTTCCTACAGTCTGTTTTGTTGTGCCAAATCAACTCAATAATATGCATGACGGAACTGACCCAGAACGCATCACAAGAGGAGATAACTGGATTTACGACAACCTCAGCAGTTACATTGCCTGGGCAAAGACTCACAACAGCTTATTTATCCTCACCTGGGATGAAGATAATTTCCAGGTCGAAAATCGTATCGTAACAATCTTTACCGGACAGGTAGTTAAAGCTGGTGAATACTCTGATACAATTAATCATTACACGATTCTCCGGACAATTGAAGATATTTATGGTTTACCTCAAATAGGCAATGCATCTGCGTCAGTACCTATCACAAATTGCTGGAATTTAGCAAATGGTGAAAATGAACCTGATCCTACTGGCAATTTCTTTTCTGTTTACCCTAACCCAGCTTCAGGCGTATTCAGGATTCAAATTGAAAGTTCAAGGATGGATCATTTAGGAAATGTGGAAGTCTTCAACGTTTTTGGCAAAAAAGTTTTTAAAGAATCCTTCCCTGGTTCTCATCTGGAAGAGATTCATTTGAAAAATATTTCACACGGAGTTTACTATGTGAAAGTGAGTGACGGGAAAAGGATGTACACAAAAAAACTCATTGTTAAATAGAGATTGTCTTTAAAGTAGCATTGTTTTCATTTATACTGAATCTTAGAGGGTTTGCCTTTGGTTTGCCCCCGATGTTGCATTTTATACTTAGAAGTATTTGCTGAAATGTTAAATATTAGTTAATAGTGTAAACCATCTTGTTTTCAATTACTTTTGACCATTAACTAAAATGGAAAAAACACCGGACACAAATGTTTTACAACCTGTGGGCAGAATTCTATCGCGCCTGGGAAAAAGCTATCTGCACCTGATGAATGCAAAGCTTAATTACATTGACATTAAACGGGAATACTACGCGCTGATCCTTATAGAGCTCGGTAATAACAATATCACCCAGAATGAACTTGCCCGCCAGCTCGAAACTGATAAAGTAAGTATAGTGCGTATTATCGACTACCTCGCTGCAACAGGATATGTTGATCGTGTGAGAAGTTCGACCGACAGAAGAAAATATTGCCTTACTTTGACTGATAAAGCAAAAAAAGCATTACCTGAAATAAAGAAGGTGTTAAATGAAGTGAGAGCAACAGCCTTTGAGAGCCTTTCCGAATCGCAGGTAGCACTATTTTATTTAACTCTTAACACCATCAAAACCAATCTAATTAAAGCAAATACATCCGGAATATGAATTTTTCAAAATCAATAGGTGCTCTGATTGTATTGTCTTTACTCTTTTCGTGTAAAACAAAAAACGAACAATCTTCAAAAGAAAAGCCTCCGGCGTTGGTTGAAGTGATGGTTGCAAGTACTCAGGATTTTTCGAGTAGCCTGGAAGTCAATGGCTCTGTATTGTCCAATGAACAGGTGGAGCTTCATCCGGAAGTTAGTGGCCGCCTCACCTACCTGAATGTTCCTGATGGTGGCACTGTATCTGAAGGCACTGTTCTGGCCAAAATTAATGATGCCGATTTGCAGGCACAAAAGGAACAACTAAAAACCCAGCTCGATCTGGCCAATAAGACCGAAAAACGACTAAGTGACCTTCTTAAAATCAATGGTGTGAATCAGGCCGATTATGATGCTGCTTTAAGCCAGGTAAACATTTTGCAGGCCAATATAAAAGTTGTTGATGCACAGCTTGATAAAACTGTAATCAGGGCTCCGTTTTCCGGACAACTCGGACTGCGTGAGGTTAGTCCCGGAGCCTACGTAACACCACAAATGCTCATTGGCACATTGCAGCAAACCGATAAGGTTAAAATTGATTTTACGGTACCTGAAACATATGCAACGCTTTTACAAAAAGGTAACAAGGTAAGGATTCAAACCAATGGAGCAGATGAGATATTCACTGCCACAATAGCTGCAGTTGAGCCCCAGATTAATTCAGTAACCAGGAACATTAAAGTAAGGGCATTTCTTTGCAGCGGAAATATTCTTCCCGGCTCATTTGTAAAAGTAATGCTGGATCAGAGCAGAAAAGTGATTGTTGTTCCTACAAACGCTATTATTCCTGATGCATTTTTGAGTCAGGTGGTTGTTATCGAAAACAATAAGGCTGTATTCAAAACAGTGGAAACCGGTTTGACAAATGCCAATATGGTGGAACTTACCAGGGGAGTTGATCTGGGCGATAGTATCGTTGTTAGCGGAATGCTATTTGTTCGACCGGATGCCACTGTTAAAGTAAAACGGGTTAAGCCCATCAAATAGATATAATTCTCCTGATATTAATACTCATTGAACCGATAACGTGAATATATCTGAACTATCCCTTAGAAGGCCGGTCCTCGCAACAGTAATGAGCGTGTTTCTCATACTTTTCGGGATAATCGGATTCTATTTTCTGGGCATAAGGGATTACCCGGCAATAGACCCTCCGGTAATTTCCGTAAACACTTCCTATGCAGGTGCCAACTCAGATATTATTGAAAGCCAGATTACTGAACCACTTGAAAAATCAATTAATGGCATTCCCGGTATCCGTACAATTACTTCATCGAGTGCTGTTGGGAATAGCAGGATTTCCGTTGAATTCAACCTTAGCACAAACCTGGAAGCAGCGGCCAATGATGTCCGCGATAAAGTAAGCCAGGCAGCACGAAATCTGCCGCAGGATATTGATGCTCCTCCCGTTGTAACAAAAGCTGACGCCAACAGCGATTTTATTATTCTTATGGCCGTGCAAAGCAAAAGCAAAGGATTAATGGACCTTAGCGATTATGCCGAAAATGTTTTGCAGAATAAATTTCAGACCATCCCCGAAGTGAGCGCTGTAAATATTGTAGGCCAGAAACGCCCTGCAATGCGCCTGTGGATTGATCCTGACAAGCTGAATGCATATAATATTACTTTTAATGATATCACCACCGTTCTGAATAAAGAAAACGTAGAAGTCCCTTCCGGTAAGGTTTACGGCAATAATACAGAACTCACCATCCGGGCATTGGGTCGGCTGACTACCGAAAAAGATTTCAGGGACCTTATCATAAGTGAAGATAAAGACAGAATTGTAAGGTTAAGTGATTTGGCAAAAGTTGAAATAGGGCCTGAACAGTATGAGCAAAGTTGGCGGTTGAATGGTGTAAGTGCAGTTGGATTGGCTATTATACCTCAGCCCGGAGCTAATTACATCAACATTTCCGACGAATTTACAAAACGCCTGGACGAGATCAGGAAATCACAGAAAAGTGATATCCAGTTTACAACATTGTTTGATAATACTACCAATGTCCGCAAGTCGCTGGACGAAGTAAAACAAACTTTGCTCATAGCTTTTCTCCTCGTCATCCTGGTAATATTTGCTTTTTTCAGGAACTGGCTCATCGCCATCCGGCCACTCATCGACATTCCGATTTCGCTCATCGCCACTTTTTTTGTAATGTACCTGGCCGGGTTTTCAATCAACATACTATCGATGTTGGGAATTATCCTTGCAACAGGATTGGTGGTGGATGATGGAATAGTTGTAACGGAAAATATATTCCGGAAGTTTGAGCAGGGAATGCCAATCCGCAGGGCAGCCCTCGAAGGAAGTAAAGAAATATTTTTTGCTGTGATTTCTACCTCTGTAACACTTGCAATAGTGTTTTTACCGGTATTGTTTTTGCAAGGATTTATAGGCAGTCTTTTCAGAGAATTTGCTGTGGTGGTGGCCACAGCTGTTCTCATCTCCGCTTTTGTGTCTCTTACCATCACACCGGTACTTAATGTTTACCTGAATAAACCTGATGCAAAGGAACGATGGTTCTACCGGAAGACCGAACCATTCTTCACCGGAATGGAAAGCGGGTATAAGAGAACACTTCAAAAATTTATAAAACGAAGGTGGATGGCCTGGGGAATAGTTGTGGTCTGCCTTTCCATCACCTGGTTTATCGGTAAGAATCTTCAAAGCGAAATAGCTCCGATGGAAGACAAAGGGAGTATTAGGTTTCAGATCACCGGACCCGAAGGTGCCAGTTATGGATTTATGACCAAGGCCACCAACGATTTTGCCAACTACCTTATCGACTCCATACCCGAAAGGAGTTTTTCTTTTGTGTCGCTTCCCGGATTTGGCGGTATGGGCATGAATGGCGGCTCCGGGAGGCTTGGCCTGGTGTCTCCTTCGGAAAGAGGAAAATCGCAAAGTGAGATAGCAAAAGAGATATCAAAAAAGGTAAGCAGGTATAATGACCTGCGGATTTTTCCTTTGGAAGAGCAAACCATCGCTGTTGGCATGGGCTCAAGAGGTTCATTGCCAGTGCAGTTTGTTATCCAGAACCTTGATTTCGACAGCCTGAAAGCCGTTATTCCCAAATTCCTGGAAGCTGCCCGGAATGATAAAACCTTCCAGAATGTGGATGTGAATCTTAAATTCAACAAACCCGAACTTGATATTATCATCGACAGGATAAAAGCACGTGAATTGGGCCTTACTGTTGATGATATTGCAGGTGTCCTTGAAAGTGCTTTCAGTGGACGCCGGCTGGCATATTTTATTATGAACGGCCGCCAATACCAGGTAATCAGCCAGGTAGGGTTGCAGGATCGTCAGCAACCGGCGGATATCTCGAAATTGTTTGTCCGGAACAACCTGGGAAACAATATTGCACTGTCGGAAGTATTGGATATGACACCTAATGCCAATCCCCCAACTTTATTTCACTTTAACCGCTACAAGGCGGCAACCATTTCCGCATCATTGGCGGATGGAAAAACGATTGGCGACGGCGTAAAAGCAATGCAAAGTATAAGTGATAAATTGCTGGATGAAAGTTTCCAGACTTCCTTAACCGGCCCTTCGCGCGATTATGCCGAAAGTTCATCCAATACAGCATTTGCATTTATTTTGGCGCTTCTGTTGATTTATCTTGTTCTTGCAGCACAGTTTGAAAGTTTCAGGGATCCGTTCATTATTATGATAACCGTCCCATTGGCTATTGCTGGAGCCATTTTATGCTTATGGCTGTTTAAGCAAACCCTCAATATCTTCTCAGAAATAGGAATGATAACACTTATAGGCCTTGTGACAAAAAATGGAATCCTGATCGTTGAATTTGCCAATAAAAAGCGCGCGCTCGGCATGTCGAAATCCGAAGCAGTTACAGAAGCAGCCACACATCGCCTGCGCCCTATCCTGATGACCAGCCTTGCAACTTCACTTGGAGCCTTGCCAATTGCCTTAAGCCTTGGAGAAGCCGCATCAAGCCGTGTACCACTGGGGATAGTTATAGTTGGAGGTATTTTATTCTCATTGATCCTCACATTATTTGTAATTCCGGCGGTTTATACGTTTGTTTCAGGTAAACATGTTAATCAGGAAGAGATAGATAATCAATTTAAATAAAAAGAAAAGAAATGAAAAGGCTCTGTTCTCTCCTGATCTTGTTCCTGCCGCTGATAACATCTGCCCAGGTTACGATAAACCTCAGGAGCGCCATCGATACAACATTGAAGAATAATTTTGATATCCAGATAGCCGCTAACAATCTGGAAATAAGCAAAATAAACAATACTACGGGTGTCGCAGGAGGTCTTCCTTTGGTGACTGCCAGCGCAAGTGACAACCAATCCGTAACCAATGTGTATCAGAAACTTAATACTGGCTCTGAAATAACGAAGAACAATGCTAATGGAAACACACTCATATCCAATCTGTCTGCCGGAATGCTACTCTTTAATGGGTTCAGGGTTGTTGCTACAAGGGAACGCCTGGATCGCCTGCAACAGCAAAGCGAAATCGAACTAAACCTGCAAATTCAAAATACGATAGCCGAAGTGATGGCAAAATATTTCGACATCGTAAGGCAGCAGAATTACCTGAAAATAATCCGTACATCACTTGATGTATCTCAAAATAAACTGGAAATAGTTACTGAACGAAAGAATTTAGGCATGGCGAATGACGCCGACTATTTGCAGGCCTTGATTGATGTAAACTCGGCAGAACAAAATTTTAAGATCCAACAACTGGTTGTTGACCAAACAAAGACCGAACTTCTTCAACTAATGAGCATTAAACACTATTATCCATTTACGGTGGATGATAGTATTGTTGTGGATAAATCATTACAACTGAACACGATTCTTGCGTTTCATCAAAAAAATCCGCAATATCTTGCTGCGGAACAACAGGTTAAAATAAACGAGCAAATAGTAAAGGAAGTTGCTGCTTTGCGATACCCGTCGCTACGAATCAATACCGGTCTGAATTTCAATCGCAGCCAGAGCGATGCCGGGCTCACACTGGTGAATCAGAACTCCGGCCCCTACGCCGGGCTCACGCTGCAAGTGCCAATATATAATGGAAATGCCTATAAGGTTCAAAAGCAAACGGCTGTATATAATGTAAGCAATGCAAAGCTTCAGCAACAGAACCTTCTTAACGCCCTTACTGCCGGTGCAATTAAAACATACCAGTCCTATAGTACGACATTGCAACAGTTGAATTCTCAGGAAAACTCGGTTGAATTGTCGGGAAAGCTGATAAATGTTGTTATGCAGCGATTCCGGGTAAACCAGGCTACCATACTGGAAGTAAAAGCTGCCCAGGCAAGCTTTGAAAACACCGGTTACCAATTGGTGAACCTCAACTATGCAGCTAAAATCGCTGAAATTGAGTTAAAACGGCTGATGTATCAATTGGGAGAATAGAAAATTCCGGCTATTAAATTTCCCCCATTTGAGCAAAAATATAGAGATTTCTATTCTATTTTAATTAGCTTTTTTATAACGAATTCTTTTCCGAAATTCAGTTTTAAGAAAAACAC